>DASYCD010000184.1:0-19735 GCA_036500405.1 Bryobacteraceae bacterium
CAGTCCCTGCACCTTTGGCGATCGCGCCTGGCGGCCGATATAAGGAATCTGGCCCCGGGAGCCCTGATACAGGATGGTGGAGTTTTCGCCGTGGCAGGCGATGGTGTCTGCCTGGAATTACTGGAACTGCAACTCGAAGGCCGTAAACGCATGCCGGCGGGAGTTTTCGCCAACGGTCATCGATTAACGAATACTGAACAACTGGGAAAATGAGACCTTTCGACTTACCACTGGGATTTAAGTACGCCACTGCGTACGCTGGCATTCGCAAACAGGAAAAGGACGATCTCTCGCTGATCGTATCCGGCGTTCCGGCCGCTGCTGCCGCCGTCTTTACCACGAACAAAGTACAGGCTGCGCCGGTCAAACTCGCGCGCTCCAACATGCGTGCCTCCAAGGGCGTCTGCGGCGCGCTGCTGATCAATGCGGGCAATGCCAACTGCGCCACCAAGAGCGGTGACCGCGTTGCGCTCAACACCACCAAACAACTGGCGAAGCTCCTCAAGCTGCAGGCCACGCAGGTGCTGCCCGCTTCCACAGGGGTCATCGGCGTCGAGCTCGATGAGAACCTCATTCTCGATAAGCTCCAGACGCTCGTCGATAACCTCAACGACACCGGCTTGCCGGATGTCGCCCGCGCGATCCTGACCACGGACCTGCAGCCGAAGGGCGCATCCCGCGAAGTCACGCTGCGCCGCGGTTCCGTGCGCATCGCCGGCATCACCAAAGGCTCGGGCATGATCCATCCGAAGATGGCCACCACGCTCGGCTTCGTGATGACGGACGCGCTGGTTCCGCAAACCCTGCTGCGCCGCATGCTGGTGCGCGCCACGGAGCTCAGCTATAACCGCATCTCGGTGGATGGCGACACTTCCACGAATGACACCCTGATCGTGATGGCGAACGGCGCCTCCGGAGTTCGGCCCGATCCGAAGGAAATGAGCGTTTTCGAAGAGGCTCTCACCGAAACGCTGCAGTCGCTCGCGCGCCAGATTGTGCGCGATGGCGAAGGCGCTCGCAAGCTCGTCTCCGTCGAAGTGCACGGCGCAATCACCGATTCTTCCGCCGCGGCCATCGCCCGCTCCATCGCGATCTCGCCGCTCGTCAAGACCGCCATTGCTGGTTCCGATCCGAATTGGGGACGCATCCTCTCGGCGGCCGGTAATTCCGGCGTGAACTTCGATCCGTCGATGGTCGAAATCACCCTGCAGGACGTCAAGGTTTGCCGCAACGGTCTGGCCGCCCCCTTTGACGAACTGGAGATGAAGCAGCGGCTCGATGACACCGACATTTCCGTGGTGTTCCGGATCGTAGGCAAAGGGAAGGGAAGCGCGACTTTCTGGACGTGCGACCTCACCGAAGACTACATCCACATCAATGCGAATTACCGCACTTAACAGCGCGGCCATTTGTCTGGTTCTGACTCTGGCGGCATCCGCAGCCGACGTGGATGCCTACACCCGAATGTCGAAGCTCGCGTCGTCGCTCAGTGACGGCGACGCCTTCCGCGCGGTCGAAAGTTTCGACCGCGACACGCCGAACTATCACTCGGTGGTCGAACATATTCAGGCGCTGACCCAACAGACTGAGATCCTCTGCTCAATCGACGTTGTCGCGGACAAAGAAGCCGACGATCCGAAGGCGGATGTCCATCACCTGGATCTCGACTGGTACATGACGCTGACCTCGAAAATGGATACCGGCCCGGTTGAGCGCCGCCGCGTGCGCGTCGCAGCGACGCTGCGGCGAATCAAGTCCAAAGCCGGAGAAGACTGGCGGATCGTGTCGCTCGCTCCCGCCACGATCTTCGATCCGATCGCGATCCCTCGTTGACAGAAATTCGAAAACTCTATTTCGCGCGCTATCAACATCCTGCGCTCCACCACCCCCAACCCTTCCCCAACCCCGTACTATTCTGGAAACGAATGCGTCCGGTGCTGTTCCTGACATTGCTCTGCGCTCTCCACGCATGGGCAGGCGTCGATGACGACTGGAAGGATCAGTTCAGTCAGGCCACGCGTGCAGCGGCCCTGAAGGATTTCCCAACCGCCGAAACCACCTACGCCAAAGCCCTCAAAACCGCCGAAATTTTCGGCAAAGATGACAAGCGAGTGGCTTCCACGGTACAGAATCGCGCCACCCTGTTCCGCGCCGAAAAGAAGCTCACCGAAGCCGAAGACGACGCCCGGCGCGCCCTTGCCATTTACATCGTGAGTCCCGGCGAGAAAAGCATGGAATTCGGGCAGACGCAGTTCATCCTCAGCGGCATCCTCATGGACGAGGGCAAATTCGATGGCGCCCTCGATGCGATCAAACGCGCCTTGCCGATTCTGGAGCAGAACCTGGGCCCGAATGCGTCGGCGGTGGAAGACGCCACCTGCGTCCTGGGTGACGCGTACGTGCAACTCAAGCGCTACGCCAGCGCGGAAGCCCCCCTCAGGCGTTGCGCCGACTTGCGCGCGGACGATGGTGGTGTCAGCACCGCGGAATTCGGCGAGGTGGCGTTCAGCCTTGCGGTCGTCTTCCAGCGGCTGGGCAATCTGAACGATTCGGAGAAGTACTTCACGCTCGCCGAGCACATTCGCGAGCAGGTTTTGGGCATCTCGAGCCCCGTCTTCGCGGATACGCTCGAAGCTCATGCCTCTCTCCTGCATCAGCTGAAGCGCGACGATGAGGCAAAAAAAAATGAAAGGATGGCGGCCAGTATCCGTGCCCTTAATAAGAAGAAATAAAGCCGTTCGCTATCCTGAATTGCAAGTGTTCCATCGAACTTTCTGGACGCGGCTGGCTGTAGCGTTGCTGGCGTGCGCGGCTCTGTTTGCCGCCGATCCACCCATCAGTAACGGCGAGGTGCTTGCGGCGTGGCAGACGCTGATCATCGCGGCGACGCGCGCGGCGACCGCGAAGGATTATAAGAGCGCGGAAGAGCTGCTGCAGCGCGCCGCGAAGATTACCAGCCGGTTCCCCGCCGGCGACGCGCGCGTGGGAACAACGCAGAACACGCTCGGTCTGGTGTACCAGCAGGAAAAAAAATATGCCGACGCGGCTAAGGCATTTGAGAATGCGTTGACGCTGATCGAAAGATCTTATGGCCCGGAAAGTCTGGACGTCGCGAATATCGATTTTAATATCGGTTCCGTACTGATCGCCGACGGCAAGTACGACGCCGCGCTGCCCCATATACAGCACAGTCGCAGCGTCTTCGAAAAGGTTTTGGGTGGGCAAAGTCTGAAAGCGGCCGCGGCGTATTGTCTGCTCGGCGAGGCGTACCGGAATATGAACCGGTTCGACGAGGCGGAAAAGCCGCTGAAGCAGTGCGCCGATATGCGCGAAGCGGCTGGCGGCGTGGAGAGTCCGGATCTGGCGGACGCGCTCTATAGCCTGGGGCTGATCTATGAGCATCAGGGGAAACCGAAGCTGGCGGAGGCGAACCTCAAACTCGCGGCGAAGATCCGGGAACTGACGCTGGGAGTGACCAGCCCGGAATTTGCCGAGGCGCTTGAGGCGCATTCGGCCATCCTGAAATCCATGGGACGGGCCGATGAGGCGAAAAAGGAAGAGGATTTGGTGGGCTCGGTGCGGCGGAATGAAAAGAAATAGGGCAAAACTCCCATTACGGTACTGTTTGCGCAGCGGGAGGGGCCAGGTGATAATTAGAGCAGCCGGAAAGGGAGAATTCATTGAAGCGCACCGGATCTGACGACACGCTACGCTGTTCCTTTTGTCACAAGAGTCAGGACGTCGTTGGAAAACTGATCTCCTCGCCCAGCGAATATCCTCGAGCCTACATCTGCGATGAATGCATCGCGGTATGCAACTCGATCCTCGACGACGATAAACCCGAGCCCACCACCACCTCTCCCAACAAAATTCCCAGGCCGCTCGAGATCAAGGATTTCCTCGATCAGTACGTTATCGGCCAGGAAGCCCCCAAGCGGAAACTGGCGGTAGCGGTCTACAACCACTCGAAGCGCATCCACATGAACCGGATGCGGAATTCGGATATCGAGCTGGCGAAATCGAACATCCTGCTGATCGGACCCACAGGCACCGGCAAGACGCTGATGGCTCAGACGCTGGCGCGGATTCTGGACGTCCCGTTCGCGATCGTTGACGCCACTACGCTGACCGAAGCCGGCTACGTTGGTGAAGACGTCGAGAACATCATCCTGAAGCTCCTCCAGGCGGCGGACGGCGACGTCCAGCGCTGCCAGCAGGGCATCATCTATATCGACGAAATCGACAAGATTTGCCGCAAGGACGAAAACCCGTCGATCACTCGCGATGTTTCGGGCGAAGGCGTGCAGCAGGCGCTGCTCAAGATTCTGGAAGGCACCGTGGCGAACGTGCCGCCGCAGGGCGGCCGCAAGCACCCGCACCAGGAATTCACCCCGATCGATACGACGAACATCCTGTTCATCTGCGGCGGGGCTTTCGTGGGACTCGAGAAGATCATCGCGCGGCGTATCGGCAAAAAGTCGATGGGCTTCCTCCAGGAAGAAGGTGCTCAGAAGGAACAGTCGAAGACGGTCGGCATCAGCGAACGCCGCGACGTGGACCTGCTCCGGCACCTGCAGCCGCAGGATCTGATCCGCTACGGCTTTATCCCGGAATTCATCGGACGTCTCCCCGTTGTGGCGACGCTCGAAGATCTGGACAAGGCTGCGCTGATCCAGATTCTGTCGCGCCCCAAGAACGCGATCATCAAGCAATACCAGCGGCTCTTCGAATACGAGAACGTGCGGCTGCGGTTCACCGACGACGCGCTCGATGCGATAGCGGCGCTGGCGCTCGAACGCAAGGTCGGCGCCCGCGGTCTTCGCATGATCATCGAAGACATGATGCTGGACCTGATGTACTTCCTGCCGTCCTACAAGAAGGTCAAGGAATTCCAGGTCACGCGCGAGATGGTTGTGGCGCAGAAGATCGCGCTGAACGTGCTCGAAAAAGCGGGCTAGCGCAGAGCGCCGGTCTGGTAATCGACCGCGAGCCGGGCCGCCTGATATTCGTACCGCGCCGATGCGTTGGCAATCTGAGCCTGTGTCAGGTTCAGCTGCGCGTCGCTTAATTCCACAATCGAACTGAGACCGAGGTCGTAGCGGCTCTGCGCGAGATCGAGCGCGGACTGCGCCTGAGTCAGCAACTGGTCGGTGAGGCCGACGCGCTCCCTGGCGGTGGCGGCGTTCAGGTAAGCAGTGCGGACGTCCTGGGTGACCAGGTTGATCTCGTTCGTGACGCGGTCCGCGGCGGCCTTCGCGCGAAGTTCGGCTTCGTTTTGGCGGGCGTGGAATAAGCCGCCGTTCAGGATCGGAATGCTAAGGTTCACGCCGGCGGCGCCGTAGTGGTTGGGAATCTGGGGATCGCCCGCGGGCGCAACGCCCACCACTCCGACTGCGCCGATGGTCGGGTAATTGAGCGCGTGCTCAGCCTGGGCGAATTGCTCGGCGGCGCCCTGTTCGAGGCGGAGGTTCTTGAGTTCGGGACGCTCCTGAAGCGCTTGCTGAATCAGGGGAGTGACGGTGGCCGGCAGGGTCTGGGGCGTGGTTTCCTCCGCCAGATCGAAATCGGTCTGGGCGGGCTGGCCGATCGCGGTGGCGAGCGCGGCCTCGGCCGAATTGACATCGTTGTTGGCTTGGGATAGCAGCAACTGGGCGCTTGACAGGTTGACCTTCGCGAAGCTCGCGTCAAGTCCCGATTTCAGGTTGTTCTGAAAGAGGGTCTCAACTTTGTCGCTCATCACCTGCCGCTGCGAAACGGTCTGCTGGGCGACTTTGAGGACGGCGTTCGCCCGGAGGACGGCGAAGTAGGCCTGGACGGTGGACATCAGGACATCGGCGCGAGTGCCTTCGACGACCTGGTCCTGCGCCTGCGCGTGTAAACCTGCTGTTGTCGTGAGGTCTCTGGTGCGGCCGAAATCCGTGAGGAGCTGGGTTACCGTGATGCCGGAACCGATGCGGTTGTAGAGAGACGGGTTGTTCAGCGCGCCCGCGGCGATGCGGCTGCCGCCATCGGCGCCCACGCCAGTGATCGCTCCCGATAGTTGCGGCGCGAGCGCGGACTTCACCTCATTGGGCACCTCATGAGAGGCCGAGGCGCTGTACTGTGCGGAGGAGATCGCCGGGTTATGGGCTAGCGCAAGTTTCTCGGCGTCGGCAAGCGTCAGATGCAGAGGTTGCTGAGCCGCCAGAGGTAGGGCCAGCAGGACAGCGGCGAGGAGCCTCATTGCGCAGCCCTGTTCCTGTAGATCAGAAGATAAGCTGCGGGAACGATGAACACGGTGATCAGCACAGAGAGCGACAGGCCGCCGAGCAGCGCGCGGGCCAGTGGGGCATAGGCTTCGCTGCCTTCGCCCAGTTTCAGCGCCATCGGCATGAGCCCGATGATGGTGGCGAGCGAGGTCATGAGCACTGGACGAAGACGAACACGGCAGGACTTTGCCACCGCCTCGGGAACAGAGAGACCTTCTTCACGCAACTGGCGGGTGAACTCGACGATCAGAATGCTGTTCGAAACCGCTATACCGGTCAGCATGACCACGCCCATCAGCGACATGACGTTTAGAGTGGTACCTGTCCACCAGAGCGTGAGGATTACGCCGGTAATGCCGGGCGGAACCGCGAGAAGAATGATCATCGGGTCAATGAAACTGCGGAACTGAGCGACGAGAATCAGGTAGAGCAGCACGACCGCCAGACTCAGGCCAATGGCGAAGCTGTGGAATGAAGCGCGCATCCCCTGGACCATGCCGCGGAGCGTAATGTTGAGCCCCGTTGGCGTCTTTGTCCGGGCGATGATCTGATCAATGGAATCGGCGATGCCGCCCAGTTCTTCGCCGAGCGGACGGACATAGACGTCGGTGACGCGGCGGATCTGGTAGTGATCGACTTCGGTCGGCGCCTGAAATCGCGTAATGGAACTGATAGCATCCAGGCGCGTCGGCAGAACATTGCCGGATGAGCGGAGCGGGATGGAACGCAGATCGGAGAGCGACTTGATCTGACCTTCGTTGTACTGCACGGTCAGCATGTAGTCCTGACCGGAGCGGGGATCGACCCAGTAGCTGGGAGCGATCATCTGGTTACTCGTAAGCGCGGTAATAACGTTGCCGACGACTTCCTGCTGGTCGAGGCCCAGCTCGCTGGCGCGCGTGCGGTCCACCTGGAGCCGGAGCGCCGGATAATCGATGTCCTGCGGAATGTAGACGTCAGCCACGCCAGGGAGGTGGCGAATATTGGAAGCAAGATCGAGAGCCGTGGCGTGCGCGTTTTCGAGATTCGAGCCGGCGACCTGAACATCGATGGGGGCGGGAAGGCCGAGGTTGAGAACGGCGTCCACAATGCCGCCCGACTGGAAGTAGGTGCTGAGTTCGGGAAGATCTTCGGCGATGCGCTTCTTCACGCGAGCCATGTAGTCGTAGCTGCCGACTTTATGGTCCTCTTTGAGCCCAACCTGCACGAATGCCGTATGCTGCGCCGAGTTGCTTGTATAGATTGATGAAAATCCCGGCGTAACGCCGATGTTCGAGAGGACGACGTCGAGATCTCCCGGCGGGATGACGTCATGGATGATTTTCTCGACTTTGGCTATCTCGCTCTCCGTAACGTCGATTCGGGTTCCGGAAGGCGCTTTCACGTTGATGACGAACATACCGGCATCGGTTCGCGGGAAGAACGCCAGGCCGAGCCGTGGAAAGAGGGCGAGGCTGGCGACGAAGCCGACCGCGCAAACCGCGACAGTCGCCCATGGCCAGGCCAGGACAACGCCAACGGCACGGTCATAGATCCTCAGGAACGATTCAAAGCGGTCATTGAACCAGACATTGAAGCGCTCGCCGAGCCGCCAGCCGCCCTTCTTATTCTTCAGCACCACTTCCACCGGAATTTCCGAAGACGGTGTGTTGTGGTGGGATGCCGACTTGAGGAACCGCGCACAGAACAGCGGCACCACCGTCATGGCGACGAAGAAGGACGCAAACAGCGCCAGCACGACGGCGAGGGCGAGGGCGGAGAACAGAAACTGACTGACGCCGTAAAGGAAGGTAACCGGGAAGAAGACGACCGCGGTTGTGAGGGTTGCGGCCAACACCGGCAGCGTGACTTCCCGCCCACCTTCCGCGGCCGCGGTTTCCGGATCCTTCCCCATTTCAAGGTGCCGATAAATGTTTTCGAGCACGACGACCGAGTTATCGATCAGTCGCGAGAGGGCGAGCGCCAGGCCGCCCAGCACCATGCTGTTGATCGATCCTCCGCCAAATTGAAGCGCCATGAAGGTGGCAAGAACGGAGAGCGGAATTGAGAAGAACACGGCCACGGTGGCGCGCAGGCTGCCGAGGAAGATGAGAATCATCAGCGTTGTCAGGAACAGGCCCATGAAGCCTTCGTGTTCCAGCGTATCGATGGCGGTTTTGACGAAGCGGGACTGGTCGAAAAGAACGTTGGTGACGAGGGCCTTCGGGGTATCGACCAAAGTGCCGATCACCTTACGGACGCCCTGTACAACCGCGATGGTGTTGGTGTCGCCGCCCTGCTTGAGCACCGGCGTATAGACGGAGCGCTGACCATTGACGCGCACAACGCTCGACTGAATCTGATGCGCGTCCTGCGCGTGACCGATATCGCTGACGCGAACGATGGAAGTGCCTACGGTCTTGATCGGAAGCGAATTAATCTCCGCAATACCGGGGAGCTGGCTATTCGTGTAAATGCTGTAATCGAGCGGGCCAATGGGCACATCACCCGCCGGCAGGATGAGATTGGAGCGATTCACCGTCCGCACGACATCCATGAGACTGAGTTGGTGGGCTTCGAGCTTGAAGGGGTCCGCATAGACCATGATCTGGCGGTAGCCGCCGCCGAACGGCTGCGGTACGCTGGCGCCGGGCACGGCCGCCATTTGGTTGCGAACGGTGAACTGAGCGAGATCGCGTATCTGCGTTTCGCTGAAACCCTTGCCGCTCACGGTCACCAGGCACACCGGAAGGCTCGACGCATCGAACTTCAGAACGACCGGCGGAAGAGTTCCGGGAGGAAGGCGGCGCAGCTGAGCCATCGCGAGATTAGAAATGGTCGCGACGGCGGAATCCGAGTTCGTGCCGGGCTGGAAGTAAACGCGAATAACGCTCGCGCCGGGAAGCGAGCGGGATTCGATGTGTTCGATGCCGCTGGCGAGAGTGAACTGGCGCTCGAAACGGCTGGTGATGTCGCTCTCAATCTGTTCGGGAGGCATGCCGTTGTAGAACGTGGCGACCACGACCATCGGGATGTTGATGGAAGGGAACATATCCACGGGCATGCGCGCTACTGATACGCCGCCCAGGACGGCGACGATGAGAGCGATGACGATGATTAGATACGGAGTGCGAATTGCAAAACGTGACATGAAAAAATTACGGCGCCTCGGTGATCGACGTCAGCTTAGGCAGGACTACCTCGCCGGCGCGCAAACTCGCGCGGTTCGCCGTGATCACCATCTCGCCTTCCCGGAGGCCGGAACGGATTTCAACATCCGAGGCATCCTGGAGGCCGGATACAACATTACGGACTTCGATCTTGTTATCGGGTGTTACAACCATCACCCGGCCGGCGTTATCCACGGTGGAATCGAACGCCGTGACCGGGATTGTGAGCACATGGTCGCGGTGGTCGAGCGTGAGATCGACCTCAGCAAACATGCCCGGAATCAGGACGAGACTCGGATTCTCGACGTCTACTTCCGTATCCATGGTGCGCGTAGCGGTCTGGATGCGATCGTCAAACCGCGCCACCTTTCCAACGAAAGAGCGGTTCAGGGTAGGAACGTGCACCTCCGCCTGCTGCCCGATGTGGATGGTAGGAACGCTGGACTCGGGGACAGGAAGAATCAGGCGCAGGCGGCTGTTTTCCGAGAGCCTGACGACAGGCATCACCTGAGTGCTGGAGGAAGTTCCTGCCTGAATCATCGAGCCGGTATCGGCAAAACGTTTCGTGATCGTGCCGGCGAAGGGCGCGGTGACACGGAGATAGTCGCTCATGGTGTGGGTTTTCTTCAGCTCGGAAGTGTTGACCTGCACCTGCTGCTGCGCTGCGTTGAGATTCGATTTGGCGGCGTTGACCTGCGCTTCGCCTACCAGATCCTTACTTTGGGCGTCATCGATCTCCTGCTGCGCGACAAGGCCAGCCTTCTTTTTTGCGACGTCGGCAAGGCGGGCGTAGGCGAGATGCGACATCTTGTGGGCGGATTCAGCGCGCTCCAGTTCATCCTGCGCCTGAGTGACTTCTGCTTTGCTTCGAGCAAGCATAGACTCGGCGCGCGCCTGGTCATCTGCCATTTCGGGAACTTCGAGAGTGGCGAGGAGTTCTCCCTGTTTGACGTGATCGCCGACGTCCACGTTGATGGATTGGACGTAGCCCGCGACCTTGGCCATGACGTCGATTTCCTGGTAGGGGCGGAATTCCGCGGTGAGCGCCACGCTGTGGGTCATGGGGCGCGAGGCGGCCTTCGCTACCGCGACGGTCGTCACATCGGGTGTGGTGGACGCGGATGGCGTTTTGGCCGCGGTGGTGCACGACACCGTCAGGAGACAGGCCATCGCTGCGATGGAGACGCCGAGTAACTTGGGCTGCAAATGATTAATTTACCGGAATTGGGCGCGATACGGAATACAGTGAAGACGGTATTTCACGGGCAGATTTCCCGGAATCGCCGATGCAGAATACAGGCGCGGCTGTATGGGAGGTTCGGCGGCACTGTTCTATGATCGTTACGGAACGCTGCCGTCATGCCTTTGCAGCCCGATAACCTTTCACACAGGCAAACCCGGATCGTATTCTTCTTCGGATTCGGCGGTCTGCTGTTTCTGATGGGGTTTCTGGGAATCAGCGCGATTTCCGCTCTCTCCGATATTCGCGTGCGGGAGGATGGGATTCGCGGGGATTACCTGGGGCGTGAGCGCGTCCTGCAGGACCTGCGAGCCAGCATTTATACCTCCGGGACGCATATTCGCGATTTTCTGCTGGATACGGATGAGGCGCTGGCGCGGGAGCACAGCGAACAGTTTCTCGAAACCCAGCGGCAGATCGAGGATGGCACGGCGAAATACCGCACGCTGGTGCGGCCTGGAGACGAACAGGCATTCCGGCAATTCGCGGAAGAACTCGCGTCCTATATGCATGCGATTACGCCGGTGCTGAGCTGGACGCCGGCGGAGCGCAAGGAGCGGTCGTCATCGTTTGTGCAGAATGAGCTGTTGCCGCGGCGTATGAGCGCGCTTAGCCTCGCGGACCGGACGCAGAAGATCAGCGAGAGACAACTCGACGAGAGCAGTTATGAGGTGACCGGGATGCTGGAGTCGATCCGGGGGCGGCTGCTGTTTCTGCTGATTCTTGCGATCGCACTCGGGATGGCGCTGGCGGGTGTGGCCCTGTGGAGGCTGTTGCGGCTGGAATCGGAGGCGAAGCTGCGTTTTGACGAGATTGTCAGTACGCGCGAGGAACTCAAGCGGCTTTCGGCGGAGTTGCTTTCGGCGCAGGAGAGCGAGCGACGGCGCATTTCGCGTGAACTGCACGATGAGGTGGGGCAGGTGCTTTCGGCGATCATGCTTGGGTTGGGGAATCTGCGGTCGGCTATTAAGGACGGGAATACCGCGGAAGCGTTTGGTCAACTGCAGCTTGTGGAGGATATGACGGAGCGCAACGCGAGCGTGGTGCGGAATATTTCTCTGCTGTTGCGTCCGACCATGCTGGATGATCTGGGATTGCTGCCGGCGCTGAAGTGGTATTCGCGGGAGGTTTCGCGGACGGGGCCGATGACGGTGGAAGTGGAGGCGGAGGCATTTGTCGACGATCTGCCGGATGAACATCGCACGTGCGTGTTCCGGATTGTGCAGGAAGCCGTGCGGAATGCGTCGCGGCATGCGGCGGCGCGGCAGGTGCGGATTCAGATTTCAGAGCGCGAGGGGTTGCTGGAGCTATCGGTGCGCGATGACGGGAAGGGCTTCGACCCGGCGCATGATGCGGGGCTGGGGATTCTCGGGATGCAGGAACGGGTGGAGCATCTTGCCGGGAAGCTGGAAGTGAAATCGCAGCCGGGGCTGGGGACAGCGGTGTTGTTTACGTTGCCGATACCGGGCGGGACGTCGGGATCGGTATCGCGTAATTTCGATCTGGCCATCGATGCGCACAGGGCCAGTTAAGGTGTTCAGGCAGAGTACGCGTATACCATCGCGATCAGGCCAATCACCGAAGCCAGGAAAATACTGTGCTTGAGCGTGAATCGGAATAGCTTGCTTTCGTCCTGAGTCGCCATTGAAGTCGCGGCCGCGGCTACCGCAATATTTTGAAGGCTGATCATTTTGCCCATCACACCGCCGCTCGAATTCACCGCGGCCATCAGCACGGGATTCAGGTGCAGCTTCACCGCCGTCACTTCCTGCAGGCTGCCGAAGAGCGCGTTCGCTGACGTATCGCTGCCAGTGAGGAAGACGCCCATCCAGCCGAGCAGGGCCCCAAAGAACGGGAAGAGTTTGCCGGTCGCGGCGAACATCAGGCCCAGAGTTCCGGTTGCGCCGGAATAGTTCATTAGAAACGCGAGGCCGAGGACAATCGCGATCGTCGATTCCGCCAGTACAAGCTGACGGATGGTTTTCTTCAGAACGCCCAGGAACGTGGCGAAACTCATTTTGGCGAAGAGGGCCGAGAGGAATGCCGCGACCAGACACGCCGTACCGGATGCCGAAAGCCACGTGAAGCTGTAGACCGCGTCGTAAGGCGTCGGCTTCGGCGCTACAGGCGGCATGCGGGTGATGAGCCGGTGGAGATCCGGCCAGGGAAACTTGATGGTCGCCGCGCCGAGTTGCGCCTGAACCGGCTTGAGTCCCCACACCAGAACGCAGATGACCAGGAGAGCGAACGGAGTCCACGCCCAGATCACGCGGCTGGCCGGAATCACGGTTGCCGGATGCGCCGGTCCATCGTCTTCCAGACGAAATGCATCCCTCGGCTTCCAGATCTTCAACAGAATAATCAGGCAGAAGATAGCGGTGAGCGAAGCGAGGATATCGGTCAGTTCCGCACCCACAAAATTCGAAATGAGAAACTGCATCCCGGCGAACGAAATGCCGCACAGCGCGGCGGCGGGGAAGACGCCTTTCAGGGCGCGCCAGCCGCCCATCACCAGGATCAGATAAGCAGGAATGAACAACGAGACTGGAGCGCATACCCTGCCAACATTCGCGCTCAGCGAGAGCAGCGGCAGCCCGGTTACAGTCGCCAGCATGATGAGCGGCGTTCCAATCGAGCCGAACGCCACAGGCGCGGTGTTGGCCAGCAGGCAGATTGTTGCCGCGCGGAACGACGAGAAGCCGAGACCGGTGAGCATCGCTGCTGCGACGGCCACAGGCGTCCCAAATCCGGCAGCGCCTTCGATGAACGCGCCGAATGCGAACGCGATCAGCAGCGCCTGCAGCCTGCGGTCGGAAGTCAGGTTGCCGACCGACGCGCGCACCACATCGAACTGCCCCGTTTTAACCGTAATGTTATAAAGCAGGATCGCCGCAAACACCACCCAGCCGATCGGGAACAAGCCCTGCGCCGCGCCGTATCCTACCGAACTCGCCGCCAGCGAAAACGGCATGCCATAGAAGCCTACGGCCACGACGAAAGCGGTCGCCAGCCCAGCCAGCGACGCGATCCACGAGGCTTTACGAAGACCCGCCAGTACGATGAGCAGCGCGGCCACCGGCAGGATGGCAATCAGCGCAGATAATGGCAGGCTCCCGCCCGCGGGAGTGTATTGGTGTGGCCACATGAGACGTGAACGGAATCATATCATCCGCGCTGCGAATCTGCATGCGATACTGAGCGCTTGCCGGCCCGCTTGCTCGTCCGATGATCTCCTGCCGCCAGCTCACACGAAAATTTGGCGACTTCACGGCGGTCGACGGCATCTCGCTCGAGGTCGCGCCTGGCACGATTTGCGCAGTCCTCGGACCCAATGGAGCAGGGAAGTCCACCACGGTTGGCATGCTCACGGGTTTGCTCGCGCCCACGGCGGGTGACGCGATTGTGTGTGGCGTGAATGTCGCGCGCGATCCGGTTGCGGTGAAGCGAAAAATCGGCGTACTTCCGGAAGACCTGGGGCTGTTCGACGATCTCACCGTCGATGAGCATTTGGAACTCACGGGCGATCTCTATGGTCTCGATCTCGCCACCACGCGCTCGCGCATCGATCGTCTTCTGGCCGCCCTTGGACTTGTGAAGGGCCGCCGCACATTCGCGCGCGCCTGCTCGCATGGGATGCGGAAGAAAACCGCGTTTGCGATGGCGCTGCTGCCGAACCCCGAAGCGCTTTTTCTCGATGAGCCCTTCGAAGCGGTGGATCCGGTCACCGCAGCCACCATGGCGAGCATCCTGCGCGATGCCGCTTCACGCGGCGTGACGGTCTTTCTGACGTCGCACATTCTTCCGATGGCTGCGCGGATTGCCGATCGCTTCGTCATTATCCGCGCTGGCAGCATCGCGCTCAATGCCGAAGCCGCGGCGCTCGACCGTCCGCTTGAAGAGCTTTATTTCGAACTGGCCGAAGCGCCGGTGCTCGATCGTCTCGAATGGCTGGGTCAAAGCGAGTGATCGGAACCGCGCGCGTACGAGCTGTTCTCAAATGGCTTGGGCGCGCGACGAAGCGCAGTCAGCAGACATTCAGCTTCAAGGGAAACAATATTTTCCTCACAGCCATCGTGCTGATGTTTATGCTCGATACTGCGCTCGGCGGCATTCTCATTGGCATCATGGCCGTCATCGTGGTACTGCCGATGAGCTCCGATCCGCTTCGCGCAATCCCGCCCTCGCGTAACGGTCTCTGGCCGCTCGAAGCAAGCGAGCGCCGCCTTCTGCGCTTTCTTAGCCCGTTTCTCAACCCGATGACGTGGGTGGTGCTTGGGCTCACGGTATGGAAGCGAGTCTCGTGGGGACTGGTCGCATTTGCAGGCGGAGTCGTTGTGACCGGTTTTTTTCTGTCGGCCCGATCGCCGCGCCGCGGAAATTTCTGGCGAACGCTGCCGCGCTTTCCCTCGCCGCTGAATCAGATGATCCGCAAGAATCTGCGCGAGATGCTTTCCACGCTCGATTTCGTCACCGCCGCCCTCATCGCCGTTGGCGCCGCGGGCTGGCGCGCTGCCGGAATGCTCCCGAAGGAGGCGTTCTTTCCGTTCACCGTCGTCGCCATGCTCGCTCTTTCCACTTGCGCGCTCTCGCTGTTCGGGCTCGATGGCGCCGCGGGTCTTCGGCGCTACAGCCTGCTCCCGGTGCGCGGCTGGCAGGTTCTCCTCGCCAAGGACATTGCTTTTATCGTGATCGCGCTCGTGATCGCACTGCCGCTCTATATCCCCGGCGCGCTGGCAGCCGCCCTGATCGCGCTCGCCGTTGGTCACCGCACCTCGATCCAGCACAGGGAGCCGCAGCATCGCTGGCGTTTCCAGACCGCTCCGTCGTTCGGCGAGGCAATCACTCAGATCCTGACGATGACCATGGCGGGCGCCGCAGTCGCCTATTCGAGCGTGCTGTTTCTGGCGCCGTGCGTGGCGATCTGGGCGATATCGGTCTGGTGGTTCGGCCGTGAGTTCGATCGCCGCTGAGCAGACCCGCGTTAACCGAATTTTCCGGGTCTCTTAAATGTGGTATAAGGAACCCAATTGCCATGAGAGTCTACATTTCGGCCACGTATCGAGACCTCCAAAGCCATCGGTTGGCGGTGGCTAACGTCCTGAGACGTATGGGGCATCAGGTAGTCGGCATGGAAGATTATGTCGCCGAGGGAATGCGGCCGTTGGCGCGGTGTCTGACCGATGTCGAGAACTGCGATGCGTACGTCGGGATTTTCGGGTGGCGTTATGGCTCCATTCCGACGATCCTGGAAAATGCCGCCGCAACGCTGCCCACCAACACCTTCATCGGACAAACGTCGGTCACGGAGTTCGAACTCCGTCATGCTATCGATAAGCAAAAACCCGTACTTGTTTTCCTTGTTGACCAAAACGCCGAGTGGCCGCCGAACTTTGTCGATGCGATTACGGGCGATGGCGGAGGGGGAAAAGAAATCGCGCGGCTTCGTCAGGATCTTACTCAAAACCATCTGGTGAGCTACTTCCGAACTCCGGAAGATCTCGCCAGTCTGGTGAGCGCGTCAATCTATCGAACGGAGATGGGCCGTCAACTGGCCCTCGAGTCCATCGACATTGAGGCGGGAATCAACCAACCATGGGTTCGCCACAATGCGCCGGTGAACGACAGCGCCCTGTCAACCATACAGGACGTCATTGCGGGCCCCAAAGAGCTGCAGGCGCTGCAGGTGGACGTGGGACAAGGCCAGGAGTGGTGGATGACGAGGCTCTACTTCCTGTCCTCGCTCGCGGCGGACCTCACATCCATCGAAGTCATGATCTTTCTTGGAGAGAACGGTTCGTTCATCGGAGTGGTACATCCCGATATAGTGCGGGAAAGACTTCTGAAAGCGAACCCAAATTTCCAGCAGTATGAGTTGAGAAAAGATCAGCCGCACCCCGCGACAACGGATCTTCGGTCCGAGGTGCAGAGACGGGCTGACTGCTGGGAGCAGGTGTTTCCCTGGCACATGGAGGGTCAAAATCCGGTGTGGGTGACGAAGCGCGACCTTTTATATTGGCTTCATCCTCACCTGATCGTCGAGGCGATTGACTGGAATCCGGGGAGCGCCGCGGCTTTGCAAATGCAGCGTCTGCTCGATTGGCCAATGCGTTTTGTGCCGATCGTCGAAAACGGCAAATTTCAGCGGGTGGTCGATAAGCAGGCGCTCATGAATCAGATTGCGCGGATCTTCGTGCGGGAGCAGGTTTCCCGGGCGCTATCGACCACACGATAGCGGCGCCGCTAACTGAGCGCGAATTTCCCATCACGGTCAATAACGCGCGCGAAGTTGATCTTCGGATCGTGGCCGAAGCTGCATCGCCAGCCTTCCGCGGCCGCGCGACCGAATAACTGTGTCTTCGTCTCAATTGTCTCCAGCGGAAACAGATCGAAGCCCGCGACCCACGTGGGAGTGATCTGCGCTCCATAGGGCGCAAGGTCGGCGAAATGGCACCACTTGTTGTGTCCATCGCCCACGATCACGACCATCATGTCGCGATTGTGTCCGGGCGCGACCTGTAGCCGGACTCCCGGGGCGACCTCGATATCGCCATCGAGTAAGTGCATTCGCCCCGATTCGACGAGCGATTCGTAGTTTACGGCGCGATAGCTCACGGCGTCTCGTGGGTTCTGCTCGCGCGCATGTTCCAGTTCGCCGCGCTGGGTCACGTATCGCGCATGGGGGAATGCAGGGACGACCCGCCCATCCGGCAAATCCACTGTGTTGCCGCCGCAGTGGTCCCAGTGCAGATGGGTGTTGATGACGATGTCGAAGGAGTCCGGTTCGAAGCCGGCCGCCGCGACCGATCCGGCGGCCGAAACATCGGAAGCCATCCGGGTGCGTTCGAGTGCGCGCGGATCATGGCGCACTCCGCCGCCGGTTTCGATCAGGATCCGCGATTTGCCGTCTTCGACGACAAAGCAATTGAAGCCGGCTTCAATCCGGTTCAGGTCATCGCTTGTCTGATGCCGCGACCAGAGCGTTTTCGGCACCACGCCGAAGAGCGCGCCACCGTCCCACCAATAGGAACCGGCGCGAACCAGCGTGATCCGGAAATCGCCGGCTTCGATGGAGGAAACGGAATCCGCGGCCAAATGGGTGATCCGTTAGTGGCGAACCAGGCGCCGTCCGCGTTCAAAAAGGTCGGCGGCGTCGTCGGCAATCCTGCGTCCGCGGTCGTAGAGGTCGCGGCCCTTTTCCATAAGTTCCTTGCCGCTTGCTTCCACGGCCTCCCGGCTCTCGCGGGTTGTTCGATTCAGCATCTTCCGCGTATCCTTACCCGATTTCGGAGCGTAAAGCAGGGCGACCGCAGCGCCCAGCGCCGCTCCCGCCACGAACCATGCGATCGCATTACCGCCGTTGTCTCTTGCCATAACCGGATAACCTCACCCCCATTCTAAACATTGCCGGGGAAATCGCGAGGATGGGAGGTGCGCGATGACACGGTTGATGGGTTTTGTGGGCGGGGAGGATTTCCGCGGCGGAACGCGCCGCAGTTGACTGTCTGGATGGAACCGGCCGCTGCTCGATGGATTGAATCCGGGATCATCGCGCCGCGATCATGAAAACCCCGAAGGGCCCTGGTCGTGGACCATATAGAAGAGAAACCGGTTGAAAACCAGCGGTTACTGACTCGTTTCGTCAAGCGGCGGATTCGCCAGAAACCGGTATCCCAAAGCTCGCACCGTCAGCAGATGCCGCGGATTTTTCGCATCTTCCTCGATATAGCGCCGCAGTCGAACCATAAAATTGTCGATCGCGCGGGTGTCCGTGTCTTCGTGCAGACCCCAGACTTCCGCCAGCATCGACTTGCGCGATACGACCTGACCTTCATGGCGTATCAGGTATCGAAGC
The DNA here is from genome assembly GCA_036500405.1 of Bryobacteraceae bacterium. GTDB lineage: Bacteria > Acidobacteriota > Terriglobia > Bryobacterales > Bryobacteraceae > BOG-234. The sequence continues at coordinate 18,490 of DASYCD010000184.1, forward strand.
AGATTGGCTTCCATGAGAGTCAAGGGAAATACCTCGCCCCGTACCCGCAATTCCAGTTGCCCAAAGTCCACCGACTTATCGCCAAACGAATATGTATCCGAATCCGGCTGGGCCGCCGGAGTCTGCGTTGTCGCCCGCGCCCATTCCCCGCGCCGCAAAAGACCTTTGATCCTCGCCATCAGAATTGCCAGATCGAATGGCTTCGGCAGATAATCGTCCGCGCCCGCGGCAAAGCCTCTCAGTATGTCCTGCGGCTGACCGCGCGCCGTCAGCATGAGCGTTGGCACGAACTGCCCGGCCTGGCGCATCGACGAGATCACGGCGAAGCCATCGATGCCCGGCAGCATGACGTCCAGCACGACCACGTCGAACGCTGCCTCTTTCGAAGCGAGCAATTCCAGCGCGGCCTCGCCCGTGTCGGCGATTTGGACCTCGTAGCCGTCCGCTTCGAGATTGAAACGGAGACCGTCCGCCAGGTGTTGTTCGTCCTCGACGACGAGTATCCGCGTCATGCAGAGTCACCCCAAATCATGCCGAGCGGCCCGGCGCGACTGGAAACTGCAGGACAAACGTGCTGCCACGGCCGGGGCCTTCGCTCTCAGCCCACGCCTGTCCGCCATGCCGCCGCACCACCGCGCGCACGATGTAGAGACCCAGTCCCGTCCCCTTGACCCGCGTCGCCAATTGCCCCGGGACCCGGTAGAAGCGTTTGAAAATGCGTTTGAGTTCGGTCGGCGGAATGCCCGGCCCCTGATCCGTGACCCGCAGCGTGACATACCGGGCATCGTCCAGCGATGTCTTCACCGTTACGTCCACTTGATTCCCGGAATATTTCACCGCGTTGTCGATCAGATTGGAAACGGCGGCCTGCACTTCGTCCGGATCGCCGAGGATCGTCACCGGAGCCGCGCCGCCATCTCCCTGATAGCGGATACTGCCCGCCGGAACTTTATAGAGCTTGGCTGCTCTCTCGATGCAGCCATCGATCAGGGCGGGGAGATCGATCGGCGCAACGTTCAGCCGGCGCCGCGACGGACCGACGCGGCCGGTTCGCAAAACCTGCTCAATGGTCGACAGCAGACGGTCGCTGTCATGCAGCATGATTCGGTAAAATTCCTGCCGCTTGTTCTCATCGACGCTATGCGTCTGCAGCGTCTCCAGATACAGCCGTATCGACGCGACGGGCGTCTTCAGCTCATGGGTGACGGCATTGATGAAAGCATCATGCTGTTCATTTCGATGAATT
>DASYCD010000185.1:0-43434 GCA_036500405.1 Bryobacteraceae bacterium
GGCGGGCGGCGCGATTCACTGAGCAGTTCGTCCATCGTGTTCTCGCGCTGGCGCGGCGTGAAGTGCGCGAGCAGCGTGAGCGGCTGCGCGCGCCGCATCGCTTCGCGGGCGGCCCATTGCACGAACGTTGTGGAGAACACCTGGGTGCCGGAGCCTTCGGTGAGCAGACTGAGCTGGAAGCGGCTCAGAACGGCGTCGGACGTGGTGTTCAGTCCGATTTCCTCAGGCTTTGTTTGCGCCATCCGGGTGCGAAACATTTCCGGATCGAAGACGCTGGCTTCGTATATCTTCTGCATGAAACCCTGCAGGGCCACTCGCACCGGGGAGAGGGCGGCATACGAAACATGCGACACGCCATCCGGCGTTGTGGCGGATTTGCCGCCGTCGATGTACCAATGTCCGTACGGCAGCGGGTTCGCCTCCGCACGGGTCTTCAGCGTGTCCACCAGAATGCTCAGGCCGTTTTCGTGTTTGACGTGTGAGTAGTAAACACCGTGGGGACGCAGCTTGCGGAACAAGCGATAGTCATTCGTCTGGACGCTCTGCCCAATCACGGCGATTCCGAGGCGCGGCGCGGGCAGCGCGCCTTCGGGCGATGTCCCGCTGTATGCGGCGACATACTCTACCGCCCCGGTGCGGAACGCGTCGATTTGATGGGTTTTCCAGAGGTGAGCGGTCAACTGCTCGGTAAAAACTGCCGGCTGATTGATCCAGTCCGTCTTCTCCAGCGCCTCTGAAAGTGTGAGGCGCGAGAAGGGGGCGACAGCTTTCGCGATTTGTTCGGGCGAGAGGGAATGAAGCCACGTGAACTGACGGTCGAGGTCCCGGCGCTCCGCGGGGAACTTCCAGTCATAGACGATCAGTTCGCGCAGCAGGAGGGGCACAAAGGCCAGCGGCAGCCTGCGCAGCATCGGAAGCTCTCTCACCACGAGACGCTTTGCTTCCGGGGGATAGCTCGAAAAACTCTCTTCCGTGAGCTGAGTGGGGAGCATGGTCAGACCACCTCCGCTACCGGCTTGCCATGCGAGTCGCGCGCGTCAAATCCCAGGATCGATCCGATGGTGGGAACGAGGTCGATCGATTCGATGGGCCGGTCCACCACAACGTTCTGGCGGATGCCGGGGCCGAGCACCATCATCCACGTGGTGCGCGAGACGGCGTCGCCGGTGCGGTGGTGCTGGAATCCGTTCCCACCGGATTCGATATCGGAGTCGCGTCCGAAATCCGGCAGGATGAACATGGTGGTCTGATCGGCATATTCCGGATTCGCCTGGATTGCCTGCCAGAGCTCGCCGCAAAGACGGTCGCAGCGCCGGATGCCGTCGATATAAAGCGAGAAGGTGCCGGAATGCGCGACATCGATATCGTGCAGTGTGACCCACAGGAGGCTGGGCGAGAGCTGAGTCATCAAATGCTTTGCGACGTAAACGGAGAGCTCGTCGGCGCTGGCCAGACTGCGGGCGTGCGTTGCGAAATCGGAAGCGGAAAGCTTGAGGAGATCGACCATCTGCCCCAGCTCGATCTGCTTGCCGGTGAGGGTGGGCGCGAAGAGAGGCGTTTCGTAGTTGTCGTTGAGAAGATGCCGGTATTGCTCATCATCGCCACCCGCGGGGATTGCGGCGGATAGCAACCGCTTCGGGAGAAGGACGCCGGCGCCCAGACCGGGACCGAACGACTTGTGCCCGCTTTCGCCAATGCGCGCGAAACCATTGCTCGGCGCGACGACCCAGCAATCGGTCGCGGGCCGCTTCAGGTCTCGGCGGAAATATTCGAAGATGGTAGGATTATCGGGCGGGACAGACGCAAAATTGTTGAACGTCTCGTAGGCGCCGGTCACAATGCTGGCGGTAGCCACGTAGTGGCCGAGAATGCCGCGGTTCACCACCTGAGTGAAGAACGTCGCCTGTGGGATGAGTTCCTTCAGCAGATGAGGGATGTTTTCCTGCCCGTCCGGCATGAAGGTTTCGTCGTCGCGCGCGCCGCCGCCGAAGGTGACGACGACCACCTTCTTTCTCCGTGGCGCGACAAAGCCTCGCAGCGGGGATGCTCCGAAGATTGCGGAGGCCGCGCCGGCCCCCGTCACTGCCCGCAGAAAATTGCGGCGATTGAAGGAGATGGCCTCCGCGACTTCACGCGGACTGCCGTGCCGCAGATGCCCGAAATGATTCACTACGTCACTCATCATACTGTAGAATGGCCGCAGTTTCGATGGTTATCGCACTGCTTCTGATGCTCGCGGCGGCCCCTTCTTTCGAGGAGCCATTCCGGAATGGCCTGCTGGCGCTGCAGCGGAACGATCTTGCCACCGCGCGCGCGGATCTGGAGACGGCCTCCCATCTGGCGCCCGGAAATGGCCGCATCTGGGTGGCGCTCTCGCAGACCTATTGGAAGCTGAAGGACGGCAGCAAGGCGGACGCTGCCGCGGCGAAGGCGGAAAAGCTGGGCGCTGCCGATCCCGCGGTGCTGAGTGCGCTGGTCATTTACTACGGGGAGACCGGACATGGGCTCCTGGCCGCTGAAACACAGGCGCGATATGCGGGGCTGGTACCGCAGGACGCCACAGCCCGGCAACGCGCCGAACAGCTCTACTTCGACATGTCGCAGCCACTGCTGCAAAAGGGTGATTTCGGCGGTGCCCTGACGATTCTTCAAAACGGCGCGGAGCACCTGAAGGACAGCGCGCAGATACAGCTTGCGCTGGGCGTGGCCTGCTATGGCCTGCGGCGATTCGATGAGGCGGCCGGTGCATTCCTGCGCACGATCGCGATTGCGCCTGAAATCGAGCAGCCCTATACGTTTCTGGGCAAATTTCTGGATCAGATCCCGGCGCGGCTGCCGGAGATCGCGAAGGTTTTCGCCGCGTATGCCGCGGCCAATCCGACGAAGGCGGCGGGTTATTTTTTGCAGGCGAAGGCGATGAATGCGCAGGCGATTGACCCTGCGGGCGCGCGCAAGCTTCTGGAAAAGGCGGTCTCGATCGATGATCGCGATGCGGCGACGCATTTTGAGTTGGGAAATGCGCTGGAGCGCCTGCAAAGCTATTCGGACGCGGCGCGTGAGTTCGAGAAAGCCGCGGAGCTGGCTCCGGAGGATCCGGCCGTTCATTACCGGCTTTCGCGCGTTTATGACCGGCTTGGGCGTCCTGATGCGGCGAAGGCGGAGCGAGACAAGCACGCGGTGCTGGAAAAGGCTCAGCGGGACGCGGTGCCATAAACAGAAGCGGGGCATTCCTGGGAGTTTACGGAGTCCCGCGCCGGGCGGAAGCCCGACGGCAGGCCAGAAGGCCCACCATACAAAAACACGAAAGCGCGATCCGCGTTGTGCGGATCGCGCTTTGGTTTAAAGCAATCTGCAGTTCGTCCGGTTAGAACTGGAACCGGAGCTGGAACTGGATGCGGCGTTCCGTACCGGCTACGCTGCTCGTAATTCTGCCGAAGTTTCCATTGCCGCCCACCGCCTTGGAGTCGCCCAGGCTGGCGTCAGGATTGCTAAAGAGCGGCGTGTTGAACAGATTGGTGAATTCGCCACGGAACTCGAACTTATAACGTTCGGTGATGGCGAAATCCTTCGCCAGACCGAAGTCGAGCGACTTCGTGGGAGGCCCGGAAGCGGCCTGCAGCCCGAGATTACCGCCCGTGAGAGGCGCGGCCACCTGGTAGGCGTTGATGTCAAACCACTCGTTCGGGGTACGGCCACCCGAAGGCGCCTGATTCGCGACGTAACCGGGAACGATGTCCGGCTGGCAGCGGCCCCAAACACCCTGGCAGCTCGTGCCGGCGATGCCAAACATTGTACCGGTCCGAAGCGTCAGGAGGCCGTTGGAATGCCAACCCCCCACAACCACGTTGGCGAAACGGGGCATATTGCCGCCCCACTTTTTGCCCTTGCCAAACGGGATGTCGTAGTTGAACCCGGTGGTGAAGCTATGCCGGATATCCCACGAAGCGCTCGAATAGCCCGATGCCCAGTTGCTCGGGTCGGGGAAGCCGAGGTTGCTGGAACCGCTGAGCGGAGTGCCGGCATTCGCGAGCGCGTGGCTCCAGGTGTAAGAGGTAATGAACTGGAGGCCGTTGGTATAACGCTTTTCCAGCTTGGCGGAGCCCGCCGCGTAGTTACCAAAGCCATTGGACGTGGTCATCGAGAGGCCCGTGCCAACGGAAACGCATGCCGGAGGCGGACATGCGGCGTTGATGTACCGCTGCGTATCCGGAGTGAGCGCCGTATTAGTGGTGCCCAAGTTGTAGTACGTATCGGTGTTGCCCAGAATCACCTGATGGGACTGGTGATTTCCTTCGTAACCCAGTTCGAGCGCCATGTTGCCGGGCAATTCCCGCTGGATCGCAAGGTTCCACTTCTGCACCAGAGGATTGCGGAAGTCAGGCTGAACACCACGCAGAGAAATGTTGGCATTCAGGGTGAAAGGATTGATCGGGAAGCCGCCCGTCAAACCGCCTGGCATATATTGGCAACCGGTGCAGTTGGGATCCGAAATACTGACGTACTTGGCAAGACCCTGAGTCCGATTCATGTTGACGGTTTCGTTGAAGGGTACGCCCTCTCCACGATTCGGGCTGCCGCCCTGGTTTTCTTCGCCGCCGTAGAAGATACCGAAGCCGGCGCGAACCACAGTCTTGTTGTTGAACTGCCACGCAAGTCCGATGCGCGGCGCGATGTCAAGCTTATCCCAGGGGATCAGATAATTGCTTACCTGGCCGCGGGAGACGGCTACATTCGGGAATATGGTTGCGAAGTTCGGCGGCAACGGGGCATCCTGCTGCTTGCCGGTCGGAATGTAGAGGGTCATGGCATTCAAATCGAAGTTCGCCTGCCGGCCGAACCTCTCACCGATCGGCGAGAGAAGCTCGTAGCGCACGCCGAGGTTGAAAGTCAGCTTTCGCGAAACTTTCCAGTCATCCTGGACATAACCCGCCCATGCCACCTTCTGTGAAGAAATGAAGTTGGTGGTAGAGATCGCCGAACTATCCACGAAGCCGAGAAGGGCCGACGCCATTGCGTCTCCTGTGCTGGCATCCACGTTGGCGCCGAGAGAGGACGTCTTGGAGGATGGGAATGCGGTCTCGTTCGCGCTATAGTTCACCTGCCCGTGCGGCTGGGGAACCTGGAAGAACGGGAACTTTACCTGGCGGAATTCCGCTCCAACCTTGATCGCGTGAGATCCCTTCACGATCGCGACGTTCTGGACAAAATCCCAAACGTTGTTGTATTCGAGAGTCGGCCCCCAGTTTGCGCCACCGAAGCCCGTGTAGCCGCTTACCGAGAACGTCGGCAGGCCGCCGTTGTTGGTATAGGCAGTAGTCGGATTGTAGCCGCCGATGCCGAACTCTGTAAAGAGATCCTTATCCCCGTTGGGGCCACTGCGCGAGGTCACCAGGCGCGTAAAGCTGACGCGCGTTTCCGAAACCACGTTCGGTCTCCACGTGCGCGTGTAGCTCACCTGCGCATTGCGGCTGAGATCGACTTCGGCGGAGCCATTGAAACCGCTGTTATCGAGCGCGCCGGGGAACGGTGGAGTGTTGCTCTTGCTGATGTTACCCCAGCTAATGGAACCAAAGAGGCTGTCTTTGTCGCTGAGGCGATAGTCCACGCGACCGTCGCCCTGGTCGTTGACCAAGGCACCCGGCGTGTTGTAGAAGTAGTCGCCGGTGGGTTGCGTTCCAGTCTTGATTGTCTGGTTTGGACTCGGGAACAATTGGAGGAGCTTTGCATAGGCGGGATCGAAACGGCTCATCGGGATGATGTTCCCCTGAAACGGCGTCCGGGAAAGCGGCGCCGCAGCCGTACCCGTCGTCGTCAGAGGATCGTAGATCGTGCCTTTCACGAAATTCATTGCGGCACCAGTGGAGTCCGTACCGGTTGCATTGTTACCTAACAGGCTTGAGAAGTCGCCCCCCTTCATCGCGGCCGTCGGGACTGTCGCCTGAGAAGCGGCGAAGCCGAGGCCCTGAATACCACCTGACGAGGCGATGCGAGTTCCCTGATAATCACCGAAGATGAAGAGCCGGTTCTTCACGATAGGTCCGCCAGCGGTGGCGCCGAACTGGTTCTGAATGAACGGCCCTCTCTTCTGGTTCGCCTGATTGTTCGTCCAGCTATTGGCGTTGAGGTCCTTGTTCTGGAGGATTTCAAACAAGCTGCCGTGCAGTTGGTTGGTGCCGGACTTAATATTGATGTTCACGACGGCGCCGGCGGCGCGTCCGTACTCGGCGTTGAAGCCGTTCGTCATGACGTTCATTTCGCTGATGGCTTCCACTGACGGTCCGACCGCGTAGGACGTCTGATTCAGGAAGTCGATGGTGTTGACATTGTTATCCACACCATTCAGCAGGAAGTTGTTCTGGCCGTTGCCGCGAACACCGCCGGCCGAGAAACCGCCGTTGGCGGAATCGCGGGCGCCGGGTTCGGCGGGAAGTACGCCGGGCGAAAGACGCGCCAGATACGCGAAATTGCGCTGGCCGCCGAGCGGAAGATCGGTGAGCGTCTTATCGTTGATCGCGGCGCCCATTTGCGTGCTTTCCGTCTGCAGAAGCTGGGTGGTGCCGGTCACTTCGATCGTCTGGCCGACATCGCCGAGAACGAGCGAGAAGTTGATACCAGTGCGCTCACCGGCCTTCAGGATAATGCCCTTCTGCTGCGCGGTTCTGAAACCGGGCGCACTAACAGAAACGTCGTAAGTGGAGGGCTTCAGCGCGGGGCGTACAAAGTCGCCGCCGGCGCCCGTCGTGACGTTGTAAACCTGACCGGTTCCCTCTTCGACGATGGTTACCTTTGCATTGGCGACCACAGCATCGGAAGGATCGCTCACTGTTCCTACCAAGGTTGCAAGATCGCGCTGCGCGAAAACCGCGGACGCACAAGTCAAGGCAAATAGAGCTACTCGTAGCCCTCTAGAAAATCGACTCATAAACCCCTCTCAAACTTTCCCCTAAAAAAGTCACCTGCTGACAAGCAAAAGTCACAGAAACGCTATCAGAACCCGGCAGCCAACACAAGGCTCAGTTTCTGAACGATCCGTTTACTTTTCTAAAATCGTGGATAGTCTCACCCTTTTAGAGCTGCCTGCCTGCGTTTTCCACTACACACGTACTACACGCTTACTGCGTCGCGAAGGCTATTTTCGGCAAGAGACGTAGAGATAGCGACCCTAAAACCGATTCAGACCCTGTGTGAGACTTTACCATGAATTACAAACCAGCGACACCTATCCCCAGGCAGGTTTTTAATATTTTCACATTAGACGGCTAGACGACGCCCACCGGGTCGAGCGGCAGACTGGCATTAATACTAGTGCCTTCGCCTGGAGCGCTCTGGAGCGAGAACGAACCTCCCAACTGCTCCACTCGCTCACGCATCCCGGTAATTCCAAAATGGTCGGTCGGGCAAAAGTCCGGGCGGTCGGCCGCAAAGCCGCAACCGTCGTCCCGGATTTCGAGATCCAGCCTGGCAGGGGCGAATGAAAGGTAAACATCGATTCGGGCCGCGCCCGAATGCGCCACCGAGTTCCGGATGGCCTCCCTTGCCACCAGCAGCATATTGCGGTTGAGGGTCTCGGGAAGCGGCGGCCGGGGGCCTTCGATTTTCACCTCCACCGGAACGTTCGCTTCCCGGCTCACACCGCGAGCCAGATCCTCGAGCGCGCCGCCCAATCCCTCGGCAAAAGAATCGTGACGCAGATCCGTAAGCGCCTGTCTGGCCTCGTCGAGCGTGAGCCGAAGCTGGATGCGGGCGCGGTCCAGGAATTCCATCACGGGGTCCGCCTCGGGGCCTGCAAAGCCGGCTGCGGCTTCGAGCAGGGTGGAAGCCCCCACGCAACCCTGGATCACGGTATCGTGCATATCGCGCGCAATCCGGGTACGCTCCGCGAGACGCACCGCATAGCGCACATTCTGCTGGTGCTCGTAGTATCGGAAGGCAAGCCAAAGGGCGACGCAAAGGGCCAGCGCCACGATGGAAAAGAACCACCAGGTCCGATAAAAATGCGCTTTCCAGATCAAAGCGATCTCCGCCCGCGAAACCCCGCCGGGAACGGCGCCATCCTGAGCTTCCACCTCGAAGACATACCGCCCGGGAGCCAGATTGGAATACTGGGCGCTTCGGGGGTTGGTCGCAACGCTCCAGGCGTCATTGAAGTTTTGCAGCCGATAGCGAAACGACAGGCGTTCGGGAGATAACAGGCTGGGGGCTGTGAAATCGATCTGGACTTTCCGGTGCCCCGCATCAATTGCCACGTCGCCGTGCAGGGGAATGGGGTTGTCGTCGACAATCACGGACTCGATATGGACCGGCGACGATTTTTCAATCCGGGTCCGATTCGGGTCGACGAGGACGAGTCCCTTCACACTTGCAAAGGCCAGGCGCCCATCAGGCAGGAACGCTCCCGCGGGCTGCATTCCACTACTCATCTGAGTGGTTTGGAGTCCATCTGCGATCCCATAGGCGCTCACAGCGAGAGTGGGAGTCCGGCCCTCCGCTACGGCGTTCAGATCTTCCATGGCCGCGGAGAAGATGCCGGCGGGGCTGCTCATCCAAAGGCGGCCGCGGCCGTCTCCCAGCACCTGAAAGATCGATTTGCTCAGGAGACCGGCATCGGTAGTCAGGCGTGAGATTTTTCCGCCTCCGATCCGAATCAGGCCGTCACCTCTTGTCCCGAGCCAGATCGAGTGTCCGGGATCCACGTAGATCGAGGTAACCCTCTCTTTGCCCAGGCGGGCGAGCAGAGGATCGGCCACAATCTTGTCGTTATGAACGCGATTTACGCCGCCGTCCGTACCAACAAGGAGATCCCCGGCGGTATCCTGCGCGATGACCCGTACATGACCGTAGGCGAGGCCGTCCTGCAGATAGTAGTTGCGAAAGGTCTTTCCGTCCCAGAGGGTGAGGCCGCTGGAGGTTGCGATCCAGAGCCGTCCTGAACTGTCCTCGAAAAAATAGTTGATTGCGTCGCTTCTCAGCCCGTCTTTGCGGGAATAATGCGTGACGTGACCGTTGGATAGTCCAATGAAGCCGCGGTTCGAGGTACCCAGCCAGAGCGTTCCGCGTGAATCCCGGAATATGGTGAGGATTCTGGGGTTGCCTGTTTCGTGCGGTAACGGATACCGCACGGCCTTGCCGTCAACCAGCCGGTAGACCTGTCCCGTCAGCGTCGTGATCCAAACGGTATGCGACTGATCCTCATAGACATTCGAGATATAGCTATCGGAGAAGCCGTCGTTTTCGTTCAATGTCGTGACGGTGGTCCGGCTCAACCGAAGCAGACCGTCTTCCGTACCAATCCAAAGACTATGTTCGGGATCCTCAAATATAGAGGTGACCGATTTTCCTGGCAGAATATCGGAAGCTCGCCACTTGGTGACCGCGCACCCGTGTAGTCTGGTCAGGCCGTCTCCGATGCCGCCGATCCAGAGATCGCCCGCGTGATCGCGATAACTCGGCGGCCCCACGGTTCCGGTAGCAGCCGCGCGGTTCGCCAAAGGCATGGATTCCGGGCAACCGGGCTCGCCGCTCGCGCCGGCGAGTTTCGGGACTGGCGGCCCGGCGAGTTTATTTCCTTCGATGCGATACCAGCCGAGCGTGGATTGCGCCCACAAACCGCTATCCCGTACGGCGATAGCCCAGAAGACCGAGACCGGAAGCTCGGGGGGCTCGACGACCCGGATGAATCTCTGGCCTTCCAGATGAAAGAGCCCGTGAGCCGTCGCCACCCAAAGAATTCCCCTGCGGTCCTGCTGAAGGGCGCGAATGAAGGCGTCCGTCAACCCGTCCCGCTGGCCGTAAGCTCGAAATTCCCGGTCTTTGAGACGAAGCAGACCGCCGCCATCGGTTCCTGTCCACAGGACTCCGTCGCTTGAGGTGTAGAGCACGCTGACGCTGTCATCGACGAAAGCCGGCGTGTTGGCGCGGTTATAGACAACGAATCTCGCCCCGTCGAACCGAACCAGGCCACCCGGCGTTCCGATCCAAAGATAGCCATCGGGAGTGCCGGAAATCGCCTGGATGCGGTTTTCCGGAAGACCATCCTGGGTTCGCCAGATCCGCGCGGCAAATTCGCGGTTCCCTGGCGGCCGGCGCTCCCCGGCGCAAATACCGGGCATGAGAACCAACGCCAGAAGTAGTCCGGAGTGGATGCAGTTCAGGCGTGCGCGGCGGGCCACCATGCTATGCGACGAGATCCGTAGTGGAGTATATTATCTTCTGCGTGTCCTCGCCAGCGGTATCTTCGAAATCACGCCATGCGCCCGAAGCGGTGCTCATGGAGACGCCCCGCATCCGCATCATGGTTGTCGATGACCATCCGGTCGTGTGCTTTGGCCTGCTTGGAATCATCCGGACGCAGACGGACATGGAAGTTGTTGCGGAAGCGCGTAACGGCCGGGAGGCTGTCCGGTTATTCCGCGAACATCGCCCGGACGTGACGCTGATGGACCTGCGGATGCCGGAAATGGGCGGCGTCGAGGCGATCCGGGAAATCCGGCGGGAGCAGAAGACCGCCGCGGTCATTGTGCTGACGACTTACCACGGCGACGAGGAAATCCGGCGAGCTTTGGCGGCGGGCGCGCAGGCGTATCTGCTGAAAGGCATGTCCCATACCAAGCTGCTGGAGGCGATCTACAGCGTTCACGAGGGCCGCCAGTATCTTCCGCCGCCGGTGCGTGACAGCCTGGCGACGCAGACGCCGGGTTCGGCGCTCAGTCCGCGTGAGACCGAAATTGTAAAACTGATGGTCAGCGGCTATAACAACAGCCAGATTGCGGAGGCGCTCTGTATTTCGGCCGGCACGGTCAAGTGGCACGTCAACATGATTCTGCGGCGGCTGGATGTTCGCGATCGAACGCAGGCGGTTGTGGTTGCGCTCAGCCGCGGCATCGTGGAGCCGCAGGAACTCATTCGCACGCAGTAGTTGTACCTGGTACTTTAGTGATCGGGTATGGTCCGCTGGAGACACCTCGCGCTGGTATCCGCCGTGTCGATTCCGATCGCCTTCTTTGGGTTGCGCCGTCTGCCCGCTGCGGCTGCCGCCGGATCCCCTGAATACGTGAATGCGCAGGTTTGCGCCGGGTGCCATTCGCAGATTGCGGAAAGCTATGCGAAGACGGGTATGGGGCGATCGTTCGCGCGGCCGTCCGCGCAGGTCCAGCTGGAAGATTTCACGAAGGGCGATTACTACCACGACCGCTCCGACACGCATTTTTCGATGCTTCAGCGGGATGGCGCCTGGTATCAGCGCCGCTGGCAGACTGGCTTTGACGGCGGCGAGACGAACGTGGAAGAGATGCGGGTGGATTACATTCTGGGATCGGGCAATCATGCGCGAACTTATCTGCACCGCACCGAGCGCGGGACTTTGATCGAACTGCCGCTCGGCTGGTATTCGGAAAATAACGGGCACTGGGCGATGTCCCCCGGGTCCGATTCCGATCATCCGCGGTCGCGGCGGTTCGTTTCGTATAAGTGCATGTCATGCCACAATGGCGTTCCGCAAATTCCGGCGGCGAATGAGGCTCCGGACAGCGACCCTGTTTTTACCGGCGATTTGCCGCAGGGGATTGACTGCCAGCGATGCCACGGACCCGGCGGTGAGCATGTGCGGAGAGCCAGCGCGCCGGGCAGTAAACCGGAAGATATTCGCGCTGCGATTGTGAATCCGGCCCGGCTGAATTCGAAACTGCGCATGGACGTGTGCCTGCAATGCCATCTGGAAACGACGAGCGAGCGGATTCCGGCGACGCTGGTGCGGTTCGACCGCGGACCGTTTTCGTTTGTACCGGGGCAGGCGCTCGAGAGCTTTGCGCTCAGCTTCGATCATGCGCCAGGAACCGGGCATGACGACAAATTCGAAATCGTGGGCGCGTCGGCTTACCGGCTGCGGCAATCGCAGTGTTTTCTGAAGAGCGAAGGTAAGCTCACTTGCGCGACGTGCCACAACCCGCACAGCATTCCGCGCGGCGCGGAGGCCGTCGCGCATTATTCGTCGGTCTGCCGGCAGTGCCATGCGGCGAAGCAGGGAACAATCGAACCGATCGATTCGCTGATTGCCGCTGGGAAGCACACGGCGGCGCCGGATTGCGCAGGCTGCCACATGCCGAAGCGGCGGCCGACGGACACTCCGGACCTGACGATGACGGATCACCTCATCCAGCGCCGCCCTCCGGCGGGGAATCTGCTGGCGCCTATTCGCGAACGAATTCCGGAAGAATATAGGGGCGCGGTCGTGCCGTATCCCGCACCCCCGCGCGCGACGCCGGAGAACGCTCTTTATCTGGCGGTGGCGCAGGTAGGTCTGCAGAATAATCTGAAAGCGGGACTGCCGCAACTGGAGCGCGAAATCGCGCGCCAGCAGCCCACGAACGCGCAGTTTTATATCGTGCTGGGCGACGCTCTGCAGAACGACGGGAAACCACAGCAAGCCGTTATCGCCTATGAACAGGCCCTCCGGTTAAAGCCGGATTCGCTGAATGCGCTGCGATCGCTGGCGGATGCGCTCGCCGCGGCGGGTCAGCGTTCACGGGCAGAGGAAACGCTGAAGCGCGCGGTTCAAATCGCGCCTTCCGACCCCGAGGCCTGGTACAAATATGGATTGCTGGATTCGGATGCCGCGAAGATTGAAAGGGCGATTGAGCTCGATCCGAGCCTGCCGGAGAAGTCGCGTAAATTGGGAGAGATTTTCCTGAAGGCCGGCGATGTCAATCGCGCCGATGCGGCTTTAAAGGATGCCCTTCGCATTGATCCCTGGGATGAAGACGCGTGGGATCTCGCGGGCCGTCTTCATTCCGAAAAGAACGAGACGGCGGAGGCGATGTTCGATTTCGAGAAGGCAGTCCGGCTGAAGCCTGGCTCTGCGGTGTATCTCTACGATTCCGCGCTGGCGCTGGCTCGCGCCAACAGCTTCGATCAGGCGGAAGAACGAGTTCGCGGAGCGCTGCGGGCCGATGAGAAATCGGGGGAAGCTCACGAATTGCTTGGCCGACTGCTGGAGCGAAAGCTTCAGTGGAAGGACAGCGCGCAGGAATACAGGCGAGCGCTGGAATTGCGGCCGGATCTGGACCGCGTGCGCGCGCGGCTGGCAAGCGTTCTGCAGCAATCCGGAGCCGCGCAATGATCCTGCGCCTGGGCGCCGCCGGGATTGCAATCCTCTCCGCCTTTCTGCTGGCGGACAGCGCGCCGGTCATTCACTTCGTCGATATCACCGCTGCGGCGGGGCTGACGCTCCCGATCACGTTTGGCGGCAGACAGACCAATTCGGTCATTCTCGAAAGCACCGGCACCGGCGCCGCCATCTTCGATTACGATGGCGACGGTTCCAATGACATTTTCATCGCGAACGGAACCACGCTGGACCCAAATGCCCCGCCGACCCACTCGCTGCTCTATCGCAACGATGGCAAAGGTCACTTCACCGAAGTGGGTCAGCAGGCTGGGCTGACGCGATCCGGCTGGGCGCAGGGTACGTGCACGGGGGATTTCGATAACGACGGACACACGGATCTGCTGGTCACTTATTACGGGCATAACAGCCTCTACCGGAATCTGGGCAACGGAAAATTCGCGGAAGTGACCAAAGGGGCCGGATTGCCCGTCGACGGCACGCGCTGGGGGTCAGGCTGCGCGTTCCTCGATTACGACCACGACGGATATCTGGATTTTGTCGTCGCTAACTACGTCAACCTGGATCTGAAAGACGTTCCGAAGCCCGGCAGCAGTCCGAACTGCAAATGGCAGGGAATGGCGGTGCTGTGCGGCCCGCGCGGATTGCCGCTGGGCCACAACGCTCTCTATCACAACAATCGGGACGGCACGTTCACCGATGTGTCGGAGAAGGCCGGGATTCTTGCGCCCGGCGGCCGTTATGGGCTTGGCGTTGTGACGGCTGATTTCGACGGGGACGGCTGGGCTGACATCTATATCGCCTGCGACCAGACGCCGAGTCTGCTGTATCGCAATAAACACGATGGAACTTTCGAGGAGCGCGGCGATGCGGCGGGCGTCGCGTACAACACGGACGGTCATTTGCAGGCTGGTATGGGTATTGCTGTCGCGGATTACGACGGCAACGGATTTCTGGATATCGCGAAGACGAATTTTTCCGGGGACCGGCCGTCGCTTTACCGCAGTGAAGACGGGAAGTTTTTTGAAGACGTTTCCGAGCGCGCCGGGTTGGGACGGAATCAATTACTCGGATGGGGTATCGCGTTCCTGGATGTGGATGAAGATGGCTGGCCGGATCTCGTCATGGCCAATGGACATATATATCCCGATATTGACCGCTCGCCGGTTGGGGAAACATACCGGCAAAAGACGTTGCTTTATCGGAATCTCGGCGATGGGCGTTTTGCGGACGTTACGGCGTCTGCAGGACCAGGCTTTCAACCGATGCGGCCCGCGCGCGGACTCGCCACCGGCGATCTCGATGGCGATGGCCGTCCGGAAATTCTGATTGTGAATGTGAATGACCGGCCGGCGCTGCTACGGAATGACGGCCCGCGTCAGAACGCGATTGCGATTTCGCTGACCGGAACGAAATCGAACCGCAGCGCGATCGGCGCTCGTTGCACGATTGAGGCCGGTGGACGGAAACAGATCGCCGAAGTCGTGGGCGGCGGCAGCTATTATTCGCAAAATTCGTTTACGCTCTACTTCGGAGTCGCGAAAGCCACGAAAGTGGATCGCATCGAAATCCGCTGGCCCAACGGCGAAACGCAGTCGTGGCGGGACGTTGCGGTCAATCGAACCGTGCGGATTACAGAAGGTCAGGAGACGCTCGCGCACACGCCGTTCCGGGCGCCGTCCGCCGAAAAACATTAGCGTTTGATCTGAATCGTGACACTCTGCGAAACGGAGTGGCCGGAGCCATCATCCGCCGTCAATTTATACTCCGTGTCTTTGCGAGGCGAAACCATCATGCAGCGCGTCACCGCGGGCCAAACTTCTTCGACCGCGGGATCGAGCCGAACGGTTTTGGCCCCGCTGACGCCGTAGCAGAGATTCGATTGTTGTCCCGGACGGATCGTGGGCGGATACGCCGCGAAAGTCAGAATTTTTACTTCATTTCCGCCAACCACCTGAAGCAACCTGCGCGCGTCTTCCGCTTCTTTCACCGATTGCCGGTGCTCGGCCTCGCGGTCGCTGCTCCACCGCACGTAAAAGATCGCGCCATCGTAGATCGCAACTGCGGCTACTGTCAGACAGGCCCACGGCAATAGCCGCCGCAATCGTGAAGGATTTTTTTCGGGCACCGGATCGGTGAAGGACATCAATCATATGGTCGCATTCCGAGCTGACTTCCACCTGAATTAAGAATATTTTAGTTGACCACCACCTCGCAGTGGGGTTATTCTGATTGAGGCGGAGAAAACATATGCCAATGATCGTCAAATGCTGGGGTTCCAATCGCCTCACTGGTGCGGGCTCGCTGAGTTACCGTATGCCGGCGATCACTGGTTTCCACCGCTCCCAATCGGATATAGCTCATCGGGTAGAGCAACAGACTCATAATCTGTAGGCAGCGGGTTCGAATCCCGCTATCCACACGACTCTGGATCGTGTTTCAACCAACCGGTCAGTGATCCGGGCGTTGCTCCCGTTCTGATACAGAACATCGCATCAGCGCAGCGGCCTTCACGCCAGCGCCTTTCCTGAAACTGCTCAGTCCATTCGTCACGACGTAGTTCGCGCGCGGCGATCGGGCTGAGCTATTAGGCCGGGTCCGCGTGTTCGCCGTGGGGTGAGGCTCGGATCGCTTTCCTTAACCAAACAAATAAGAAGAATTCAGGAGGTAAATGTCCATGTATAAGCGCATTCTTGTCGGTGACAACGAGCGGGTTCTGGTGACCCGCAACAAGCGATTTTCGGAAATTCTGGAGCCCGGCGATTACCGGATTTTCATGTTTCTGCGTCATGTCGAAGTCGAATCGTTCAACATTCGCGACCTTGTGTTCGCGAGTGCGCTCGTCGATTTCATCGTGAAGGAGCGTCCGGAAATCGCGGAGCGCTATTTCACGGTGGTCGAGACGTCGTCTGTGGAAGTCGGCGTGGTGTACGCGGACGGCAAGCTGGTTCGCGTGATCGCGCCCGGCAATCGCGTCGCGTTCTGGAAAAGTTCCCTGAACGTCACGGCTGAGCGGATCAACGTCCGCGAGCAGCCCGAAGTTCCGGCGCGGCTGATTCCCGCGCTGGCTCGCCTGGGCCGTGAGTCGCTCGCGACCTTCATCGTCGTGGATGAAGGGAAGCGCGGACTTGTCTACATCGACGGGCGTTTTCTGCGCGAGCTCGAAGCCGGCATGTACGGCTTCTGGAATGCGCTGGGCACGCCTCGCATCGAGATCGTAGAGATGCGGCGTCAGACGGTCGAAGTCCCCGGTCAGGAAATTCTGACGAAGGATAAGGTCACTCTGCGCGTCAACATCTCGACGGTTTTCGAGATCACCAACGCGGCTGCGTCGCGTGCGCTCGTGAAGGATGCGAGCGAACTGCTGTACCGCACACTGCAGATCGCGGTGCGTCAGACGCTGGGCAAGCGCACGCTCGAGGAAGTGCTGGCCGAGAAGGCCGACATCGACGAGGCGGTGCTGGCCGGCGTGCGGGCGGAGGTGGAGCCTTTCGGCCTCCTGGTTCGCACGATCGCCATCCGCGACATCATCCTGCCCGGCGACATTCGGGACATCCTGAATGAAGTGGTGACGGCGGAGAAGCAGGCGCAGGCCAACCTGATCCGCCGGCGCGAGGAAACGGCGGCGACACGTTCGCTGCTTAACACGGCGAAACTGCTGGAGGAAAACCCTCTGCTGGTTCGTCTGAAGGAGCTCGAGACGCTGGAGAAGATTGCGAGCAAGGTGGATAAAATCACCGTGGTCGGCGGTCTGAACTCGCTGCTCGAAAAGACCGTGACTCTGCAGGCTGGCTGAAAACGGCGCTTCCGCTTTCGAGTGGAGGCGCCGTTTTTTCATTTCCGCCGTATACTGGATCGGAGCCAAGGAACCTATGCCCAGGTCTGCCGAACCGCACCCACCCACTCCGTTCCCTCCGAACCGGAATTATAGTCTTCTGAGCCTGAAGGATTTGCTCGACGCGCGCGATCATTATCACGTCCATCTCGCGCATCTGCCTCATGTTGTGGGGACGGCGGTGGGGCGCTATCTCATTCATGAAAAGGACTGGTGGTTCACGCATCAGGCTGGAATCGATCCTGATCCACCGAAAGGCTTTCATCAGCCGGGCAGTCCCCGCACCCTGTTTAACGCAGCGGTGAGACCCTGGTCCTGGCCTTGCGTCCTGGTCTTTGTCGATGAGTGGCGGGAAAGAAACTCATTCGCGTCACAGCCGGATTGCATGGTTCCCCGCGCCCTTTACCTGCCCGATGGACGCGTTGTCCCTACTTGTGTCGTATTCGTCGAAGAGCAGACGGTTCCCGCCGAAGCGGACTTTCATCTTTCTTTTCCAAGAACCCTCACTGGGGGCGGATGTCTGACTCTTGCCGACGTGCAGGGCTGCACTCACATGGGATCGATCGGCTGTCTGGTCAGCGATGGCGACCTGACCTATGCGCTCACGAACCGGCACGTGACGGGCGGCCCGGGCCGCGAAATCTTTACCAGCCAGCACGGCCGGCGTATCCGGCTGGGAACGTCGGATGACAAGCAGATCGGGGACAAGGCGTTCGTGCAGGCGTACCCGGGATGGGCCGGAGACGCTACGCGCCTGCAAATCGACGCGGGTTTGATCCGGATCGACGATCTGACGGGCTGGACTTCTCAGGTGGTCGGGATTGGACCGATTGATGAATGGGTAGACCTCAACACCGACACTCTGACGCTCGACATGATCACGCAGCCGGTCCGGGCCTTTGGCGCCGCTTCCGGATTACTGCACGGTGAAGTTGCGGCGCTGTTCTATCGGTATGGGGTGGCCGGAGGCACTGAGTACGTTACCGATTTTCTGATCAAGCCGCACCCGAAGTCACGGCCCACCGTTCACGGCGATTCCGGGACGCTTTGGCTGTGGGAACAGAGGGTGGACGAGAAAACCATCCGGCTGCGCCCGATGGCGATGCAATGGGGCGGCCATGTCTGGACGGATTCGAGCGGAGTCAAAGGCCGGACCGGCACGTTTGCTCTTGCCACGTCGATCTCCCTGATTTGCCGTGAACTCGGCGTCACGGTGGTGCGGGACTGCGCCTCCAACCTGCCTCAATATTGGGGAGACGTTGGACACTACACGATTGGATTTTTCGCTTGTGACGGCATAAAAGGCAAGCTCGGAAGCCTGATGAAGGCGAACCAGCTGAACGTTTCCTACCCGCACGATTCCATCCTCTCCGGCACGCTGATCAAAAAGCGAGGACCGGGGGGCTTTGTTCCGTTGGCCGATGTTCCGGACCGGATCTGGGCGCACGGCGAAACGATTCGCGGCAGCGCGGATAAGCCCAACCACTTCGCCGATATGGATCAGAAGGATCCCTCACACGGCGGAAAGACGCTGCTGGATCTCTGCAAAGATCCCGCGAACGTAAATCCGGATTTCTGGCTGGCGTATTACGAGAGCGTGGGCGACACGAGCCGCGGGCTGCTTCCCTTCCGTGTGTGGCAGTTTTTCGATGAGATGCGGGACGCCGCAAAGAAGAAGGACGTCACGCGATTTGTGGCGGCGGCAGGTACCTGTGCCCACTATGTCGGCGACGCCTGCCAGCCGCTGCACTGCTCTTGCCTGCACGATGGCTATCCCGGCGGTAAGGGCGCGGGCGTGCATTCCGCCTATGAAGACAAGATGCTGCGGTCGCATGCGCCGGAAATCCTCGCCGAACTGACAAAAGCGCTCAGTAACGGGAGTGGGAAGATTACGCCGCCGAAGAATGGACACGATGCGGCGGTGGCGGTCGTAGAGTTGATGGGACGGACTTTCAAGACGATTGCTCCCGCGGATGTCGTGGATGCGTTCGTGGGCAAAAAAGATCTGTGGACTGAGTTCGGCGCCGATACCGTCAAGGTGATTCAGGACGGGGTCCGTACCCTGCAGGCCATTTGGCAGGGCGCCTGGGCGGCGGGAAATGGCGACTCGATGGGGCAGGCAAAGCTGGTCACAGCCGGAACCGCGGACCTCATCAAGCTCTACCGCAACAACAAGTGGGCGCCGTCCAGGACTCTGAAGACGGTAAAAGACGTTCTGCAGTGAGCAGATTCATGAAGCTGCTTTGCCTGGCTTTCATCGCCGTCTGCGCCGTTGCTCAGGAACGGCCGTCTCCGCCGGCTTTTCTGCCGGATGTCTCGACTTCCGTCATGAAGTCTTCCGCAACGGGACGCGCGTACCAGATCTCCGTCGCGTTGCCCGATGGCTACAGCCGCGAACATGCGCCATATCCGGTTCTGTACGCTGCGGATGCGAACGTGCAGTTCGGGACGCTCGTCGAAACCGCCCGCGTGTTCGCGCAGATTCCCCCGCTCATCATTATTGGTATCGGTTACGAGACTCACGCCCAGGGATTCGTTTGGGATCCGCGTGCGGTGGATCTCACGCCTGCGCCGAACAGTGGTTCGCCTGGCAGCGGCCACGCGGCGGAGCTCCTCGCGTTCATTCGAAACGATCTGGTTCCTTCGATTGAAAGGAACTACAACGCGAGCCAGGACCGCGCCTGGTATGGGCACTCCTTCGGAGCGCTTTTCGGGCTTTATACGCTGTTCCACAATGACGGATTATTCAAAAGGTTCATCATCGGCAGCCCCTCGATCTGGGAGGCGAAGGACGTCATTCAATCTTCCGAAAAGGCGTTTGCAGCCACCGGAAAGCCGCTTAACGCGAAGGTGTTCTTTTCGGTCGGATTGCTGGAGCAGAGCGAGAGCGGCTCTGGCATGGTGAGCGATCTTCGCGACCTCATTCGCGTGATCGATAGCCGGCAGTACAAGGGTCTCGATTATCAGGCGCATTATTTCGAGGACGAGTCGCACCTGACCGTGATCCCAACAACTATGGGCCGCGGACTTCGATATATTTACTCTGAGAAGCGTTGATGAGGTACAGAACTTTTGCCCCTGCGCCGGTCTGGTTCGCACTGGCGATAACCGGTTTTTGCCAGAGCCAGCCGGCCCAGCCGCATTTCGACGCCGCATCGGTTCGGGTCAACAAGTCGGCGGACAGGCCCTATACGAAATTCGATGCGACACGCGTCGAGCTTCATAAGGCAAGCATCAAACACCTGATCCGCCGGGCCTGGACCGTGACGGATTATCAGGTTGTCTGGCCGGACTGGGTGGATGCCCAGCGGTTCGCTGTCGGATACGACGTTGTGGTCACTTTCCCGGCAAACACCACGCCGGAGCAGTTGCAACTCATGTTTCGCGATCTGCTGGCCACTCGTTTCGGGCTCGCTACCCATTGGGAGGATCGCGAACTGAAAGCGTTCGAAGTACGGCCTGCGGAAAATGGCGCGATCCTGAAAAAAGCCGCGAATCCGGCTCCTCCAACCGATTTTCCGAAGTACACTGCGCGGACGCGGGAAGGCGAGTGGCACTTCAGCAGCCAGCTTGGCGGGGCGCCTTCGGGTCTGACAGTGGGGGGCTTTCTGGAAGCCCTCAACGCGACGCAGATCCTGGACCGTCCGCTGGTCGATAAGACAGGTATCGAAGGTGATTACGATATCGAACTGACGGCTCCGGCCGATGTGCCGGGCAACAAGCCGAACGCAAGCACGCTGATCAATGCGCTCGAAAAACAGGCCGGGCTGAAGGCGACTCTCAAGACGCTATCGGTCAAGACCCTGATTATCGACCACATGGACCGAACCCCCAGTGAGAACTGAGCGAAATTGTGCGGTTTGGCCCGCTGATCAACCCCTTGCGTCCTAGTACTACTAGTTCCTGATACTAACTCAAGAGAGGGCGCTGATCGCCCAAGTCTGTGAAATACTGGTACCTTACCGCCTTGAATCCCTCTGTCACCACAATCCCGGCCGCAGTAGCGGCTGTGTCGAACGAGAACGCTGCCAAATTTGGAGCGTACTCTCAGGCACGACTCCGCTTTTGGACCGAATTCGCCGGCAATTTCGAGCGCTGGCAGGGTGCGCGCCGCTACTACCAAAGTCGTCTTGCCGAAATTTACTCGTTTCTGATTCCGCCTGGTATGCGGGTACTGGAAGTTGGGTGTGGACGAGGCGATCTGCTGGCGGCGCTCCGGCCGTCCTATGGCGTCGGTATCGATTTCTGTCCGGCGATCCTGGAGACCGCCCGGAAACGTCATTCCGGTATGCGGTTTGTCGAGGCCGACGTTCACGAATTCGATCTGGGCGAAAAGTTTGACTATATCGTTTGTTCGGATTTGCTGAACGACGTGTGGGACGTCCAGCAGGTGCTCGAGAGAATCGCCCTGCACTGCCATCCCGGCACGAAGCTCATCCTGAACGGTTACAGCCGGTTATGGGAAATCCCCCGGCGGCTGGCAGAGGGTGCGGGTCTGGCAAAACCGCAACTCCAGCAGAATTGGCTGGCGCCGGATGACATTCTCAACCTGATGAATCTGGCGGAATTTGAGCCGATTCGGGTTTCAGCGGAGATTCTTTGTCCGTTCAAAATCCCGCTCCTGCACCGGCTTGCCAACCGCTATCTCGTTCGCATCCCGCCGTTCCGGTGGTTGAACCTGACCAACGTATATGTAGCGCGTCCACGACCGACGCCGGTTGAAACGGAGTCCGTTGTAACCGTGGTTGTCGCCGCCCGCAATGAGGAAGGCAACATCCCGCAGATTTTTGACCGCGTGCCGCAGATGGGAGCCGGCACTGAACTGATTTTTGTCGAAGGTGGCTCGAAGGATGATACCTGGGGCGCAATCGAGCGCGAAATCGCGCGCCGGCCTCACATGAATGTGAAGCAGTTCCGCCAAACAGGCAAGGGCAAGGGCGATGCCGTACGCAAAGGCTTCGCGGAAGCAACCGGCGACGTTCTGATGATTCTGGACGCCGACATGACCGTCGCTCCCGAAGACCTGCCGCGCTTCTATGAAGCCTGGCGCAGCGGCAAGGCGGAGTTCGTGAATGGGGTCCGGCTGATCTACCCCATGGAAGACCGCGCCATGCGGTTCTTCAATCATCTGGGCAACAAATTTTTCAGCATGGCGTTCACGTGGCTGCTGAGTCAGAGCATCAAAGACACGCTCTGCGGCACGAAAGTGCTGAGCCGCGACCACTACGAAATCATTGCGGCGAACCGCGGCTATTTCGGGCAGATCGATCCGTTCGGCGATTTCGATCTGATCTTCGGCGCCGCGAAATATAACCTGAAAATTGTCGATCTCCCGATCCGTTACCGCGAACGGACATACGGGGACACCAACATCCAGCGTTGGAGTCATGGAATGCTGCTGCTGAAAATGGTGGCGAAGGCAATGCGGAAAATCAAATTCATATAGCGGCACGGTGACATGAAAAAAGCGCTGATTACGGGGATTACAGGGCAGGACGGCTCGTTTCTGGCGGAACTGCTGCTCGAAAAAGGATACGAGGTTCACGGCCTGATTCGCCGCGCCTCCACGTTCAATACGGATCGCCTCGAAGATATTTATTCGGACCCGCACGAGCGCGGCGCGTCCATGTTTCTGC
Source organism: Bryobacteraceae bacterium (assembly GCA_036500405.1). Taxonomy (GTDB): domain Bacteria; phylum Acidobacteriota; class Terriglobia; order Bryobacterales; family Bryobacteraceae; genus BOG-234. The sequence goes on from DASYCD010000185.1 coordinate 22,592, forward strand.
ACTACGGCGACGTCACGGACGGCACCGGGTTGCGGCGCACCATTGAAAAGGTTCGTCCGGACGAAGTCTACAATCTGGCGGCGCAATCGCACGTTCGCGTCAGTTTCGATCAGCCGGAGTATACGGCCGATGCCGTGGGGCTGGGCACGCTGCGCCTGCTGGAGGCGGTCCGCGATTACATTACAGTCAGCGGACAGAAGGTGAAGTTCTATCAGGCTGGCTCGTCAGAGATGTATGGCGCGGCCAATCCGCCGCAGAGCGAGAAGACGGCGTTTTATCCGCGAAGTCCCTACGCTGTGAGCAAGGTAGCGGCGCACTGGTACGCGGTCAACTACCGGGAAGCCTATAAAATGTTTATCGCTAACGGCATCCTGTTCAATCACGAATCGGAACGCCGCGGCGAGACGTTCGTAACCCGCAAGATCACGCGCGCGCTGGCTCGAATCAAGCTGGGCCTGCAGGACAAACTCTTCCTCGGCAATCTGGAATCGAAGCGCGACTGGGGTTTCGCCGGCGATTACGTGCAGGCGATGTGGCTGATGCTGCAGCAGGAGGAACCGGACGATTACGTGGTATCGACAGGCGAGGCGCATTCGGTGGCGGAATTCCTGGATGAGGCCTGCGCCTGCTGCGAACTCGACTGGCACAAGTTTGTCGAGACCGATGCGCGCTACCTTCGTCCCACAGAAGTCGACTATCTGCTGGGCGATTCATCCAAAGCGCGCACGAAGCTGGGGTGGGCGCCGAAGGTGAATTTCAAGCAGCTTGTGCGCCGCATGGTGGAGCACGATCTCGAAATGGCGAAGCAGGAACTCACGCTGCGCGAGGCGGGGCACAAGAACATTTCGAGAGGCATGACGCATGGATAGCAGCAGTCGCGTGTTCGTGGCCGGACATCGCGGGCTGGTCGGCTCGGCGATTGTTCGCGCACTGAACAATGCGGGGCGCCGCAATCTGATCGTTGCGGGGCGCGATTCGGTTGACCTGCGAGACCGGGCGGCGGTGGATGCGTTTTTCGAAGCGCAACGGCCGGAATACGTCTTTCTGGCGGCCGCCAAAGTCGGCGGCATCCTTGCTAACGATACATATCCCGCGGATTTTCTGTACGAGAACCTGACGATCCAGGCGAACGTGATCGATTCGGCGTTTCGGCACGGCGTGACCAAGCTTCTGTTTCTCGGATCGTCCTGCATCTATCCGCGTCTGGCGCCTCAACCGATTCGCGAGGAATACCTGCTGACCGGTCCGCTCGAACCGACCAACGAGTGGTATGCGATCGCCAAGATTACCGGCATCAAGATGTGCCAGTCCTACCGCAAGCAGTATGGCTTCAACGCCATCAGCCTGATGCCGACAAATCTCTACGGACCGGGCGATAATTTCGATCTGCAAAACTCCCACGTTTTGCCGGCGCTGCTCCGTAAGTTTCAGGACGCCGCCGAACAGCGCGCGGGAGAGGTAGTGGTCTGGGGCAGCGGTTCGCCGCGACGCGAGTTTCTGCATGTGGACGATCTAGCCGAGGCTTGCCTCTATCTCATGGACCACTATAGTGAGCCGGAGCCGATCAATGTGGGCACGGGCGAGGATCTGACGATTCGCGAACTGGCGGAGACGATCCAGCGGCTGACGGGATTTGCCGGCAAGCTGACCTGGGACTCTTCCAAACCGGACGGCACGCCGCGAAAGCTGCTGGATGTCTCGCGTCTGACCGCTCTCGGATGGAAAGCGCGGATTCCGCTGGAACAAGGCCTGCGCGATACGCTCCAGTGGTATCTGAAAAGCCGCACGGTTGTGGCTCGTTAGCCATGCATACCGAGAAGCGCCCCTTCTGGCATTCCCCCTATTTCTGGATCCTGAGCGTTTTCGCGATTTCGAGAGCAGCCTATTACGCCGCCGGCGTGCGCTTCGACGTCACGCCGCTGGATAAATTTTTCCAGATCGCCGATCCGCTGCTGCTGAAGACCCGACTGTTCGAAACGCTGCTCTATCTGCACACTCAGCCCCCGGGCTTCAACATGCTGATCGGCGTGGCGTTGAAGCTGTTTCCGTCGTCTTACGCGGCAGCGTTATGGGCCATCTATCTGGGCTGCGGACTGAGTCTGTGCTTTACGCTGTTCCGGCTGATGCGGCTCCTCGGCGTCCGATCCGCGGTCGCCGCAACGCTCACGGCGATTTTCCTTGCCAGCCCGGGCGTGGTGCTCTTCGAAAACTTTCTGTTGTACGAGTACCCGATGATGGCGCTGCTCTGCGCGTCCGCGGTGCTGCTCGAATGGCTGCTGCGGCAGCCGGGGCGCTGGTCTGCGGCGGCTTTCTTCGGCACGCTGGCGGCGCTCATGTATCTGCGGGCGCTGTTCCATCTGGCCTGGTTTATTCTGATCGCCGCGGCGGTTCTGTGGCTCGTGCGGACCAATCGCCGCCGGGTGTTTGCAGTCGCGGCAGTGGCGTTCTGTTTCGTGATCGCTCTTTACGTGAAGAACGCGGCGATCGTCGGAGCTTTCACCAGCAGCACGTGGCTGGGATTCAACGCGGAAACAATCACCACCCATCAGCTCACAGACGAAGAACACGAGCGGCTGATCGCGAAGGGTTTCCTGTCACCCGTGGGCCGGCGCTCCACGTACGACCCGCTTTCAAGTTTCAGCGACGTGCTTCCGCCGTCAGCCCCTACCGGCATCCCGGTGCTCGATCAGACCAATGATTCCACAGGGCGAATCAACTACAACAACATCGCCTATCTGAAATTGCATCCGATCTATATTCACGATGCCGAGGCGATTATCCGGCACTACCCGATCGCGTATGTGCGTTCGGTCGTGCGCGCCTGCTTTGCCTACTTTCTGCCGACGGGGGACTTTCCCTTTTTCCTCCAGAATGGCCCGCAGGTGGAGAAGTTCGATCGGATTTTCAGCACTGTTTTTTTCGGTCAATGGAGGCGAGCATCGAATCGCAAAGACCTTCGCCGGGTCGATTCCGCAGGGGGGACCTGGACACTCCCGCTCTACACCGGGACCTATCTGCTGATCGGCATCCCCCTGCTGTTTGCCTGGGGCATCTGGAAAGTCTGGCGCGCCGTGCGGCTACGCGATTGGCGCAATCCGCGGATCATTCTGCTCGCCTATATTCTGTTTCAGATTCTGTTTATGACGGCGGTGGTGAATTTGCTGTCGTGTTTTGAGAACAACCGGTACCGTCTTCCGATCGATCCGTTCTTCGTGGTGTTGCTGGGGATGGCAATCGAGCGCATGATCAGCGCGTTCAGGGCGTCTAAACCCTTTTCAGCCTGCATCGAACAATCGCAGTGAAAAACTCGCGTGTCAGAGCGTTGTGAACCGGCTGCAGCTTGCGAATCGGCACAAGTTCCAGATCCGCAACTTCAAACGAACTCGCGGCAACCAGCGTTTCGAAGCGTTTGATGGTCATCTGATTGAGTCCTCCGGCGGTTTCACTGAATTTGGTGGCGCCGTCCGACTTGAAATCCGAACGCCATCGAATGAGCGCCTTCTCACTGAAAACCAGATGGGCCCAGGGAAACACCGAGAACAAATGGCCTCCCATGGGGTGATACCAGGTGGGCCCGAAGCTAACCCACACCTCTCCGCCTGGTTTCAGGAGCCCGTGCATGATGCGGAGGATTTCGTCCGGACGGCCAAAATGCTCGAAAGCATCAAGCGAAACGATCACGTCGGCGAGTTCCGCGGCGGAGGTGCCGAAGCTACACCGGTCCTGAACGCCCGCCGCCTCGGCCTTTTGACGGCCGATATTCAGAACATCTTCGCGGATATCGACCCCGATCACCTTCGCGGCGCCTTTTCGCGCCATTTCGATCGCCTCGGTACCCTCTCCGCAACCAAAGTCCACAACGATTTTTCCCTGAATCGAACGGAAAAAAGCTTCGCCCATCAGGGTGCTCAGTTTCGACGTCTGCCCGCCATAAGAACTCGGGCGATCTCTCCTGGATTGGGGCGGAGCAATGCTTCGAAGGATGTGATACTGAACACTGTCGAGCATCGCCTGACTATAGCAAATCGGGGGTTATGGTACGTATATATCCGAGGTTAAAAGTGATTCTTCGGACGTCACTGCAATAATGGAGTGAGGCTCTTTTTTTCGTTATGTGTGGGATCGCAGGATACGTCTCAGCTGGCGCGCCAGCCGGGCAGGATATCGTCCGGCAAATGTGCGCTCAGATTCGTCATCGCGGTCCGGATGACGAGGGCGTCTACGTCGATGGGCAGTGCGCCATCGGCATGCGCAGGCTGAGCATTATCGATCTTGCGGGCGGCCATCAGCCGATTTCCAATGAAGACGGCTCGATCTGGGTCGTTTTCAACGGCGAAATCTACGATTATCAGGATCTGCGCAGCGAGCTCATCGCGAAGGGCCATCGTTTCGCGACGAACAGCGATACCGAAACCTTGGTTCATCTCTATGAAGAAGAGGGGATTGCCGGCATTTCGAAACTGCGCGGCATGTTCGCCTATGCCATCTGGGATGGGCGCCGGCGCAAGCTGCTGCTAGCGCGCGACCGTTTCGGCAAAAAGCCGCTCTACTACACGCAGATTCGGGACGGCTTGTATTTCGGGAGCGAGCTGAAATGCCTGAGAGCCGCGGGCGTTCCAATGACCATGGACGCCGAGGCCATTCGGATCTATCTGCAGTTCGGCTACGTCCCGTATCCCTGGAGCGCATTCGCGGGGATCAAGAAACTGCCGCCCGCGCATTGGCTGACGCTTGATTCCGAGGGCAGGATCGAGACCGGACGCTATTGGGAACCCCCGCCGCCCTGCGAAAGCGAATCTTCGCCATCGCAATCCGAAGCGGAGATCTGCGCGGAACTCCGGCGCGTCTTCGACGAATCCGTGCGCATGCGCATGATCGCAGACGTGCCGCTCGGCGCGTTTCTCAGCGGTGGAATTGATTCGAGCCTGGTGGTTGCGTCGATGGCGATGCAATCGCGCCTGCCTGTCCGCACGTTCGCGATGGGCTTCGAAGAGCAGGAATTCAATGAATTGCCCTACGCGCGCATGGTGGCGCAGAAGTACGGGACGGAACACCATGAGCAGATCGTGCGTCCCAATGCAGTCGATCTGGTCCCGAAGCTCATCCATTATTTCGACGAACCATTCGCGGACGCTTCGGCAGTCCCCACCTATCTGGTTTCGAAGTTCGCGGCGGAAAGCGTAAAGGTGGTTCTCAGCGGCGACGGCGGCGATGAATTTTTCGGCGGCTATCCGTCGTTCTTCGAAGCCGACGCTTCACGGCGCTATGACGCCATCCCGCAGTGGGCGCGGTCGATCCTTTCGGGCATTGCGGGCGCGCTGCCCTATTCCGCGCGCGGAAAAAATCTGTTGCACTCGATCAGCCGCCCAACGCCGCTTGAACGCTATTTCGAGACGATCTGTTACAGCGCTTTTTCATTGCGGCAACGCACGCTGAATCCCGAATGGATGCTTCCGGCCACCGCCGAGGGCCTCCGCGCGGTCTTCGGCGAGGCGATCCTGCCGGATCGATACGACGTCGTTTCGCAGGCGATGCATTTCGAAGCGACTGCCAAGCTGACCGCCGATATTCTCGTCAAAGTGGATCGAATGTCGATGGCCAATTCAATCGAGGTGCGCTGTCCGCTGCTCGATCATGTTCTGGCGGAAACCGCCAACCGTATCCCCAACCGGATGAAACTGCAGAACGGCAAAGGGAAACTCATCCTCCTGAAAGCGCTGGGCGACCGTCTGCCGCCGGAATTGCTCACGCGCCCGAAAGCAGGCTTCGGCATTCCGTTCGCCAAGTGGTTCCGCGGCCCGTTACGCCCCATGCTGTGGGACAGCCTGACCTCGAAGAGCTTCCTCGATCGCGGTATCACTTCGTCGGCGCGGATGACCGAAATCCTGCGCGAACACGATAGCGGCCGCCGCGATAATTCTTTTTTCCTTTGGCTCCTCCTGATCCTTCAGTTATGGTTTGAGGATCATGAGGCGCGCCTGACTACGCCCTGCGACTCGATGGTCGCCCCAACCCTGTGACACCCACAACCACCACGTCTTCGGACCAGAAGACTCACCGCACGCAGCGCTATCTCAAAAACGTCCTCTGGACATGGATGGGCGTGGCCGCCGGCATTGTGTCCGCAATCCTGTTGCAGCCATACACGATCCGGAAGCTGGGCGTTGGCGACGTCGGCATCTGGATCCTTGTGCTCTCCGTGGTGGAGTACTACTGGCTGATCGATCTGGGATTCCGTTCCGCCACCATCAAAATGTCGGCCCAGTTTCGCGCCGCGGACCAACCGGAACTGCTGAATGAACTGGTGAGCACGTCCTGGCTGTACACCACAATCGCGGCCAGCGGCGTCATGGTGTTGACCGTTTTCGTGGCGCCTTATGCAGAGAAGGTCTGGCACATTCACCAGCCGGTCTTTCCAGAGCTCATCCGGATCGCCGGCATCAGTTTTGCACTTGGCATGATCTTCAATATTTTCGGGGCGTGCGTCGAGGGCTTCCAGCGGTTCGATCTTCTCGGCCGCATCTGGATCACGACCACCGTGGTCCGCAGCACAGGCGTGTTCCTTGCGCTCTACACCGGTCACGGGCTGTTGGCACTGGGATTCGTGATGCTGGGCGCGCAGTTGATGAGCTATGGCCTGACGTATCTGACTTTCCGCCACGTTGCGCCGAATGTGAAGGTTTCCTTGCGTTACGCCAACCTCCCCATGCTGCGCCGTATTTCGTCTTATGGATTCCACAGCTTTACGACCATCATCTCGGGCCGGCTACTGAATCAGGGACTGCCGACCATCATCGCTTTTCTAATGCCCAAAGAAGCGGTGACCTATTACATGACGCCACTGCGCATCATGGATTACGCGATGGATGGCGTTGGACGCGTGGGCCAGGTCACGACCCCCAATGCGGCGGAACTGACCGCGAAGGGGCGTGAGAGCGAACTGGCGCAGCTCGGCGTTTATGCCAACCGTTATTGCCTCTGCCTCTTTCTGCCACTGGTATCGGTCCTCCTGGTTTACGGGTATGAAATCTATAGTCTTTGGGTGAATCCGAGTTTCGCCGACGCGAGCGCGTATCTTCTGCCCATCATGGTGATCAGCCATGCGGCCGTTTCCGGCCAGTTCAATTCCGTTTCCATTCTGTTTGGGATGGGCCGCCATAAAATCTGGTCTCGCACTCTGCTGGCGGAAGGGCTGATCACCGCGTGCGGCATGTGGTTCGTATTGCCGCGCTTTGGGCTGTACGGCGGCGCGCTTCTGGCGGGCACGGCGATGATCTTGAATCGCTCGATCATGGCCTGCATTCTGGTGAGCAAGGAACTGAAAATCAATGCGGCCCGGTATGCCGCGAAAATCTACGTTGTACCGCTTTCCATTTCAGCGGGGGTCACTGCGCTGCTCTACGCGATCAAGAAAGTCTGGCTCCCCGGACGCAGTTGGGGTCAAATCGCGCTGGCATGCGGGCTGGTGATGATTCCCTATTGCCTGCTGGTCATTCAGTACTGCCTGGCTGAACACCATCGCGATTTTCTGAAAAGCCAGGTGATGCGTCTCGTTAGCGCGAAGCCCTCCACTGCCTGATATGGGAGGCGCCCTCCGAAAGTTCTGCGTCCGATTCTGCGTTGGCTTCACGACGATCCTTTTAATCATCCAGTTCAGCTCGTTCGTACCGTGGCTGCTGAACCGCCTCGTTGGCCCGGACTGGACGAATCCCGATGGCGACATCCTCATCGTCCTGACCGCCGATGAACCCCTGGACGACATGATGGGGACGATGACGTATCCGCGCGGGCTCTACGGCGTCCGCGCCTGGCGCGAGGGGCATTTTCATGCAGCGGTTGTTTGCGGCAGTGAGGCGGCTGCGGTTGGCCAGTTTTTGAATGCCTATGACGTTCCGAAGGAAAAGATCTTCCTCGAAGAGCGCGCCTACAACACCCACGATTGCGCTCTGCAGACAAAGCAGATGATCGCATCGTGGCCGGGCAGACGTGTTCTTGTGACCGGGGATACCCATATCTTCCGGGCGAAGCGCGCGTTTCAGGCGGCGGGGCTACCCGTGGAGGCGCGTCCTTTTCCGGACCTGCTGAAATACTGGGACGGGCAGCAGTGGCGCATTCCGGAATCCATGCGGCTGTTCTCCGAAATCGGAAAAATCGGCTATTACCGGGCGCGCGGCTGGATCCGGCTCTGAGCGGCTATTGCGCGGTTTCGGAGAAGAGCATGACCTTCAGGGTCTGGAAGATGACGTAGAAATCCAGCCAGATCGTCAGGTTCTTGATGTAGTAGAGATCGTATTCGAGCTTCATGATCGCGTCTTCCAGCGTGTCGCCGTATTTGTAGTTGATCTGGGCCCAACCCGTGATGCCGGGTTTGACGCAGTGGCGATAGTTGTAATACGGGATATGCTCGTTGAGCGACTTCACGAACTCCGGACGCTCGGGCCGGGGTCCGACGAGCGCCATATCGTTGCGGAGAACGTTGAATAGCTGCGGAAACTCGTCAAGGCGAAAACGGCGAATCCATTTGCCGGGAACCGTGATGCGGGGGTCGTCTTTCGTCGCCCAGACCGGACCGGTTCTTGCCTCGGCGTCCACGTACATCGACCGGAATTTGTAGACCGTGAACACGCTGCCGTTCAGGCCGACGCGATGCTGCCGATGAAAGATGGGACCCGGCGACGTCAGCTTCACGATGATCGCCGTGATCAGCATCACGGGCGAGAACACAATCAGCAGCAGGATAGCTATAGGCAGCGAATACAGAGAATGCCAGAAAAGGCTGTCCTTACGCGGTCCCAGATCGGAAGAATAGACCAGGCGCGAGGGACGCATTTCGCGCGTCGAGACACGACCGAAGGCCGCCTCGAAGGTGACGGCGGCTTCCTCAAAATGAATGCCGGAGAAGCGCAGATGCAGCATTTCGGCCATCGGTAATTCGCGCCGGCGCTCCGTCATTCCCACAACAATTATGTCGGGCTTGACGCTGGCCGCAATGGAGGAAAGATCCCGGATCGGCCCCATCACGGCGCCTCCAGGAAGATCTTTCTGCTCCGCATGATCGTCGATATAACCGAGCACGCTCATTCCGATTTCAGGACGCGCAACCAGGTGGGCGGCGATCTCGCGGCTGACCGCCGAAGTCCCGAGGAAGAGAATCCGCTGCATCCCCATGTACCGGAGAATCACCCGGCTGAAGACCAACCGCCAGGACGGGATGATGATGATCGCCAGAATACTGCCGAGGATCATGGTCCACCGGGGAAGACTCCACTCCGGATGCCGGGCGTACGCAAGGAGCGCCTGGAACAGAAACGAGAGGCCAACCAGCAGACACACCTGCTGCAGAAGCAGGGTGGTCGATTTCACGCGCACGTTGGAGTAGAGGTTCTGAAAGTACAATCCCAGCATCAGACAGGCTACGACGATCGAGATCTGAAGGATGCCGCCTTCATCCAGAAGGTAAATGGGCAAATCGATGTACGGATTGAGGAAATGGATGACCATCCACTGGCCGGCGACGTAGCAGAGGAAAAGGAGAATCGCCTCGGAGATCGCCAGTCCGAGGATGCTAGCCGGTATGAAAGCCCTGAAAAGCTGGCGCATACGTTACCGATCGGACTTCCAGTGGGTGTTCATGGCCAAAAAATGAGCCTAAGATGTTCATTATAGTGGCCGTCTTCCGTTGGGGCGCTTTCGCCCACTACAATAGTCTCTTTTGACCGGAGGAACCGTCATCGTGCGAATTCACAACATCGTTTTAGCCGTTGCGGCGACCGCTATTCTGGCCGTCGCGCAGCAACGTCCGCTGATTCCGCAACAACTGACTTTCGTGGCGGATCGCTCGGATGGTATCTACAGTGTGGGCGAAACCGTCGGATGGACCGTCCTGCCCGGGCCTGTGGAGCCGACATACCGCTACAAGTGGACCATTCGGCGCAACAACGCAGTTGTTTTGAAGGAAGGCAATCTGGACCTTTCTTCCGGGCATGATCGGATCGAGATCAAGAGCGATGAGCCGGAGATGATCTACGTCGCGATTGAGCCGGCGGCGAAACTGGTTCCGGACGCGGCGCCGGCAGCAGACGCTCCGCCGCCTCCTCCCGCAGCGGGTCCTGGACGCGGCAATCCGAATGGCTACGCCGGCGGCAACACGGGCCGGAATAACGGACTGTACGCCGTGGGCGCGGCGGTCGCGCCGCTGAAGATCGGGCTGGCGACTCCGCGTCCAGCCGATTTCGACGCATTCTGGAACGGCAAGCTGGCGGAACAGGCAAAGATTCCCGTCAATCCCGTGCTGACTTCGGTTGCGACGGAGACGCCGGGTATCGAGATGAGCACGTACGTTCTGGATGCGCTCGGCTCGCACGCGCAGGGTTATATCGCAAAACCCGCGCGTGAAGGCAAATTCCCCGCCCTGCTTCTGCTCCAGTACGCCGGAGTCTATGCGCTCAATGCGAAGGGCGTTGCGGCGCGCGCAGCTGAAGGATGGCTCGTGATGGACGAAGACTCGCACGACAAACTGCCGTCCGAGCCGCGCGGAGACATTCCAACGAACTATGCGCAGGTCGGCAATACGAGCCGCGAAACGTCCTATTTTCTAAACATGTACCTGCGGGATTCGCGCGCGCTCGATTATCTGATGTCGCGGCCCGACTGGGATGGCAAGACGCTCGTTCTGATGGGCACGAGCATGGGAGGGCAGCAAAGCATCGCGCTGGCCGGGTTGCGTCCGGACAAGATTACGGCTGCGCTCGTGTGCGTTCCCGCAGGAGCGGATTCAAATGGCGATCTGCACGGCCGCAAGGCGGGATATCCGAACTGGGCCTCGAATAATCCCGAGGTGATGGAGGCGTCGCGCTATTTCGACACGATCAACTTCGCGGCGCGCATCAAGGCGCCGGTGCTGGCGGCGTTTGGCTTCATCGACACAACCTCGCCGCCCGCCGGCGTCTGGACGGAACTGAATCAGATCAGCGTTCCCAAAGAGCCGCTGCCAATGATCGAATCCGAACACAACAATCTGACGCCGCAGAAGGAACTGAACTGGGATGCCCGGTCGAAAGAAGTGCTCAATCTCTTGCTGCATGGCGCGGAGTACCGGCCGAGCGAACTGAGGTAAATCGATATATGAAGAATGCCGCGGTTACCGGCGCGACGCGAGGCGTAGGCAGAGGCGTTGCCGTCAGCCTGGCGGCGGCGGGTTATCGAGTATTCGCCACGGGACGCACGATCGCGGCGGCGACCGTGCCGGAGGGCGTGATCCGTATCCCCTGCGACCATACTGACCCCGAGCAGAACGACGAATTTTTCCGCCAGATCCGCGAGCAGGCGGAATCGCTCGACGTGTTGGTGAACTGCGCGTGGGGCGGCTACGAGCAGATGGTGGAAGACGGTAAGTTCACCTGGGGACTTCCGTTCTGGGAACAGCCTTCGCATCGCTGGCACGGAATGATGGATGCCGGCGTGGGAGCGGCGTTTGGGTGCTCCGCGCGCGCGGCCCGCATGATGGTGGAGCAGCAATCCGGCCTCATCGTCAATATCAGCTTCTGGCCCGCGAAGAAATACATCGGGAATGCGATCTACGGTATTTCGAAGGCCGCCACGGACAAGATGACAGCAGACATGGCGCACGAACTACGTCAGTTCAACGTCGCGGTGATTTCGCTTTACCCTGGGCTCGTGAGAACAGAGGCCGTTCTCGAAGCGGCCCACGCCGGCTGGCTCGATCTTTCGAACAGTGAAAGTCCGGAGTACATTGGGCGCGTCATCGCCGCGCTGGCGAATGATCCAAACACGGTTTCGCGAAGCGGACATGCCCTGGTGGCCGCCTCGGTCGGCGCCGAATACAGCCTGACGGATATCGATGGCCATGTGCCCCGTCCACTCACTCTGGAAGAAGTCTGAACCGGGGCTTTATCCTGAATCTTCTATGAGTTCGAGAGCCAGCAAAGCGGCCCGCAAGTCGGCGCGCGAAGTTGCGTCCGTCGCGGTTCCGGAGCCATTCCGGATCTCCGGCTGGATTGCGCTCGCGGCGGTTGCGGTCACTCCTTTGGCGCTGGTCACGGGCATATTCATCAGTCATGATGTGATCCCCAAGCTCGTGATGCTGGGTCTCGCGGCCGCGCTGCTGCTGATCCTCTATCCACAATGGGGCCCGGCGCTCAAGGCGCTTCGCGAACGTCCTGAGGGGAAAGTGTTCCTGGTTCTGGTCGGGGCGCAGATCTTATCGCTGATCGTTTCGACTGCGCTCTCCAGCCAGGTCCCACTCAGCATCGGTGGGACAGTGTGGCGGCGGTTCGGATTGATCGGCCAGACTTGCTGCCTGGTGGTGGCAAGCGCTGTCGTGAGCCTTGCGGCGGCGCGCCCCGCATGGCTGACGAGGTTGCTGCGCAGCGTCACGGTGTGCGGCGGCCTGGCGTCGTTCTACGGCATCCTGCAGTACTTCAAAATCGATCCCTTTCTCGACCCGCGGCTCTATTCAATCGATTACTTCGGCGGCATTTCGCGCCCGCCCGCCACGATGGGCCATGCGCTCTATTTCTCCGCATATCTTGTGCCGGTGGTTTTTCTTGGCGCCGCGGCCGCTTCCACGGACCCGATGCGGATCTGGCGGCGCGTTCATGCGGCTGTTGTGATCCTTGCCGTAACGGCGATTTTGTTCTCGGCAACGCGCAGCGCGGCGCTGGCGGCTGTGGCGGGAGCCGTCTTGTTTTCATGGAGCGCACTTCGCGGAAGAGGCCAGCTTTCCCTCCGCTATGCTGCCGCCCCTGTTCTCGTTGTGCTTGCGATAGCCGGATTTATACTCTCGCCCGCTGGCGCGAATCTACGCCACAGAATCGCCCAATTCCCGTCGGATATCGGCGGACCGCGCCTGGGGATGTGGAAAGAATCGCCGAGGCTCATCGCGCAGCACCCGATCTTCGGCGAAGGTCCGGACGTGTTCGCGGGCGAGTTTCGAAAAGTGCAATCCGCGGAGCTGTCGCGGCGGTTCCCTGACTTTTATAACGAAACTCCGCACAACGCCCTGCTCGACGCCGCCTGCGCGCAAGGGATTCCGGGAGCAATGATCCTCATCGCGCTGTTCGCGGTCGCATGGCGCGCGGGATGGAAGGCGGATTTTCAAGAGAACCCGCTTCGCATCGGCGTGAACGCGGCGCTCCTGGGAATACTCGTCAGCTCAATGTTCGCTTCGCTGACGCTGGTGACGTCGCTCTATCTTTGGGCGATCGCCGGGCTGGCCGTTGCGCTGAATCCTGTGAGCACGCCCGTAGCGGCAGTCCAGGAGTGGCGCATCCCGCGATTCGCTCTCGTCATTCCGGCGCTTGCCCTGCTCATTCCGGCACTCCTCCTGACGCGGCAGGACGCGTTGTGGGCTGATCTGGAGCATGCTGTCGAAACGAACGATTTCGCGGCAACGCGGGATGCGTATTCGTCCGCCACCACCGCCGCGTTCGACCTGCCCGGCTACGAACTCTGGGCATCGCGCGAATGGGCTACGCTCGGCCGCGCAATCGCCAACTCGCCGGACGCGGGCACAGCATGGAAGCTCGCCGCCGACGCAGCGGCGCGGGCGGAAAGCAACGGCGAGGAGCGATTCAGCGCCGCTTACCAGGCTTCCGTTCTTCAAATCGCACTCGGTAGTCTAGCTGGCGCCGAAGCGCAGGCGCGCGAAACAATTCGTCTGGCCCCGAACTGGTACAAGGGGCATCTGCTTCGCAGCCAGCTTCTTGGATACATGGGCAAAAATCAGGAGTCGGCGCAGGAAGCGGATCTCAGCGCCCGCCTGGGCTGGCACAAGCAGTAACCTGCCCCGCCGTTATTTCTGCCATAATTCGGCCGTGAGACTACGGCTTGTTTTCCTCGCGGCTGCGTTTGGCCTCGTCCTGTGGGCGCAGTCATCACTCGGTTCGGGCAACGCGCTCGACGTGCAGGGCAAAGGCGCTGAAGCGCGAGCGTTCTTCCAGAAGGCGATCGATTCCGCTCCATCTCCCGCCGCAAAGGCCGAAGCCGAGCGCGCCATGGCGATGTCCTGGGCGTTCGAATCGAATTGCGCGAAGGCAGTTGAATACGAACAGAAGGTGATCGATTACTGGACGACGCAGGAAGCCTCGCAACCCGGCAACGCGTTTTATCAGGAAGGTGAAATGGCGAACGAGGGCGCCCGCGTCTGCATCGATTCCGGCGATCTCGATGCGGCGGCGAGGTGGTACCGGAAGGGCCACGACCTCGGACTTCGCGAGCCCGGCATGTCCGAAGACCGCAAGGCGCTGTGGGAATACCGTCTGGAACACGCGGAAGCGCGTATCGCAGCGCGCAGAGGCAATCGCGCGGAGGCGGAGAAACATGTTGCCGCCGCGAAGGCCGCGCTTGAGAAGATGACGACCTCACGCGCCCAGCAGGAAGGCTTTCTGCCTTACCTCACAGGCTATGTGGCGTTCTACCTCGGCGACTACAACACCGCTCTCAGCGATCTTTTGAAAGCACAGAAAGATCCGTTCACCGAATGCCTGCTCGGCCAGACATACGAAAAGCTCGGCCAGCGCGAGAAAGCGATGGAGCAATACCGGCTGGCCGCCGCCGCGAACGGCCACAATCCGCCCGCGGCTTACGGTGTTCCGTTTGCGAAAAAGAAACTCGGCGCCCGCTGATCCTACTTCGTCGTAAAGACGACGCTCACCATCGGCACAACGTCATTCAGCCACTTCGAGTACTTCACACCCAGAGGCGGCGTCAGCACGTCGGTGGGGAACTGGGTCACAAAATCGCGAATTTCAAACCGCAGAGACACGCCGGGGGAAACCCGCACCTTGATTCCGGCAGCGCCGGTGAGCATCGGTTTCACCTGGTTGGTCTTCGTGAAGTAGCCGTACTGGCTGAGCGGCTGCGTGGCCGATTCCGTTCCGGCGCCCTTGAACGCCTTGAGTCCGCCTCCGATGGAAGCGAACGCCTGCACGGGCGTTTCGCTGCCGCCCGCGGTGTGGAAGACCGCGTCATAGTGGAGCGCGTGCGCCGCGCCAGTGAAATCCGCCGTCTGGCCGCCGGAGGTCAGCCGGAGATTGCTCTGCATGTATTCGTAGCGAATTTCGCCTGAAATATGGTGATAGAGATTCTCGCCCAGGAATGCGCCGGCCGCAAAGCCGGGGGCGAATCCCGCGGTCGCCGTCGAAGGTCCGCCCGTCACATTCACATTATTCAGAAAACTGTAACCGCCAGTCACGCCTATTTCCCACTTCTGAGCCATTGCCGCCGCGGGTGCGAGCGCCAGGAGCGCCGCCACGATTGTGATTTTCATAGTGTCCTCGTTCCTTCCTCTCTTCGGCTTGTTGTTTCTGATTTCTACCTAACGACTCGGACATTCAGAGTCGTTGCGGCGCCGCCCTGGTTGATCGTGAGCGGCATGGACATCCCCGTCAGCACCGCTTGCGGGACGGTAGCATTGATCTGATAAACGCCAATCTGGCCGGGCGCGAGGCCGGCATAACTCACCGCGAGATCCATGCCCGCAATCGTGAGGGTGGGCGCCTGAGAGACGCGGGAGAGAGGATCGGACGGCGCCGCCGCGCCCGCGGGAATCGCAGGGAAAGTCTGACCCATGCCGGTGAGGTAGATGGTGATCGCGTCTTTCGGATGAATCGGATTCGTCGGTGTCACGAGCTGACCATTGGTATCGCGCACGACGAGGCCGAGCGTTTCCGATCCGGAGTTCGCCACAAAGATGCTGGGCGCGGCAGCCTCCACGGTGAGCGGAAAATTATTACTCGCCCCAGCCGGAGTGTGGATCGTCAGCGTTGCATTGCCGGTGGCATCGAACGGAAGCTGCGCGTTGATCTGTCCAGGCGAAACATAGAGCAGCGGGATCGGCGAGCCATTGACGCCGATGCACGCATTCCCGAGACCCGTTGTCAAGGGCGCCTGGCTGGCGGCGAAACTCGCGCCGCTCATGTTCTGCCCATAAATACTGACGAGTTCACCGGCCGCCACCGTTGCGGAGCCGTCCGCGGCGCTGGTCACCGCATTGATCTGCGGCACAGGCGCGGCCGGGTAACTGGTGGCGAGAAGGGTGAGGCCGGAAGTACTGAGCGAGACCACAGTGCCCGCATTCGGCAGCACGGCCAGCGAACGCGAAAAGCTGGTGGCGGCGTGCGTGTTGTTGCCACCCGAGCCATATGTTCCATATGGCGCGTTCGCGACCAGATTGGCGGAAGAAATATCGACAGGTAACAGAGGTGCTTCGGTCGTCAGCACGGACGTTGGCGCCGCGGCCCCCGACTGCAGCGAGGACACCTGCAGCATCGTCCCGGCAGTGGACGCCGACGCCGCAGCGGCCATGTACCCGCCCCGATTCACGAACGAAAATCCCGAGCTCGAAAGTCCCGCGGGGGAAACGGCGCCGGTCGGAACCAGTGACGCGTTCAACACCGAATTGCCGGCGACATACTGTCCGTAATCCGAAGCCGCGAACGCGCCCGAGAGCGAAGTCAGATCGTGCCGTGAGATCACGAAGCTGTTGGAAGCAGCCGAGTAGAGGGTCACGTTGCCATCGGGCGAAACCATCAAAATGCTGGAACCGTTCGGCGATGCGGTCAGAACGCTGGCCGTGGTCGGGATCTTGTTTTCCCACACACCGAGCGAAGGAAGCGCCACCGCCGATGCCGCCGCCAGATCGATACTGTCAATCGCGCTGTCCTGCGGACTGTCGCCTTCATTACGCGCAAGAGCGAGGATCGCGGCGTTCGAAACCGCAATGGACCGCGCGAAATGCCCGCCGGGCAGCAGAACCGGGGCCACCGGCGTCAGCGTGTTCAGGTCGTAAACCTTGATGTATTGGGAATCGTCGTGGCCGACCAGGAGATAGCTCTGATCGCGCGTCATCGCCATCATGGTGGGCGAAGTTGCCGTGCGCAGTGTCGCAAGCAGATTCATCGTAAGGCCGTCATAAACCAGCAACTGGTTCATGTCCTGGCGCAGGACGTAGATGCGATTGCGCGATGTATCGGCAAGAATGTCGCTGAGCACGCCCGGCTGGCTGATGACCGCGCCCCGCTGGCTGGGATCGGGATTGCTGATGAGCAGCCGCACCGGCTTCGGATGATTCACCGCCGTGAGCGAAGTCAGATTGAGCGTCACCACCGTCGTTCCTCCTGTGCTCTTCACCACGGAGGGGTCGACCAACACCTTCACCGTGGCCGGCGTCATCCCCGATGCGGGAAGAATCGTGACGCCGGGCTGCGATGTAGTAACCGTGAAATCAGTCGCGCCGCCGCCAGGGTCGGTGATCATCAAATCCTGCGCGAGCACGCTGCTGTTGCAGAAGTTGGTCGTGATCAGCAGATCTTCCACCGTGGCCGCAATGCGATGCGCATTATTCAGCGAGCCCACCGGCAGCACCATCACGCCGCTTTCGGACACCACATACATCATGGTCGCGGCGCTGTTGAGCACCGCCCTCCCCACCATGTTTTCGGGAATGGAAACGCGATCGCGGAACGTCAGATTGTCGGCGTCCATGATCACCATGGCGGATTGCGCAGTGGAGCCAGCCGGCAACGGCCCCGCCCCGGACGGCTGGTTCCCGTCCGGAATCTGCGCGTAGATGATGCCATTCACGGAGTCGATCACGTTGCCCGTGATGTTCGAAGACTCGATCGCATCCGGATAGCGGCCCTTCAGCGCCGCTTTGGGGCCAATCAGCGCATAGCCAACCATCGCGTAAGAACCATCTGCCGCCGTGCTGATGCGCGGCAGCAGCGTGGGCGATGTAACGTAGCCCTCCGCATCGAAAGTGCCGTTGCCCGCGTTGTAGCGGAAGATCAACTGATCCTTTGTGCCGGCGCTCGCAATACCCCAGACGGAGTTGCCATCCGACGAAGTGGTCAGCGAAGCCTGAATGATCTGGCCGGGGAAAGTGGCCAGCGGCACGGGGATTTGCTGCGCCACGCTCGCAACCGTCTGGATAAACTGCGTCGTGCCGGTGGCCGGATCGAGAGTGAGGAAGCTCGTGGTGGTGACCACAAGCGCGGGGCCGTCCTTCACGAACCCGATTCCGAGCGGCGCGCTGGCAAGGAGGAAGACCTGCTTCGCTCCGGAGGTCAGATCGATGGATGTCACCGCATTGCTGCAGGCGGGGCTTGCAGGCGCCTTGATGTTGCAATAGTGCGCGACCAGGAGGTAGTGGCCGTCGCCCGAAAGCGCGATCGCGCCGGGAAAAGGCAGCACGTTGATGGAGGAATGGATCGTGTTGTCCGCCGTGGAGACGACATCGATCAGGCTCCCGCCCATATCCGCCACGTAGAGCTGACCCCGCGTTTCATCGAGCGCGATATCGGAGGGCGTGCCGCCAATAGCCAGAACGGAACCGAACACCGGTGTGGTCGCTTTCGCTGCCGCCGGGATCAGAACCGCGGCCCCGAGTACCGCGCCGAGTGAGGCGATGAAGGGCGCACGTCTGCGCAGCTGGAGCATGGTCCCATTACACGGGACTTAGTACCAGGTACTCAATTCTCCAAAAGGTTAATGCTTCCGAAAGTAGTTATCTTTGGTTGGCGTTTGGAGGGTTAGCATTTGTAACTTTTATTTCGGCCAGTAAGGTTCACCCGCCCGCACGAGCCGCACAGGCACTTCTGTAATGAACTTTTTGAGCCATTCCGTGCAATCTTCCATGCCGGGCTCTTCGGAAACGCAATGGCCGAGGATAATCTGTCCTTTGGCAACGCCAAGAGTCGCGGCGTCGAGAACATATTCAGTGTTATCGATTGCGCCATCGGTTTCCTGCGCTTCGCCGCTCATGATCACGTCCACGTCACCGGCGGCGCGCGGCATCCCGTAGCCCACGCCCATCTGCGCTTTACTGACGCGCGCGTTCGGATCTCCGACGATGCGCAGTGCTTTCGTTCCCAACCGCTTTGCGACGTCCGCCGCGAGCGCGCCAAGAGTGGTTTCGGGGAGCGTAAACCGTCGCGAGTTTGGCGCCGTTTCGTACTGCGACCAGCCCGTATCGCGCGCCAGCGCCTGGAAATTGAAATCCGGCCGCATGGCATGCAGATTATCGTGAAACCGATGAATCACAATATTGTTCTTCGCGCAGAACTCGCTTTTGATCTTATAAGTGGGATCGTTCGCGAGGTCCGTCACGATATCGCGATCGTTCCAGTAAGTGGTCTCATGCGACAGGATGAAGTTCAGACCCTGAGCATGCGCCCGCTTGACCTGGTCGAACGTCGACATCACCGTGGTCGCGATGCCGGTCACTTCCGTGGAAGGACCGCCCGCTTTATAGGTATCGCGCGCGGAGTTCTCCTGCCACGGAACCCCGAGGTTCTTCTTCATCCGGTCGAGAATTTCGCCCGCAGGAATCGTTGCCATTAAACCGGCCTCCAGTAGGGATCGCCTGTTGCAATCCACTCCACTTTTGTCTCGGGAACCAGCGTTTTGAGCCATGCTGCGCACAGCTTCATGCCCGGCTCTTCGGACATAATGCGGCCCGTCAGGATCAGAGCTTTCTTCATTCCCGCCGTCACCGTGTCCTGCGCATACTCCACCGATTCCCACTCGCGCACTTCACCGGCGACGATCGCATCCACATTCGGCAGCATCTTGAGTGCGGCCGCAAGCGCCGTCGTGCCCGGCAGCAGTCCGATCGTGCGAATTTCAGTTCCGGGATCTCCCACCACGCGCATGCCGCCGCGAATCCCCAGCTTCGATTTCACCGCGCCCGCGAGCCCGTCCAGGTTCATTCCCTGCAGGACGAAATGCGAAGGATCGTCAGAGGCCTGATTCTTCGTCCATCCCATGGTTTCGCTCAGCCCCTGAATCAGCGGGTCCGGTTTCCGCATCCGCCAATGATCACTAAACCGCCAGATCACAAGCCCACTCTTCTCAATGAATTCTTTTTTCGTCGTGAGGACCTGATCCGGCGGCGCATTCACGGGTTGTCCTCCCCGGCCGCGTCCGGGCGCGGGATTCGGACTATCGGCTTTCCCGAAGAATGTAGGTTCGGCTGTGATGACGAAATTCGCGCCGGATGCCGCAGCCTTCTTCAGCACGTCCATCGTCGCCATCGACGCGACCGTAATGCCCTTGACCGCGGTCGCCGGATCGCCCGCCTTGAACGTGTCGACCGTGTCGCTTTTCCACTCGACTCCCACGTTCGCGCGGATTCGCTCCACGATATCGGCGGCTGTAACTGCCTTTGTCTGCTGCGCGATGACGGAGGGCGCGAGCAGCGCCCCTCCGCCCGCGGCCGCCGCAAACTGGCGTCTCGATAAATGGCCCATGTTCATCGATCCTATCGCGCCCATCGCTCTCGCGTCGCCTTTGATTTAACAATGGATAGCTTTCGCAACGTGAAAAATGGCTTCATCATGAGACAAGGAGAGCTTTCCAGGGATGGACACAGAGATTCAATTGAACCGGCGCGAGCCGCGTCTGCCCTGCGATCCCACCGGTGTCCACGCCCACCTCAGAGGTTCCGATCGCCATTTCACCGGCCGGATCGTGGAAGTCTCCCGCACCGGCGTTCAGATTCAGATCGATGAGGCGGTTCCCGTGGGTTCGGTCATGACGGTCGAATTCGGCGGTACCCTCCTGACGGGCGACATCCGGCATTGCGCGTCACGCGACGGTCGCTTCACGATCGGGATACAGACCGCGGACGTCTGGTATCGCTAAAGCCTGATTCCGCCCTCGCATATAATTAAAGCCGATTCCGATTCATAAGGAGAGGCTTATGGTGAAAGAGCACGCTGGCGACGATCGCCGCTCATTCCTGAAAGGCGCCGCGCTCGCGGGAAGCATCGCGCTGGCGGCCGGGAGCATGCAGGAAGCCATGGCTCAGGGCGCGCCCGACT
>DASYCD010000186.1:0-9113 GCA_036500405.1 Bryobacteraceae bacterium
CCGGTCAGATGCAGCGATTGCAGAATCGGCACCCCGTACTTCGTATCGCGCACGAAGGCGTAATCCTTCGAGTAGTAGCACCACTGCACGAAACGATCAATCCAGTGCTGGAGCATCACAATTCGTAGGCCATCGTTCGGCCGCAGACAATCACGCCAATCCAAAAGATGAGCGAGAGAACGGCGATCGCCCGAACGCCCGCCGGCGTGCCGTCACGATCCCACTCCGCCATGCGCGGATAGTAGCGAAATTGGTAATAGAGAGCGTTCAGTCCGGAAAGCACGAGCAGAATCATCTTCGCTCGAAAGAACGGATTGCTCCACGCGCTCACCGCCTGCGACGCAAACAGTGCGAAGCCGGTACTCAGCATCACCGCGAACCCCGTCAGACTCCACGGCATCAATTCGCGCATCACCACCGCGGCCGGCCTGCTGCGCAGGCAAACACACAGCAGACGCAGATCGAGAATCATCACCATACCCACGGAAAACGAAAGCGCCAGCAGATGGCTGCCTTCCACCAGCGGAAACATGAGAGTCGATTCCTTCAGCGATGTGGCCCAGCCGGTATTCTGCAGCCAATCGAGAACAGGAAGTATGGACATCACCGGGGCGGCGGCGCGGAGCCGTCCGCGTTGGGCCGCGCAATATCGTGATACAGCCGCTTGCCGTCCGGCAGGATCGCATAAAACAGTGACGCCGCTTTCGATCCGTCTTTCATCGGGTGCCCCACCACGGTGACCGGATCGCCTGGCTTGTACGTCGTCTTCGTCCAGCCCTGCTTCACCATGATGTTCACGGCGCCGCCCTCAATGTCCCACCGGCCCGTCAGATCTTTGCCCTCGCTTGCCGGCACCTCGATGATGATGTGCGAGTGCGGGTTCTCCAGGTGGTATTCGACGACCGTACCTTTATAGGTCACGTTCTTCGACATCTCGAACATCGCAAAAGAATGATGGGCGAGGGCTGCGGAAGCCGCGCACAGCATCCAGACAAGTCCCGCCACACGCGGAACGCTCAGGGTGATTCGCGACACACAACCATCTTAGTCCCCGTTCCGGCGACAATAGAACATAGCGAGTTCCCATGGCGCAAAACACTCTTCAATCCGTTGCCTTTCCCGTCCTGACTGAAACGCAGGTCACTCAGATCGCCGCCTGCGCCCAGGTCAACAGTAAACACCATACCGATGGCGACATATTGGTCTCCACCGGAGATCGTGCTATTCGGTTCTACATCGTGAAGTCCGGGCAGATCGAGATCTACGATTACAGCGGTGAGGAACCGCATCTTCTCACCACTCACAGGCCCGGTCAGTTCACCGGCGACATCTCGCATCTGACGGGCCTGCCTGCAATTTTCACGGCCGTTGTCCGCGGCGATACTGATGTTCTCGAAGTCCCGCAGGAAGCGCTGCGGCACCTGCTGACTCAATGCCCCACCCTGAGCGACATCGTGCTTCAGGCTTTCATTGCTCGCCGCCAGCTGGTGCGCGATTCCGGCAAAGTCGTCGGCCTGCGCGTCATCGGCTCGCGTTATTCGGCTGACACGTTCCGCGTGCGCGATTTTCTTTCCCGCAACCGCGTTCTCTTCACCTGGGTCGATATTGAAACGGACCCGAGCGTCAACGCCATCCTCAAGGAATTCGGCATCACGGAAGCGGACACTCCGGTGGTCGCCTGCCGCCACATGGTGCTGCTGCGCAATCCAACAAATCAGGAACTGGCTGAACGCGTCGGCATTACCCAGCGCCTGACGCAGGAACTCTACGATCTCGTCGTCGTCGGCGCCGGCCCAGCCGGTCTGGGCGCCGCGGTCTATGGCGCCTCCGAAGGGCTCCGCACCGCTGTACTCGAGGCCACTGCGCCGGGCGGTCAGGCGGGGAGCAGCATGCGGATCGAAAATTATCTCGGCTTTCCCACTGGTCTCACCGGGGCGGAACTGACCGACCGCGCCACTCTTCAGGCGAACAAATTCGGTGCGCACCTCTCCATCCCTACGCCCGCCAAACGCATTTCATTTGATAACGGGTACGCGGTCATCGATCTGGAGAACGGCGAGCAGATCACCGCGAAGTGCATGGTGATCGCTACCGGCGCGCAATACCGCCGCCTGGAAGCAAAAGGCTGCGAGCGCTTCGAAGGCGCCGGCGTTTACTACGCCGCAACGCCCGCGGAGGCGCATCTCTGTGAAGGATGTCCCGCTATCGTCGTTGGCGGAGGCAATTCAGCCGGGCAGGCCGCCGTGTTCCTCGCCGGTCACGCGAGCAAAGTCATCATCATCATCCGTGGCGACGATCTCAACAAGAACATGTCCAGCTATCTGGTTCACCGCATCAGCCAGATCGGAAACATTGAGCTGCTCACCGAAACCGTGATTCACCGTCTCGATGGCAACAGCCATCTGCAGTACATTGAAGTTCAGAACGTGCGAACCAAAGAGGTGCGGCGGATCGATACGCCCGCCGTCTTCAGCTTCATCGGCGCCATGCCGCACACGGATTGGCTGCCGGCGGAAATCGAGCGCGATGAGAAAGGCTTCATCCGCACCGGCGCCGCCATGAAGGAATCTCCGTACTGGACGTCAGACCGCACGCCACTTTTGCTCGAGACCAGCCGCGAAGGAGTCTTCGCCGCGGGCGACGCGCGCTCTGGATCCTCCAAACGGGTTGCGGCAGCCGTGGGCGAAGGCGCCATGTCCGTGCAACTCGTGCACGAATACCTGCGGAATAAGTAGAGCGCGGCCCCTCAGCAGGCGAGCAGCAGCGTCTCGGCGAAAGGCCATTCCGCATCCACCCACTGCGCGCGCTGGCGGAAACCGGACGCGGCGGCAAGTTCGTCGATCGACCCCGGCGAGTGCTTGTGGCAGCCCTCGGTCCAGATCGTTTCGCCTTCCTGAAACGTAGCCTGGTATCCGTCGCGGCGGACATGCACCGTCTGCTTCCGCTTCGACCGGATATGCATCTCGATACTGCTGGTAGCGGCATTAAAACGCGCCTCATGCGAGAACTGCCGCGGATCGAAATCCGCGTCGAGTTCACGATTGATCCGCACCAGCAGATTCAGATTGAACGCCGCCGTCACGCCCAGCGGATCGTCATAAGCCGCAATCATCCGCTCTTCCGCCTTCAGCATGTCTGTGCCGAGCAGCAGCGAATCGCCGGCGCGCAGAAAACCACGAACGCGTGATAGAAACCGCGCATCGGCGCCGCGATCGAAATTGCCAATCGTGCTGCCGAGAAACAACACGAGCAGATGCGAATCCGGCGGCCGCAGCGCCGCCACTTCGCGCAGCCCATCGAGATACTCACGCTCCACACCCACAACACTGACCGCCTCAATATCACGCAGTTCCGATTCGCACGAAGCCAGCGCCGCGCGCGAAATCTCGATCGGATAGTAGGAAAGCGGCTCGCGCGCGCACAGCGCGCTCAGGATCCAGCGCGTTTTTCTGCCATTGCCGCTGCCCAGTTCGGAAACCACCGTGGGCCGCGGCACATAACTCACAATCTCCTCCGCCCGCCGCTGCAGGATACGCTCTTCCGCGCGCGTGAGCCCGTATTCAGGAAGCGCCGTAATGGCATCGAACAGCGCCGAGCCCAGCGCATCATAGAGGTATTTCGAGGGCAGCGTCTTCTGACCCGGCTTTGAGAGTCCGTCGCGGACCTCGATCGCGAATCGCGCGGTCAAATCAGCAGATGGTTCAGCAGCAATGGCTGTATTCATGCGTTCTCCTTCTCCACGCAGCGGAATCCTGCGTACACGTAGGGATAGTGGGGCTGAAACCAGTTACGAAAGCTCGGCCGCAGCATCACCGGCGCCGTGCGCGGGCTACCGCCTTTCATCACGTAATGCTTTCCATCGAAGAAGGGCTCCGAATATCCCGGATAAAACGGCATAGCAGTGAACCCAGGAAACGGCGCGAACTTCGTCGAAGTCCATTCCCATCCTGTGCCGTGCAGGTCTTCCACTTCGGTCGATCCCGACGCCGCGCGATGCCACTGCTCTTCACTCGGCAGCGCCTTCCCCTGCCACCTCGCATACGCGGAGGCCTCCGCGTGGCTCACATAAACCGGCTCGTGCGGCGGCAGCGGAATCTCGCTGAACATTGCGCGATACATCCACGCGCCGTTACGCTCTTCCCAGAACAGCGGATGCGTGAACTGGGCAGACGATCGCCACTCCCAATCCTCCGGCGACCACAGCGAACGTTCCTGGTACCCGCCGTCGTTCACAAACCGCAGGAATTCGCCATTCGTCACCTTGCTGCGGGCAATGGAAAATTCCGGGACCGCCGCCGTATGCGCTTCAAATTCGTTATCCCATCCAAACATGCCTGACTCACGGCGCAACCCAAGCATCGCGTGTCCAGCGGGAATTCTCAACGGCGTAGAAGAAGTCGGGTGATGAGAAGGCGCGCCGTAGGTCTCCGCGCCGTGTTTTCGATCGTAAGGCAACTGATGAAAGATATACGCCAGCGTTTCCGCGTGCATGAGGCGGTGCTCAATCGCGACATTCAGCCGCACATCGAACTCCTCATCGCCCCGCGCGGCCATCCGCTCGATCAAACCGTCAACGTGCGCACGCGTACGGTCGCGATAGTCATAGACCACTCCGAGACTCGGCCAGTCGGCCGGCTGATCCGTGGGAAGATTGCCACCAACCGGATCGATCCCGAATGCGAACAATTCATCGAACTCACTTCGGGCGCTCGCCGGATCGCTCAGCAGATTGCGATCGAACGCTTCAAGATGCCCCACATAAAAAACAATTCTGTGACGCTCCGCAATCGGCCGGTCATACATCGCTTCCGTCTTCACCGTCCGGAACAGCGCATCCGCCTCATCCCGCGCCGTTTCCAGCCGTGTAAGCAGGGTGTGACGCGCGACATTTACAGCTTCCGTCACCATCAATTCTTTTCCTCTCCGCCGAATTTTCTCACTTCAATGTGGCGATAAAGTTACGAGCCACCTCGGCAATTGGTTTGTGCTGAACGTCCACCAATTCATTCATGCGCCGCATATCTTTGTCTGAAATACGGCCCGAAAGTTCCGCCAGCACTTTGCGCAATTCTGGAAAACGCTGCTCGGTATCTTTCCTTACCGCGAGCGCGCATTCATACGGCGGGAAATAGTGGAGATCGTCTTCGAGAACCGTAAATTCTTCATGAGCCAGCATGCCATCAGTCGCGCTTCCCGCCGCAATATCGACCTTTTTGGATGTAAGCGCCTGATAAAGCAATCCAAGGTCCATGGTCACCGGCGCGCCATCCAGACGAAGCCCATACGTGCGAACCAAGCCATTCAGACCATCCGGCCGCTGCGTGAATTCATACCCGACGCCGGCATGCCACGAAGCTATACGATGCGCCGCGTCGCTCAATGTCTTCAAATTTTGAGCGCGCGCGTCTTCAGTCCGCACCACCATCGCGAAGCTATTGTTGAATCCCAGCGGCGCGAGCCATTCGATGCCCCATTGCTGGTACCCCGCTGCCACCTCACTGAACGCCGCATGTGCATCTTTCACAATCGGCCGCTTCAGGACAGCAGTGAGCGCGGTTCCGGTGTACTCAGGATAGACATCGATGCTCCCCGTACGCAGCGCTTCATGCGCGAGCAGCGTGCCGCCCAGGCCGAACTTGCGCTCCACTTCCATTCCCATGCGCCGCTCGATCTGTTGCGCCACAATTTCGCCGAGCACCATCTGCTCGGTGAAATTCTTCGCCCCGACCGTGACGTGCGGCGTCGACGCGCAACCCGCCAGCAACAGCGCCGTCAATAAGAGAACCGGCGTTCGACCCATTCGAGAACCTCATCCGCCACAATC
The DNA here is from genome assembly GCA_036500405.1 of Bryobacteraceae bacterium. Classification (GTDB taxonomy): domain Bacteria; phylum Acidobacteriota; class Terriglobia; order Bryobacterales; family Bryobacteraceae; genus BOG-234. The sequence goes on from DASYCD010000186.1 coordinate 5,825, forward strand.
GCCATAATCGCCGCCGGGACAGCGCCGGCGAGAATCGTCTTTGAATCCGCCATCGCGATTCCCCGAAACACGAATGTCCCGAGTCCTCCTCCTCCAATAGCGGCCGCGATCGTCGCTGTTCCGATTGTAGTGACCGTTGCGATCCGGACTCCCGCGAGAATCATCGGCATCGCCAGCGGCAATTCCACCTGCCGCAAGACCTGCGCGTCTGTCATTCCCATTGCGATCGCGGATTCGCGCACGCCGGCGTCGACGCCGAGAATGCCCGCTACCGTGTTGCGAAGAATCGGCAGCAGCGCGTAAAGAATCAGCGCGATGATCGCGGTCCGCTTCCCTACGCCGCCGATGAACGGAACCGGCAGCAGAAACCCAAAGAGCGCCAGACTCGGTATTGTCTGGATGATGTTGACGGTCCCGAGCGCCCACCGTCGGCCGCGCGCATGCCTCGCAAGCCACACGGCCGAAGGCGCTGCAATTGCGATCGCGGCAAACACCGAGATCGCGACCAGCCAGAAATGTTCCAGCGTCAGGCTGCCGATCTCACGCGTGAGCATGCCCGTCCTCAATGGTCGCGAGAAACTCCCGCGCCTCAGGCGACGTCGATCGCGCGAATTCCTCCGCCGAAGCAACCGTCTCGATGGCGCCATCCTTCAGCAGCGCGATGCGCGAGCCAAGCGTGAGCGCTTCGCGAATATCGTGCGTCACGAAAATGGCCGTCTTCCCGAACGCCTTCTTTAATTCCGCGAAATGCCGCTGCATACCGAACCGCGTCACCGGATCCAGCGCCGCAAAAGGCTCATCGAGCAGCAGCAACGGCGGATCCGCCGCCAGCGCCCGCGCAATCCCAACCCGCTGTTTCTCACCACCCGAAAGCTGCCGCGGATATCGCGCCGCGTACGTCTCGGGCGCGAGCCCCACCGCATTCAGCAACTCCGCGACCCGCGCTTCCGTCTTCTCGCGCGGCCATCTTTCCAGCTTCGGAACCAGACCGGTATTCTCGGCAACGGTCCAATGGGGAAACAGACCGCCATCCTGAATCACATAGCCGATCCTGCGCCGCATTTGAATCGGATCCTGCGTGTTCACCGGCGTTCCGCCAAACCGCACTTCGCCCGATGACGGAGCGATCAGGCCATTCACCATTTTCAGAAGCGTCGTCTTGCCGGACCCGCTGCGTCCCAGCAATACGACGGTTTCATTTTCTTCCACAGTGAGATCGACGCCGCGCAGAATCTCGCGCCCGCCGGCTTGATACCGGACATTGCGGAACTCCACCAGCGCCGCCATCCGGATCAGGAAAAATCCAGCTCAACTTCGTCGATATAACACCAGCCCCAGTCCTCGCCCGGCTCAATGGAGCGCACGATCGGGTGTTTGGTGTGGTGAGCGTGTTTGGTAGCGTGCTTGTTCTTCGAGGAATCGCAGCAGCCCACGTGGCCGCACGTCATGCAGAGCCGCAGGTGCACCCAGGTGTCACCCATCTTGAGGCATTCCTCGCAGCCGCGCGTGTGCGGTTTAACGTCCTGGATCTGATCGAGATGGCTGCATTCCGGCATTGCGCCCCCAGCATAGCAGAATCGACCCTCGGCATTTCGCTATCTTAGGGACATGGCGGACCTCATTCCAGCGCAGCAACTCGTCGCAACGAATCAAGCTCACTTCCCGAATGAAAGCGCAGAGTATCGCGCAGCTCGCAATACACTGCTCGTCGAAGAAATCGAGCTGCGCCGTCATCTGGAACGCGTCGCGGAACAACGCCGCTCCTTACCTGCCGGTGGCGCGACCCCAAAGGATTTTGAATTCGTCGGCCCCGGCGGCCCTGTTCATCTCTCCGATCTCTTCGGCGATAAAGACACGCTGCTGATCTACAGCATGATGTTTGGCCCGAAGCGCGCCGCCGCATGCCCCAGTTGCACGTCCTTCCTGACGTCGTGGAACGGCGCCGCAGTCAATCTGCGCGAACGCGTTGCCATAGCCGTGACCGCCCGTTCACCCATCGAGCGCCTGCTCGAATTCCAGAAGCAGCGCAGCCTGCTGAACCTGCGGTTTTTCTCCGACACCTCCGGCGATTACACCCGCACCTACGTGAACCCCGATGACGCCGACATGCCGGGCTTCAGCGTCTTCACGCGCCGCGAAGGCATTGTCCGCCACTTCTACAGTCCCGAAATGAACTTCGACATGTCCGACCCCGGTCAGGACCCCCGTGGCGCCCCCGACATGGATCTGCTCTGGCAGATGCTGGACTACACACCCGAAGGCCGCGGCGCCGATTGGTATCCGAAGCTCGACTACGGTCAAAAGTAGCCCCATCAAACGTCCATGGCTATCCGAAATCTCATTCTTCTGATTGCGCTGCCCGTGGCGCTGGCAGCCCAGCAACCCGCGCAGGATCTTATCTATTACAACGGCCACATTGTCACCATGTGGGACAGTCACCCGGCGGTTCAGGCCCTCGCGATCAGAGGCAACCACTTCCTTGCCGCCGGCACGCTCGCTGAAGTTCGCAAGGCGGCCCGGCCATCGGCACACATGATCGATCTGCACGGCCGCACCGTTCTGCCTGGGCTCGAAGACAGCCACACCCATCCCATTACGTCGGCCCTCGCCGAACAGGATGGCCCGATTCCGGTCCTCAAGTCGATTCCCGAAATTCAAAAGTACATTCGCAACCGCGTCGATTCCCTTCCTCCTAACCGCGTCATTCTGATCCCGAAGGTTTACTCCTCACGGCTCGACGAGCATCGCTATCCGACCCGGCAGGAACTGGATGCGGCTGCGCCCGATCGCGCCGCCTTGACGGACAACGGCTACAGCTCAGCGCTCAACTCAACGGCGCTCCGTATGATCGGTGTGTCGCGGGATACTCCGGAGCCGGCCGACGGCAAAATCATCAAGGACAGGAATGGCGAGCCAACGGGCCTGATCATCGGCGCGCCGCAGTTGCTCAAGCCGCTCCGCACGTCCAAAACCCCGACCCACGCCGATATGATCTGGGCCCTGAAGGCCATGCAGAAGGCCTACAACGCCGTCGGCATCACCAGCGTGATCGATCGTTCCGAGCACCCCGAGGGCTTCCGGGTCTACCAGGAGTTGCGGGAGAAAAACGAGCTCACGGTTCGCAGCTATGTCACATATCTGATGACCGGACAGGGAACGCCCGCCGACGTGCGGAAAGAAGTTGAGTCCATTCCCTTCGTCACGGGGATGGGAGATGACTGGTACCGGGTCGGCTCGCTGAAAGTGATCGCCGACGGCGGCATTCTACTCGGCACGGCTTACCTCCGCG
>DASYCD010000187.1:0-8102 GCA_036500405.1 Bryobacteraceae bacterium
GTCGCGTCTTCCAAAACCGCGAAGCCGCTGTTTAACAGCGTCAAGAGCGTGATTACCCACATCGTATTTGGAATCGGCTTATATCTGGCGGCTCTCGCGACGGACTGGCTGATTCCGGCTTAGTTGTAAATTGTTTCCGGCGACATCCCGACGGGCACCCTGAAACAGCAGGCGCGAGCCCGCAATCCACGTACTGCTGGCCATCCCCTTGTTGGACAAGTTGGCTCCTGTCGATTGGACCGGGCACCGAGAGCCTGTTACTTTGCCTGTTTGGCCGCGCCGTTTTCGATTTGCGCGAGTTGCGTTTTCACCAGTTCGGCATCCGGGGCCTCCGGCGCGGCCTTCAGGTAACGCCGCAGTTCCGCCGCCGCGCCCTCGCGATCGCCCTTATGGGCCAGGACCATCCCCAGAACATACCCGGCGCGCGGATTTCGTCCTTTCGAATCGAGCCGCACCGCCTCGCGCGCGCTCTTCTCCGCATCGCTGTATTCGCCGAGATAATAATGCGCCACAGCATCGCCGAACCATGCGTCGGGGTGATCCACCGGGTCCAGCCGGAGCGCCTTATCGAGATATTGGGTGGCTACCTTCCACTCATGGCTCAGTCCCGCGTCGAGCCCGAGTTCCACATACGCTCCCGTCAGCTTCGCGTCGAGTTCAATGGCTTTTTTCCACGCCTCCCGCGCCGCGGGCGCTGTACCGAGTTGCTGCCTCACCCTGCCCAACTCGAGCCACGCATTCGCATAGCCGGGATACGCCGCAATTGCCCGGTCGAACGCTTTCGCCGCCGCGTCCATCCGCCCCGAACGCATGGCTTTTAATCCGCTCTCGTAGTCATCCCTGGCTTTTTTCGGAGCATTGAGCGAAGTGCTGCTCACTACTACGCCCTCCACCGCGAAAACGCGGTGCAGTACGATCGTGCCAACGTCGGAGCGATCCAAAGCGCGGCGATCCGTGAGATTGATTTCATCCGACTGGTATCCCGGAAGGTTCGCGCGCAGGTTGCAATCCACGATTGTCCGCAACGCTGTCGCCGCGTCTCCCGACGAAGTGCTCAATAAAGGGTTAGAACTCTTCTGACCCCATTCCGATGCATCCGAAACCGAGCTCGCGGATCCACCGTACCGGAACGTAAACTGTCCCTGGCTATCGGTGGAGGCTACCGTCCGCCGGAGGTTGGAGCACACCATCTCGATTGCAATTCCGAGAGGCGCAACCGCCCCATCTTCCACCGCAACCCGCCCGGAGAGACTCGTACCGCCAGAGTAATCCCCGCCGGTCGGTAACGGAGTCGCAGGCGGTAGACCTCGAATGACGTTCTGAGAGCCGTTCGTAGATCCGCTGCCGCCCTGTCCAAGAGCGATCGAACTGCACAAGAGCGTGGCTGTAAGAAGGTGTCGCGTGCCCTTTATCTTACTCGAATTTCAGGCAGCGTAACTTCCCTCCTGATCAATGCGCAGGACAGCATTCCCGCAGCTAACCAACCGCATCGTCGTACTAACTATTGTTGGACTGGTACTGGTTCTCACGAAATATGAGAATAGTATCTGATGCAGGACTCTCACCCTCGCGCAAAGAGGCGGCTGTTTGGATCGGAGCGTGGAACCGCGGCTGTTGAAGTCGCGCTGTTGCTTCCCTGGATTGTCGTATCGTTCATGGCAGTCCTCGATTTCGGCTTCTCTGCCTACGCGCTGATCGCAACCCAGAATGCCGCGAGAGTCGCCGCCACCTGGGGTTCCGCGAGTAACGCCAATGCGATCGCCTTAACGGCCTCTCCCTCCCCTGCATGCGGAACCTACGCCCTTCCCCTCTTCAAGTACGCGCCCACTCCTGTCACAGCCTGCGGGGCATCTCTCAGCGCGACGCCTGGCTCCTACTCCAAGTTCTCGATTACTTACGTCACGGTTGCAGTCGCTTACACCGTCAACCTGCTTGCAATTCCGGGAATTATGCCAGGCAGCATCACGATCAACAAAACAGTCACCATGCCGGTCCGCCAATGAAAAACTTCGGCTCACACTCTCAACGCCGCGGCTCTACCATGCTGGAATTCACCTTAATCGGTGTTCCACTGATTTGCACGCTCTTCTCGCTGTTCTGGATGGCGCTCGGAATGTGGCAGTACCACACCATCGCGGAAGCAGTGAACGCAACGACGCGAGCGGCTTCTGTTCATGGAAAGGGCTGCGCCGGTAAGACCTGCGCCACAACCGTTGGCTCCGTTGCGAGTCAAATCGCTTCCAACGCGCTCGGAATTCCCGATGGTCAACTGAATGTGACTCTGCATTCCAACGATACCGGTGACGTTTCCTGTAATCCGATTTCCAACTGCTATAGCAGCAGCACGGCATTTCCCTCGACCAACGGGAACACGACCTCCACTGTGGTCACCATTTCCGCCACCTACCAGTTCAGCCCCGCCATTTCCTTCTGGACCCCGTGGGGCGGTGGCGTAACATTCAACCCGGTCGTATTGGGCGCCAACTCATCCCAGCCTATAGTCTTTTGAACCCATGAAAATGACCCCAAAGAACGGAAGAAGTGGCCAGGCGCTGCTCATGGCCTCGGTTTCGCTTTTTGCGATGCTCGGCATGATGGGGCTCGTGGTCGATCTCGGTTACGGCTATTACCGTCGGGAAGCGGCCCAAACCGCAAGTGACGCCGCTGCCACCGCTGTCATTGAGTTGGCAAAGACGAAGTCCCCCGGTTCCCAGACCTGTGGAACGAATCAAGTCTGGTGCGGTTCGCCCTCCGGTACCGCGGCCAACTGCCCGGCGACTGCCCCGACCATTTCAGACACTTCAAGCGCCTTCGACTATGGCTGCTGGACGGCGGCCCAGAACGGATTTACGACAACCGGCAGCCAGACCGTCTCCATCCAGGCCAACACCACCAGTTCCGTTCCCACCGTTCCAGGCACCACCGTCTCCTACTGGGCCACGGTCCGCATCACCGAAAGCCAGCTTCAATTCTTTGGCTCGAACGTGTTGAGCAGCAGTTCGCGCTCGAGCGCGGCAATCACCGGTTCCGCAAGCTCAATCAGCAATAACTGCCTTTACCTGCTGAACAGCACCGCGAAAGATGCGCTCAATATCGGCAACGGAGCTCAGGTGACAACTTCTTCCTGCGGTGTGTATGTGAATTCCAACAACAACGAAGCCGCGCTCGTGACCGGCGGCGCGGTACTGAAGTCGACGACCTTCAATGCTGTCGGGAAGGTGGTCCACAACAATGGCGGCTGCATCAATAACCCCACCGGAAGCTGCAACAGTCTCACCCCCACTACGGGCGTCACCGCGGTGACCGATCCCTTCCTCAATCTCCCGGCGCCCACTCCCGCCGGCTCATGCATCAACGGAAACTACACGGCATGGCAGCCGAGCGCTTATCAGCTGAGTCCCGGCACTTATTGCAATTTCACCCTTTCGAATGGAATGTCGGCTGTCATGGCGCCGGGAATTTACATCATCAACGGATCGTCCGGCTTTAACGTTGCCAACGGCGGGGGAACTCTCACTGCAACCGGCGGCGTGACGATCTATCTCACCGGAGGAGCGCAGGTCAACATTTCAAACGGCTCCGGCGTAACGCTGACCGCGCAGAGCTCGGGCGATTATCAGGGCGTTCTTTTTTATCAGGATCGTACCCAGGCGGCTGGAACAAGCACCTTTGCGGGAGGCGCGAATCAAAACCTGACAGGCTCTCTCTATTTCCCGAAATCCGGTCTCACGATCAATAACGGCAGCAATACTTCGACTCTCGGCATCGTCGCCGGCACCGTCAGCTTTCAGGGCGGCGCAGTTCTCAAGCAGGCCACCAGCCTGTCGCAGACCGGCCTCGGCACGGCGGGTACCAGCTCGGTTTCCATCATCGAATAGCGCGGCGGCTAACGCGGGGGCGCTGAGATCGTCTGATCGAAATGCGCCCATGGATCTCCGCCGGAGCTGCACTCTGCGTGTTCGCCGGATTCGCGTTCTCGCAGCTTCAATTTGACGTTGCATCGGTCCGGGTTTCGAATCCGGACAACGGCACATTCGAGTCGCTCTATACAGATCACTCGGGCAGCCTGCACACAGAGAACTATCCGTTGCGCGGGATTATTCTTTCGCTTACGATCTTCGCGACTTCGAGTTACTGGATGCGCCCGGCTGGATCGACACTGCGCGGTATGACATCCTTGCGAAAACCGACGCCGGTCAAACAAGCGACGATCAGTTTCGTGAACGACTGCGGTCGCTGCTGGCCAACCGATTCGCATTACGCGTGCATCACGAAGCGAGAGAGCTCACGTCCTACGCCCTGACCGTCGCAAAAGGCGGCGCGAAGCTGAACGTGGTAACCGTGCCGGGTGAGCAATTGGGTTTTCGCGGCAGCCGCGGACACAACCAGGGTTTCGCGATCACGATGCCCATGTTCGTAAAGGAACTGGAGCGTCTGACGGGACGGCCCGTGATTGACCGAACCGGGTTGACCGGGAAGTATGACTATGTTCTGGACTGGTCGCTCGATTCAGACACCAGCGGCGCCGGCCCCACGATTTTTACCGCGCTGCAGGAACAGCTCGGGCTTCGTCTGGAATCGGTGAAAGCCGCAGTGGATACTGTCGTCATCGACCACATCGCGCGGCCCTCGCAGAATTGATCCGAAAGCAGGTTTTTCTAGAACGCCCAGCGCCACAGGCTCGCGCCCGCGGTATAGCCCGCCCCCACCGCCGCAAACAGCACCAGCCTGCCCTTGCTCAGCCGGCCTTCGGCAACCGCGTCGCACGTAGCGAGCGGAATCGTCCCGGCCGTCGTGTTCCCGTAGCGATTGATGTTGATCATGACCTGGTCCGGAGCCAGCCCCAGCCGTTCCGTCGTCGCGTCGATGATGCGGCGGTTCGCCTGATGCGGAACCAGCAGATCTATATCTTTCGTCGTGAGGTTGTTTCGCTCCAGCAGCGAGGTCGACATCTCATACATCTTCCGCACCGCGTACTTGAAAACCTGCTGGCCTTCCTGATGGACGTAGTGCATCCCGGCCGCTACCGTCTCCGCGCTTGGCGGCTTCCGGCTGCCGCCACCGGGCATATAGAGAAACTCTCCGCCCGAGCCATCGATCTCACCAAAAAAATCGATGAACCCCGCGTCTTCACCGTCTTCAGCCGCTTCCAGCAGCATTGCTCCGGCGCCGTCGCCGAAAAGCACACACGTGGCGCGATCCTTGTAATCGATGATGCGGCTCATCGTGTCGGCGCCAATTACGAGCACCTTCTTATGCGTGCCCGCGGCAATCAGGCTTGCGCCCGTCGTCAGGCCGTAAACAAATCCGCTGCACGCGGCCACCAGGTCGAATCCCCAGGCTCGATGCGCCCCGAGATTGTTCTGTACCAGGCACGCCGTCGACGGAAACATCATGTCCGGCGTCACGGTGCAAACGATAATGGCGTCCACCTCGTTGGCCCCGATTCCGCGATGCTCCAGCGCGTCTTTGGCGGCTGCGGTCGCCAGATCCGACGTGGCGGCTTCCGGCCCCGCAATGTGACGCTCGGAAATACCGACGCGCGTCTGAATCCATTCGTCGGTAGTTTCCACCATCCTCTCGAGATCGGCATTGGTGAGAACGCTGGGCGGAACATAACGCCCGATCGATGTGATTTTCGCTCTTTTGGCAGGCATCAGTGGTGAGTGCGTAATCTTTTATTATGGGCGATCGGGTTTATTCTCCCGCTCCGAACCTTTTTGACGACGAGACATTCTTCGCGCGTCCGGCGCCGGAGCCTGCCCCGGCGGAAAACGAGCCGGGCACAATTCGTCCCGTAAACCTCGCGAGTTCGCTGTTTTTCGAATCGCCCGCTGAGATCTTCGGGCGCGTGCACCGCGAGTTGCGGCCGCGCACGCCCATCCCGTCGATTGAAGTGAACTACAAACCGTTCGCCGATCCCAATAGCCGCGTGCGCCTCGAGAACGGAGCCATCTCGGTCCAGATTACGGATCTCCTCGAAGGCGCTCCCGCCCCGGTCACCGAAGCGCTGGCCCACATTCTTCTGAGCAAGCTGTACCGGAAAGAGGTCGCCCCGCACCACCAGCACCGCTACCGGCTCTATCTGAACCGCCGCGACATGCGCGGAAAAATCAATTCCACCCGCCAGGCGCGCGGACGCAAGACGCACAAAGGGCCGGAGGGAGCCGTTCACAATCTCGAAGCCGTTTTCGAAGACATCAACACGCGGTATTTCGGCGGGATGATGTCACGGCCTCAGCTCGGCTGGAGCCACGTGCGCTCCCGGACGCGGCTCGGTCACTTCGACCCGTCGCACAACATGATCATGATCAGCCGGATCTTCGATGATGTCCGCGTGCCGCTGCTCGCTCTCGAATACGTCATGTTCCACGAAATGCTGCACCTGAGATATCCGGTGGATCATTCCGGCGCGCGCCGCTGCGTCCACACCCCGGAATTCAAGGAGCACGAGCGCCAGTTCCCGCAGTTCAAAGAGGCCAAAGCGCTTTTGCGCAGACTTTGATCTCCCTTCCACCCGCATTTGTACTACACTGTTAGCAAAATCATGAGATGCGCCGTCATCGCCGCTTTTCTCCTGCCCGCTATCGCTGGATTCGAGGCCGCATCCATCAAAGAGGCGCTGCCTTTATCGATGGAAAACGCGCGCACCGGACAGTTTCACGTGGGCATCAGCGTTGACGGCTCCCGCGCCGACTACGGCTTCGTGACTCTGACAGACCTGATCGCTTACGCATACCGCGTCAAACCGTATCAATTGTCGGGACCGGCGTGGATGAACGACACACGCTGGGATATTCTGGCGAAGATTCCCGCAGGTCAATCCGCGGGCAGGGCCCCGGAAATGATGCGGTCCCTTCTGGCCGAACGATTCAAACTGGCCATACATCGGGAGCGCCGCATGCAGCCAGTCTATGAGCTGTCCGTTGCAAAGGGCGGGCTGACAATCAAGAAGAGGCTGGCCGAAGAAGCGACTCCTCTAACGCCAGGAGTCGTTCACCTGGACAACTCCACTATTTCCGGCGGCCCCACCGGAACCGTGCGTGTCACGCCCGGCCTGAACGACATGCAACTGCAGATGGCGAAAATCACGATGCCCGCCCTTGCCAGCATGCTGACGCAATTCACGGACCGGCCCATCATTGACTCGACGAAACTCCAGGGCGACTACGAAGTCGCGCTGGATCTGCCGGGAGATCAGATGTCGGGCATGCCTGCCGCCCAGAAGTTGATAGCGATTTTAGGATTGGGTTCAATCGGCATGCTGCCCGACCCTTCGGGTCCAGCAGTCTTTCGAGCGGTGAAGGAACTCGGCCTCGAATTGAAGCCGCGCAAGGCTTCTCTCGACACAATCGTGGTGGATCACCTGGAAAGAACTCCCACAACAAACTAGCTCCTGTCCCTACGCAAACTTTGACCGCGTCTCCAGGTTCTTCATCGCGTAGACCGCCAGTTCCAGCCGATCCCCCGCCCCTGTCTTTTCGAAAAGCCTCGACAAATACGCTTTCGTCGTGCCTTCCGTGATGTTCATCCGGCCGGCAATTTCCTTATTTCGCAACCCCTGCGTCAGCAGCCCGATCAACTGACGCTCCCGCGGCGAAAGCCGGATCGTGCGCGCCGTCAGCAAAGCATCCGCAAGCCCGCGCTCCAGCCAGAGCTGCCCAGCCGCTACTTTCTCCAGACATTCGCTATAACTCGCGGCAGCCGATTCTTTCCGCAGAATCCCTCGCACACCGCATTGCAGAGCTTCACGCGCAAACTCCGGCGCAATCCGGTCCACCCAGAGCACGATGCACGGATGCGGAACACGAAGCTTCCACTCCCGCACCCAGCCGGGATCAGGCAGTAACGCGGAATCGACCAGTACGACGCCCGGCCGCTCTTCCGCCAGCGCCACGGAAAGGTTTGCGAGATCCGAACATTCCACCACCGAGGTCCCACGCGGTTCCGCAATCAACGCGCGAAAACCCGCCACCAGCACGGCATGGCGAGAGACCACCACGGCTTTTTCCACAAAATGCCCCATGGAGGCCTTATCGGCCACAAGCGGAAAAACTTGAGAAACGCCGCGACTGCCGCCACTTCTCTTTTGAGACGGACCG
>DASYCD010000188.1:0-7088 GCA_036500405.1 Bryobacteraceae bacterium
GCGGATTATGCGGTTCTCGCGCCGATCTTCGCGCCGCTTTCGAAACCGGCGACCGCGCCACCTTTGGGACTGGACGCGCTGCGGTCTATCGCGTCGAAGGCGGGGATTCCCGTGATCGCGCTTGGCGGAATCACGGTTGAAAACGCGCCGCGCTGCACGGATGCCGGAGCCGCCGGCATCGCCGGGATTACGATGTTCCGGTCCTGAGCGCTTTCGTGTGCGCCGCCACTGCGAGCGATAGTCCCTCCAGGCTGTAGCCGCCTTCAAGCACCGAGACCACGCGTCCTTTGGAATATTTGTCGGCGATTTCGCGGAGGAGCATCGTCAATTCGGCGAAGTCCGTATCGCTCAGCAGAAAGCGTCCCAACGGATCGCCATTGCGCGAATCGAATCCGGCGGAAATCATGACCAGGTCCGGCCGGTAGGTTTCCATCTCCGGCAGCAGCTTCTTCTGGAAGGCGCCCAGAATTTCGTCACGTCCGGAGCCCGCCGGGAGCGGACAGTTCAGCGTGGTCTGATAGCCGGTGTCCTCGCCTCGCTCGCGCGCGTCGCCTGTTCCCGGATACCAGGGCGACTGGTGCGTGCTGAAGAAGTAGACCGAAGGGTCAGTATAAAAGGCGTCCTGCGTGCCGTTGCCGTGATGCACGTCCCAATCGGCGATCAGGACGCGATCGATTCCATATTTCTTCTGTGCGTAGCGGGCGGCGATTGCGATGTTGTTGAAGAGGCAGAATCCCATGCCGCGGTCAGGCGACGCGTGATGGCCGGGAGGACGGACGATACAGAATGCGTTCTGCGCCCGGCCTTCCATCACCAGGTCGACGCCGTTCAGGCATGTCCCCACAGCCCGCGACGCCACTTCCCACGAGCGCGGACCGATGTCAGTGTCGCCGGTCGAAAGCGTGGCGCGCCCGGATCGCACGTCGCGGGCGGCTGTTTCCAGATAGGTCGCGGTGTGGCAGAGCAGCAGTTCCTCCTGTGTTGCTTCGCGGGCCGGAGTCTCCGTGAGAGGGGCGTCGCCGAGACCTCGAACCGCGGCATCCCATCGCCGTGGGCGCTCCGGGTGCCCGTTGGGCACGACGTGTTCTTTCGCGATCGGGTCTGCCAGGAAGGCTGTTGCCATACCTAACCCTTACCCGCCGCTTTTCGCAGCGCCGCGATCTGCGGGACGCGCGAATTCGGGCTGTCCAGGCTGAACGTGCGCGCGTCGCCGAGATCTTCGCGGACAAACGCCTCGGTCTTCTTCACGGCTTCTTCGAGCGCGATGAGGCTGCCCGTCGCCCGGCGCAGATGGGAGATGTTATCGAGGCTGCCGGTCAGCACGTGATGCGGCTTCTTCGGAAGCTGAAACTTTTCGAACGCTGCGCGGTCTTCCGGGAGGGCCAGCAGATCTCCCTGCATCGGCGCCAGGTTCAGCGGAGCGATTGCAGCCTGCGACGCCCTAACCCCAAGCCCCGAAAACCACTGGAATTCGGCGAGCGATGCCGCGCCGATCCAGCGATAGTATTCGCGCGCGAGTTCGGTGAAGGATGCGCCCGTATCGAGCTTCCACTTTGCCAGCGGATTCGGCTGCCAGACGGCGTACTTGTAGCGCTGCTGATCGATTCTGCCGTTTACCGGCAGCCGCCGGATTTCACCCGCGGACTGCAGCAGGCCGAGCGCGAGCGGAAGTGTGGTCGCGAGACCTTTCTTCACTCCCTCGGGCCCCAGGCTGCGTGCTGCGCTGCCGACGGCGGTGCGCAGAGCGTCCGGATCGAGCGGCTCCTTCGCGAGCGCTTTCAGAACCGCGGCTTTCAACTTGTCGATTTCGGCATCGGTGACACCCAACTTGCGGGCCGTCGCGACTTCGCTCTTCGCCGAGAAATCCTGCCCAACTTTCAGCGCCAAGGCGTACTGCGAGGCGGGAGCGATATAGGTGCAGCCACGCGCCGCTGGCAATTCATGGATCGACGCTTTCGCCAGTTCGGCATCGACGGTCGCGCGCCGCAATCCCGCGCGAGCGAACAGCGCCAGATAAGGACTTGCCCCCGCCACCGACCGCGCCCACCCGGTCTGCTCCAGCACCTCACGCGCGCTCATTCCCGCAGCGCTTCCATCAAGGCGCTGCCGCGCCGACCACCACGCCCGAAGCTTCGCGTCCATATTTTAAATTCCTGCCGCAGACAATCCTTTAATGTTAAGTCCGCGAGGGCGGGTACACAATAGACACAGGATGCGCCTCACAGCTCTGCTGGCACTGCTGCCGCTTCTCGCTGCTCCCGCTTTCGCGCAGGAGGAGGCCGCCACGTTTTCCTCCGGGATCCAGGTTGTCAATATTCTCGCTACCGTACGTGATCACAGCGAGCAGTTCGTACGCAGTCTGACCAAAGACGATTTCTCCGTCCGTGAAGATGGCCGCCCCGAAGCCATCCGCTATTTTTCGGCCGAAACCAATCTGCCGCTGACGATCGGTCTGCTGGTCGATACCAGCACCAGTCAGGAAAAAGTCCTTAATGCCGAACGCGGCGCGAGCTTCCGCTTTATCGATTCCGTCCTCCGGGAAAAAATGGACCACGTGTTCCTCATGGATTTCGACATCAATGTCAAGACCATGCAGCGCCTCACCAACTCCCGCGCCGATCTCCAGGAATCGCTTCGGCTGGTCAACACCCCGACGCGCGAAGAGCTCCGCAGCCAGTACGGCGGAGGCACGCTCCTGTTTGACGCTGTGTCGGACGCCTGCAAGGAAGTCATGAACAAACAACAGGGCCGCAAAGCCCTGATCATCCTTTCCGATGGCGGCGATAATGGCAGCAACGCAACGCTCGCCGCCGCCGTGCAGGAAGCGCAGCGCGGCAATACTTTGGTCTACACGATTCTTTTCACGAGCGGCGGTCTCGGCAGCAATATCGGCAAGCGGAATATGCTGCGCCTCGCTGAGCAGACCGGCGGCAGCTATTTCGTGGTGACGAAAAAGCTCACCATCGACCAGGTGTTCGCCGATATCGAAGAGGATCTGCGCAGCCAATACAGCATTGGGTTCGTTTCGGATAAACCGGCTCAGGTTTCGGAATTCCGTAAGCTTCAGCTCACCACGAAGCGTCCGGAACTGACCGTCCACGCCCGCGACCGCTATTGGGCCGGTCCGGCGCAATAATAGAAAAACTTTTCCGGGAGCCTGTCGATCCGGCGTCCGCCCGTTCGACGTACTGGCAGAGGCGGGATTCACCCCGTCCAAAAGGAGACAGAAAAATGCGATTCATGATGATCGTGATCCCGAAAGACTATGCCACCACCCCTCCGGATGCCATGCCGGACGACGCCAAAGCAGTCGGGGCGATGATGAAGTACAACGACAGCCTTCAAAAGGCTGGCATCCTTCTTGCGCTGGACGGTCTTCATCCGCCCGCGGCGGGCGTTCGCGTTTCCTTTGCCGATGGGAAGCCTGTAGTGAAGGATGGTCCCTTTACCGAATCGAAGGAATCAGTTGGCGGCTACTGGATCATCCAGGTGAAATCGAAGGAAGAGGCGGTCGAATGGGCGAAGCGCTGCCCCATGGTGTACGGAGAGACCATCGAAATCCGCCAGCTTCAGGAGATATCTGACTTTCCGCCAGACGTTCAGGAAGTCGTTACGGCTTATCCCGAGATCACGGCCAAATGGTGACTGCCGCCGTCATCGTTCTGATTCTGCTGGCCGCGTTGCTCGTTTTCGCAGCGACGCGGCCGGGGCAGTTTCGTGTGGAGCGCTCCATCGCTATTGACGCGCCGACCGCGAAGATCTATCCGCTGATTGCGGACTTTCACAATTGGCGGGCGTGGTCTCCGTGGGAAAACGTGGATGCGGATCTGAAGCGCTCGTACTCCGGGGCGGCGGCTGGGGAGGGCGCGGTCTACGAATGGGCGGGCCGTAAGGCTGGGACCGGACGCATGGAAATCAAGCATGCGTCGCCGGACTGGCATCTTTTCATTCAGCTCGATTTCATCAAGCCGTTCGAGGGGCACAATACCGCCGAATTCACGCTGACGCCGGGGGCGGATACGACTACCGTGACTTGGGCAATGTACGGACCGACCACGTTCATCGGCAAACTGATGAGCGTGTTTGTGAGCATGGATAAATATCTCGGGGGCCAGTTCGAACAAGGCCTGCGCAACATCAAAGCCGCCGCCGAAAAGTAACAACGCGTGTGATCTGATCGGTAGAGGTGCCGGCCGATCTTCACAAAATCATCGACGCCGTCTGGCGAATCGAATCGCCGCGCCTGATCGCCTCGCTTGTCCGCATCGCGCGCGATATCGGCGCGGCCGAAGATCTGGCGCAGGACGCGCTCGTCGCCGCACTCGAACAGTGGCCGGAGCAGGGAATTCCGGATAACCCCGGCGCCTGGCTCATGACCGTCGCCCGCAGGCGCGCACTCGACCGCTTCCGGCTCGACAAACTCCACACCGCCAAACACGAACACCTGACCCGCGAGGAGACGCGCCGGCAAATGACCGTGCCTGACCATGACGCGAATCTCGATGACGATATCGGCGACGATCTGCTCCGCCTGATCTTCACCGCGTGTCATCCTGTCCTCTCCGCCGAAGCGCGCGCCGCACTCACCCTGCGCCTGCTCGGTGGACTGACCACCGCGGAAATCGCGCGGGCGTTCCTCACAGCCGAACCCACCATCGCCCAGCGCATTGTCCGCGCGAAGCGTACGCTTGCCGAAGGCGGCGTACCTTTCGAAGTTCCTCGCGGCGAGGAGTTGCGAACGCGACTGGCCTCTGTCCTTGAAGTCATCTACCTGATCTTCAATGAGGGTTATTCCGCAACTTCCGGAGACGACTGGACACGGCCCGCGCTTTGCGAGGACGCTCTCCGGCTCGGCCGCATCCTTGCGGAACTTGCGCCCGCCGAACAGGAGGTGCACGGTCTGGTCGCGCTGATGGAGATTCAGGCGTCGCGTCTGCACTCCCGCACCGGGCCGCGTGGCGAGGCGATCCTGCTCGCGGATCAGAACCGCGCCCTCTGGGACCACCTGCTGATTCGCCGCGGACTGGCTGCCATTGAGCGCGCCGATAAGCTTGGTAACCCGCCGGGCCCTTATGAACTACAGGCCTGGATCGCTGCCTGCCATGCCATCGCCCGCACCGCCGATGAAACCGACTGGGCGCGGATTGCCGGCTTCTACCGGATGCTCGGCGAGATCGCGCCTTCGCCGATCGTGGAGCTCAATCGCGCTGTCGCCGTGTCGAAAGCCTTCGGCGCGGACGCCGCGCTCGAGATTGCCGACAGACTCCGAAACGAACCGGCGCTTCGGAGCTACCATCTTTATCCGGCCGTGCGCGCCGACTTCCTGATCGCGCTCGGCCGCACCGAAGAGGCGCGCGTTGAACTCGCACGCGCCGCCTCGCTCGCCCACAACACGCGCGAACGCGATTTGCTGCTCGAACGCGCGAAGGTCTTATAGTGAAATCGATGCGGAAATTTTGTCTTCTCCTGGCGCTGGTCTGCGCCTCCTCCACTCTTTTTGCGGAGAAGACGCCTCCGCTCGGCGGACAGAAAGTTCTCTGGCTGGGCGACAGCATCACGCAGGCGGGTGACTACGTCACCATCGTCGAGTATTACCTCAACAAGCAATACCCGTCGGTGCGATTCGATTTCGATAGTATCGGTCTCTCAAGCGAGAACACGTCCTGTCTCACCGAAAAGGATCATCCGTTTCCGCGCCCCTGCCTCTCCGAGCGCCTCGGCCGCGCGCTCGATCTGGTCCGTCCGCAGCTCGTGATCGCCTGCTATGGAATGAATGACGGCATCTATCATCCGCAAAGCCCGGAACGTATGGCGGCTTTCCAGAAGGGAATTCAGGACCTGATCAGCGCTGTTCGGGGGAAGAATGCCCGCCTCATTCTGCTCACGCCGCCGCCATTCGACCCTGTGCCTGTGGCCGCGATGGTGCGCGATGCGAGCGCGCCTGATTTCAGCTACAAAGCGCCATACAACAAATATGATGACGTTCTTCGCGACTACGCCGCGTGGGAGAAAACTCTTGTAGCGACGGACGTCACCGTCATCGATCTGCACACTCCGATCGACGCTTATCTCATCCAGCAGCGCAAGTCAGATCCGAAATTCAGCTTCACGAAAGACGGCATCCACCCGAACTTCGAAGGGCATCTGCTGATGGCGCAAACGATTCTCGAAAGCTTTAAAATCAAGCTTCCGCACGACTCGCTGAGCGAGGAAGCTGCCCGCATCCAGTCGGATCCGATTTTCGTGCTTGTGAAATCGCGCCGTGAAAAGCTTTCGCAGGCGTGGCTCGAATATGTCGGCTACACTCGCGACAAACAGGTGAAGGGAGAGTTTCCCGCCACCGCCGAGAAAGCCGCGCAGGATATCCAGCAGCAGATTGACATCATGCGGAAGTAACGTCTCTAACCGATCGGAACCTGATCGACGATTTCGATTCCGAAGCCTTCGAGCGCCACGATGCGGCGAGGATGATTCGTCAGCAGGCGGATGGTTCGCAAACCGAGATCGGAAAGGATCTGGGCGCCGATGCCGACTTCGTGCTGAAGCGGCGGTTGCGGGTTGTGGCGGTCATGGCCGATCAGTTGCCCGTGTTCGACTCGAACACCCGGCGAGGTGGAGTGCAGATAGACGAGCGCGCCCTCGCCTTCTTCGGCGATGCGGCGGAGGGAGCCACGCACGAGATCCTGACAATCGCAGGATGCCCCGCCGAGCAGATTGCCGTAGGCGCAATGCGAATGCATGCGGACAAGCACATTGTTTTTGCCGCCGATATCGCCGCGCACCAGCGCGAGATGGGATTCCGGGCTGAGATCGCTGCTGTAGAGAATGGACCGGAAGTCGCCGTAAGCTGTCGGCAGCACGCCTTCCGCGCGACGGTGGACGCAGTGTTCGTTGCGCAGGCGGAAGCGAATCAGTTCCGCGACTGTGATCATCTTCAGGCCGTGCTGGGCGCAGAATTCATGAAGCTGCGGGACGCGCGCCATGGTGCCGTCCTCATTCATGATTTCGCAGATCACGCCCGAAGGATTGAGGCCGGCGAGGCGCGAGAGATCGACGGAGGCTTCCGTCTGGCCGGCGCGGACGAGCAC
>DASYCD010000189.1:0-14173 GCA_036500405.1 Bryobacteraceae bacterium
TATCGAACCGCCTGACGCCACCATCCAAAGTCGAACGATCCCTCTGCTGCCGCGCCCAGAACGGCCCGCCCACCACCTGCGTCACCTTCACGCCATACGCCCAGGAAACCAGATCCGCCAGGCTCATCGCCGCGAGCGACAGCCGCGACCCCTCCGGCCCGCCACCGACCATCGTGATCAACGCATCCGGGGCCCGCACCTTCACCGACGCCACCTCAAATCGCGCCGTCTGGCCGAACAGCGGCAGGCACATCGCGGCCATGCAAAAAAGGAGCCTCATCCCGACCGGCTTAGACCCGTTTCACACAAAATTGTTAGCCAGCGACAAATCGCACGCCTTTCCCTCAAGAGCCCCTTCTCCGCAAGTTCCTGTACGGTATACTGTTGTGCATAGCTGGTCGTTTCTTTGGTGCTTGTCCTTTATCGCATTGATTCTCGGGGCTGCGCGGTAAGAACTGCGGCAGCCCTGTTTTTTTGCGCGGGGCAGGAATCGAAGACGCGCCAGTTGTGATCTTTTCAAAGAGGTTTCGGTAATGAAAGAAAAAGGTACAGTGAAGTGGTTTAATGCAGCCAAGGGTTTCGGCTTCATCCAGCGCGAATCGGGCGAAGACGTCTTCGTTCATTTTTCCGCGATTGAATCAAGCGGCTATCGTTCGCTCGACGAAGGCGCTCGAGTCGAGTTTGAGGTGACCCGCGGGCCCAAAGGTCTCCAGGCCTCCAACGTTCAGCCCATCGCCGGCTAATTGCCCGCGCGGAGCCGGCCCGACCTGACCAGGCTGCACGGCCGGCTCCGCTGCGATAAAAGCGACAAAGATAACGGCAAAGTGAATTTCAGATGAGTAAAGAAGACAGCATAGAAGTACAGGGCACCGTGATCGAGAAATTCCCCAGCGGAAAATTCTCTGTTCAGCTCGAACATGAGCGTCTGGTGCTCGCCCACCTCGCCGGCCGCCTGCGACGCAATCGCATCCGCGTCCTTGCCGGCGATAAAGTTACCCTCGAACTCTCCCCCTACGACCTCACCAAGGGCCGCATCACCTTCCGCCATCGCTAGGTCCGTGCCAGTAAAAGCCCTGTTCGTTTTCGGCACCCGCCCGGAAGCCGTCAAGCTCTCCCCTGTCATCCTTCACATGCGGTCCCGGCCCGCGGACTTCCACGTCCAGGTCGCCGTCACAGGCCAGCACCGCGAAATGCTGGACCAGACCCTCGCCGTCTTCGGCATCACCCCCGATTACGACCTGAACACCATGACGCCCGGCCAGTCGCTCACCGCCTCGGCCGCCCGCATTCTCGCCGGCATGGAGCCCGTCCTCGCCGCCGCCCGCCCCGATATCGTCTACGTTCAGGGCGACACCAACACCACGCTCTACGGCGCAATCACCGCCTTCTACGCGGGCGTGCCGGTAGGCCATATCGAAGCCGGTCTTCGCACCGGCGACATGAAACAGCCTTTCCCCGAAGAACTCAATCGCGTCCTCACCGGCCGCCTGGCTGCCCTGCATTTTGCCTCCACCGAGGGCGCAGGCCGCAACCTGCTGGCCGAAGGCGTCGATCCCGCCACCGTCCACGTGACCGGCAATTCAGGAATCGACGCGGTCCTCAGCATCGCCGGCCAACTGGCCTCGGGCGAACTCCGCGGCTCCGACTGGAGCGTCCTCAATCCGAAGAAGCGCCTGATCGTCGTCACCGCCCATCGCCGCGAAAGCTTCGGCGAAGGCTTCGAAAATATCTGCCGCGCCCTGCGCAAACTGGCGGACCGCCCCGATGTCGAAATCGTCTACCCCGTGCACCGCAATCCCAACGTGCGCGATCCTGTCCACCGCCATCTCGAAAACGTTCCCACCATTCATCTGATCGATCCGCAGACTTACGTCCCCTTCGTCGATCTCATGCGCCGCGCCACCATCCTCCTCACCGACTCCGGCGGCATTCAGGAAGAAGGACCCTCGCTCGGCAAGCCAGTAGTAGTGATGCGCGAAAAAACCGAGCGCCCCGAAGCCGTCGAAGCCGGCACGGTGCGCCTCGCGGGCACGGACACAGGCCGCATCGTCGCCGAAGTCTCCCGCCTGCTCGACGACCCCGCCCTCCGCGAATCGATGTCCCGTATTCACAACCCCTACGGCGACGGCCACGCCAGCGAAAAAATCGCCGCCGCAACGCTAAGCCATTTCAGCCAATGATATGATTCCGAGTTTAAGGAGCCACGCATGTTCCGTCCATCCGCAACCGCAGTTCTGATCGGCATCGCCGCCGGTCTCGCCGCCATGGCGCAAGCCCCCGCCGCAGCGCCCGCCGGATTCTCCGGCCGCGGTGGCGGACGCGGCTTCTCCGGAGGAGGCCGTGGACGTACGCCCAACCCGACGCGCGACCCACACACCGAAGGCTACGTCAAAGCCACGGAACTCCCCGATGGCCAGGTACCGTCCCCCACGGCCGACGGCAACTTCATCATCGGCGCCACCCACACACCCGCTCCCGAAATGGCTGCGGAGCCCGGCGTGCCCCATGGCAAAATCGTGATCTTCCCCATGGAATCCGTGGATGGCAAGATCTATCCCGGCATCGCGCGCGGGCCGGCTCCCGGCGAAGCGCCCGCCCCCCAGCCGACCGATCCCAGCGCGCCGCGCGTCGTTCAGACTCACCCGCAGCCCTGGACCCGCAAGGTCGCAGTCTATATTCCAAAGCAGTATAAGCCCGGAACCGCCGCTCCCTTCATCGTCGGCGCAGACGGTATCGACATGGGCCTGTTCACCGCGCTCGACAACCTGATCGCGGCAAAGAAAATTCCGGTCATGATCGGAATCTCGATTCAGAATGGCGGCAGCGACGCGCAGGGAAGCGAGCGGGGCCTCGAATACGACACCATGTCCGGCCTCTATGCGGAATTTGTAGAAAAGGAAGTCCTGCCCCTCGTCGAGAAGGAAGCCAGCGTGAAGCTGACGAAGGACCCGGATGGCCGCGCCACCATGGGCGGCAGCTCCGGCGGATCAGCGGCGCTCGAAATGGCCTGGTATCACAATGACCTCTATCACCGCGTGCTCACCTACTCCGGCACTTATGTGAACCAACAGTCGCCCTACAACGCCGAAACCCCGCACGGCGCCTGGGAATTCCACGATCACCTGATCCCCGAAAGCCCCAAAAAGAATATCCGCATCTGGATGGAAGTCGGCGACCGCGACAACTACATCAACCGCGATAACTACCACGACTGGGTTCTCGCCAACGAGAGAATGGCAAAGGTCCTCACCGACAAGGGCTACCACTACCAGTTCATCTTCGCCATCAACGCGGGCCACACAGACCCCGCCGTAAAAACCCAGACGCTCCCGGAAGCCCTCGAATACGTCTGGCAAGGCTATCCGATCAAGTAGCAATCATCCCAGGGGACAGACCCCAGGGTCTGTCCCCTCAACGAATACTCGGAGTCTCGAGCACCATCCCGAGCCCATCCAGCAGCGTCCACGTCGCCCGCCGATAAGCGACCCACGCCAGCTGATACCCCACATCCGCATTCAGCAGCGCGCTCTGCGAAGACGCCAGCTGCGACTGCGAATCGAGCAGCTCAAACGCCGTGATCGTCCCGAGCTCATACTTCTGCTGCTCGGCATCCACATTCTTCTGCGACAAATCGCGCGCCGTAATCGCCGCATCCACCGTCGCATTCGCCAGATCGATCGAATTCAGCGCCCGCCGCACATCTTCGATAATCTGCTCCCGCACCAGCCGCTCATTGTACTGATCCCGCGCCTTCTGAACCTCGTTCTGCACCACCTGCGCCCGCGTACTGCTGCTCCGCTGCGGCAACGTCAAAGTCAATGACGCCCCATAGCTCGGATAATTCACTCCAAAGAGCTGCCCCAAACTATCGCCCAGCCCGCCCGAAACCGCCGGAGTCGTAATGCCAAGCGGCCCCGTCACTGCCACCTGATTTCCACCCAAACCAGCCGACGACACATTGACCGCAAAATCCAGCCGCGGCATCAGCAGATTCCGCGTCACCTTCGCCTGAATATCATCGAGCGCCACCTGACGATGCGCCGCATCCAGCTCCGGCCGCACCCGCGTCGCCGCCGTCAGCGCATCCTCATACGGCAGAATCGCCGACTTCGGCGGCAACTGCGCCGGATCGTCCTCCAGCACAATCTCCACCGCCCGCATCTCCGGCGTCAAATCCGCGCCCATCAACCGCCGCAGCGCATCGATATCCGCCTTGAAAACGTAATTCGCCTGAATCAAATCGCGCTTGCGCCCCGCCACCTGCGCTTCCGATTGAAAAATATCCAGTTGCGCCAGCGCCCCCAGATCGAGCGCCTGCTTGTCGCGATCGTACGATTTCTGCGCCAGATCCAGGGTCTGCTGCAGTACCTTCACGCCGTCGCGCGCCTGCACCGCGGTCCAGTAAGCGCTCGCCGCCGTCGCCACCAGATCCGCAATCCGCGCCTCACTCTGCCGCGACGTAATCGTCAGCTGCGAACGCGCAATCTGCATCGGCCCGCGTACCTGAATCCGCGACCGATCCTGCAGCAGCGGCTGCGCCACCGAAAAATTGAACGTACCCAGAATACTCGGATTCAGCAAACTGAACGCGCTGTTATTCGAGCTGCGGACCGCATTGAAGCTCGCATTCACATTCTGCCCCGTCGGCAGAAGCTGCTGGAAATTGAGCGCCGTATTCTGGTTCAGATTACTGAGCGTCGCCGCGCCGCTGATCTGCGACGAAGACGGCTGCACGGACCGGTTTGCGCTGAACGAAGCCGACGCGAACGGATCGTACGGAGCCCGCGCCGCCAGAATATTCGCGCTCGCCGAATACACATCCAGCCGCAGTACGTTGATGTCGGTCAGATTCATCAGCACCAGTTCAAGAAATGACTTCAGCGTCAGGCTCAGAGTGTTGCCGGCAATCCGGTCCTGAACGCCCTTCACCTCCCGCACCTGAACCACATTCGGATACATCCGGTGCTCCCACCACGCCGAGCCCGGCAGGTTCGCAGGCATCGCCGCATAAGGCAGCATGAGCGCCAGCATCAGCAACGCGGCCAGCCGCCGTCGCGCGCTACTCATAACGCAGCGCCTCAATCGGATCGATCCGCGACGCCTTCCGCGCCGGATAAATCCCGAAAATGATGCCCACCGCCACCGACACCCCGAACGCAATGAAGATCGAGGACGGCGTAACAATCGTCTGCCATTCCGCCGCGCGCGCGATCAGCCACGAAAGAAAATACCCAAACGCAATCCCCACCATCCCTCCACCGATTGAAATCAAGACCGACTCCAGCAGAAACTGCCGCACAATATCGCCGCGCCGCGCTCCAATCGACCGCCGGATTCCGATCTCGCGCGTCCTTTCCAGTACCGTCGCCAGCACGATGTTCATGATCCCGATTCCGCCCACCAGCAGCGAAATCGCCGCAATCGCCACCATCACGTAAGTGAAAATCGACTGCGCCCGCTGCTGCTCTGCCAGCAATTCCGCCGGAATCGTCACCGTAAAATCCGGCACCGAGTGATGCGTCGAATTCAAAATCGCCGTCACCACCTTCGCCGCCTGCACGCTGTCCGCGCCCAGCTTCAGCCGGATATCCACGCCATCCAGATCGTCCTTAAAGCTCCCGCCCTGCTCGAAAAACCGGTACTGAAACGTGTTCAGCGGAACGTAGATCACCAGATTCGGATCCACCGATTGCGCCGTGCCCGAACCCGAGCTCGGCTGATTCGCCAGCACGCCCCGCACGCGCAGCCACGTGTCGTTCACCTTCACATACTTGTTCAACGCCGTGCCATACCCAAGCAGCGACACCTTCACCTTCTCGCCCAGCACGCAATCGGCAACGCTCCCCTCGTCTTCCGTCTTGCCGAAAAACGAGCCTTCCTCCAGCTTCCAGTTGTGGATCTGCGCATACGCCGGACGCACGCCAAACAGCTCCGGCATATCTTCCGCCGGCTTGGGGAACACGCGCGAGGGATGCATCGTACGCCGCGCCGAGATCAGATCCAGATCTTCCACGTTCGCCTGCAGGACGCGCACATCGCGCTCCGTCAAACCAGGCGACGAACGCCGCCGCTGCTGCAATTCCTGATCGCTCGCCGCGGGCCTCGATTCAATCAACAAATTCCGCACGCCCAGTTGTTCAATGAACCGCAGCGACTCCTCACGCGCCCCCGCGCCGATCGCCAGCATCCCGATCACAGCGCCCACGCCGAAGATGATCCCGAGCGCGGTGAGCAGCGTGCGCGTTTTCTGCGCCCACAGGTTCGACCCCGCAAGCGCAAAATCCGCCAGATATCTCCCGCCCAGACTATAGAAGCTCATTTCCCCAAAGACTGCAGCGCGCTCCCGCCCGCCGCTTTCTTCTTCTCCATTTCGGTGGGGTTGGAAAGCGCCACTTCCTGCCCTTCATTGAGCCCTTCCACCACCACGCGCATCTCGTTGCGCCGCGTCAGCTTCACATCTTTCGGAACGAACGTAGCGCCCTGCTTCACATAAACGTAGGTGCGCCCATCGCTCTCGAACAACGCCTGCGCGGGCAGCGAAAGCACGCCGTGCAGTTGATCCTCAGTCACCACCACCATGGCGCTCATCCCCGGCCGCAGTTCGGGCGACGGGTCGTTCAGCGCGATCTTGCACTGGAAATGCCTGTCCCACGGCGGCCCGCCGCTCGCTCCCAGATCCTTCACCGTCCCATGAAACTGCCGCCCCGGCGCCGCAATAACCGAAACGTTCACTTTCTCTCCCAGCGAAATATGCCCGCGATCCAGCTCCGCAATATTCGCCGCCAGTTCCCAGTTCTTCAAATCCGGAATTTCCGCAACTGCCATCCCCGGCCGCACCGTATCGCCCGGCTGAAACACCGGCAGCGTCATCCCAAAATTGATGTAATTGACGTTCGTGTTCGATCTGATCGAGAAGTACCCATCGCGATGCGCCTTCAGCGTCATTGCATCGATATTCTGCTGCGCCGTTTTCGACTGAGACGCCGCCTTGTCGCGCCCCGCCCGTTGAATCGCCAGCGCCGCGTCGCTCGTCGCCCTGCGATTCGCCACGTTCTGCTCAAGCTGGGCCAGATGATCCTTCGCGGCCTCAAGCGCCAGCGTATTCTCGCGGGCCGAAATACTCGGCAGCAGCGGATTCTTCTTCACGTCCAGCTCCGCGCTCCGCACATCGGATTTCGCCTTCAGCACCGCGTAAGCGTCCTCTTCCTGTTGCGCCTGATTGTCCGCGTCGGCCTGCGCGAGCTTCTGTTCAGCTTCGGCCAGATCGGCCTGCGCCTCTTTGAGCTTGTATTCCTGTTCCGTCGTGTCGAACTCGGCGACAACCTCGCCTTCCTTCACCGGCTCGCCCTGATCCCGCAGCGTCGTCAGATGCAGTTCCGTCCCGCCGATCAGCGGCGCCGTCAGAACTTCCGGATTCCCGCCCTGCAGTTCCGCCTTCGCCGTCACCGTCAGCGTAAGATCCCCGCGCTGCACCTTCGCGATGGGCACCGTCACATCCTTAGTGGTGTTGATGGCCTTCCACGCCTTCATCCCGTACCACGAAGCCCCGCCCACAGCGGCGCACGCCACCAGCACAACGACGATGCGGCCCCACTTCACGGCTTCGCCGCCTTGCCCGCATCCGCGCTCTTGCCGTCCGCATTGCCTGCCGCAGCCGCCGTCGGATCCGACAGCGTCACCATCGTGCCCGCGTCGATCCCCGTAATCGCCACCTCATCGGGATTTTTCGCCGTCACCTGTACCGGCTTCGCAACATACTGCTCCCCCGCTTTCACGTACACAACGGGCTTTCCATCGCGCGTAAACAGCGCCTTCGCCGGCACGCTGATCGCATTCGGCAGTTTCGTCTCCACAATGTCGGACCCGGCATTCATCCCTGGACGCAGCCTCGCATCCGGCGCGTCGATCTTCGCGTAAGCGCGGAAGCTGCGCGTCGGCGGCCATTCATTGTTCTGCTCCGGAAGCGGCGTAATGAACCCGACCGCCGCCGGCATCACCTTTTCCGGAAACGCGTCCACGTGCACCATGACCTTGTCCCCTACCGCCACGCGCCCGCGATCCACCTCATCAACCTTCGCCTCCATCGTCAGCGTGGTAAGGTCCGGAATCTCCGCCAGAACGCCGCCCGCCACCGCGTGGTCGCCCACCTTAAACGGCTGCGCGTTCATCCATCCCTGCGAATAATTCGGCATGTAATTAATCACGCCGTCGAGCGGGCTCTTCAGCTCCATGAGCGACAACTGATGCTGCGTGAACTCCACCTGCGTCTTCGCCGTATCGCGAGCCCGCGTCAGCGAAGCGATATGGCTCTCGGCGGATTTCTCATGCGTAATAATCGCCGCCTGCTGCACTTTCAGCTTCTGTTGCGCGAGATTGAAATCGATCTCGCTCTCCTCGCCCTGAATCTTGCTGACGATCGCCTGCTTCGCCGCTTCCAGCTTGGCCTTCTCCGCCAGATAATTCGCATTGCTCAGATCGATCTTGTCCTGATCGGCGGCGATCTTCGCGTCAGCCACCGCCTGGTCGAGCGCCGCCTGCGCCTGATCGAGCGCTACCTGTCGCTCCTTCAAATCCTGCTGCGTGCGGCTCGGGTCGAACTTGATCACCACCTGGTCTTTCTTCACCGCCCCTCCGGCAGGCGCCAGAAAAACAATCTGCAGATCAGTCGCATCGAGCGGCGCAGTAAGCTGCTCCGACCGCTGCGCGATTAACTGACCGCGCGTTCGCACCAGCACCAGGAAATCGCCCTTGTGAGCGGTCGCCATCGGCAGCGCGGCCGCCGCCTGCGTATGCCGGAACTGGCGCACGGCAAACACGGCCCCGGTCGCAATGATCAGAAGAACGACAAAGCGAATCAGACGGCGCGGCGTCTTTCCCATTATTTGGATGCCTTGGCAGGATGAGCGGCGCTCGCGGTTATATTCATTGCGGGCGGCTCAATATCCACCGCCGCCGAAAGATCCGGCAGCAGCCGCGGGTCGGCCTGATCGATGACGAAGCGCGCCGAAAAAGTCTTCATCGTCGTTCCCAGCGGCGCCGTTGCGACCGGGCTCGCCGATTCGAAGTGCGCCTTCAGCGCCAGGCTGGGAAAAGCGTCAGGATGCACCACCGCTGTCGCGCCCGGCACCAGCACCGCGCCGTCCGGCTCACCTACCGAAACCTCGACCGCCATACTGACCGGATCGAAAATCCGCAGGAGCGGAGTTCCCGGCCAGATTTGGTCGCCCTCCTGCGCGTGTCCCATCGAGTTGTTCCGCCACGTGTTTTCAAGCGCCACCATGCCGCGTATCGGCGACTTCACCGTCAGCCGGTCCATGTTGCGCGTCTGCCGCGTCACCGCCACTTGCTGCCGGTCGCGCTGCAACTCCAGAACGCGAAGCTGAGCCTGTTCGGAAACCTCGTGGAAATGGTCCGAGCGCTGCAGGCTCGCGACATGCGACTTCGCGTCCTCCAGTTTCACCTGATTTTTTTCCTGATCGATCGCGCTCAGCACCGGCCCTTTGCGGCTTTCAATTTCCGCCTTCTTGAAGTCCGCCTGCGCCTGCTGCAGATCCGCATTGCGCTTCTCGGCGTTGCTGTTATTCATCGCCTTCTTCTGCTCAATCTGATGCACCAGATCGTCGAACTTCGTCTGGGCATCCTGCAGAAGTTTGGTCTCGTTGGCGCGATCGAACATCGCGAGCGTATCGCCCGGCTGCACGATCGCTCCGTTATCCGCAATCGCGGCTAACGTCTGGTTTCCGCCGACCCCTTCAATCCTGGGTACCAGAATCGTCTGTGTGTGGACCGCGCGAATCATTCCCGTCGCCCGCACATGGTGCGGCGGGGCATCGGCGGCGCAGACAAGCAGCGCTGCCGCAGCGCTTACGATCACGACACGAGACAGGGCGCGCATGACAAAATTGTTTTCGTCTGTGTATTGACGCTTGGCGCCCCAAAAGTGTTGCGAAAAAACTTATAATTGATTGAGAACGTCTCCTACAGCAGCAGTACTAATTTCAGTCCCATGAAAAATTACCTCATTACCGCCCTGCTTCTCCTCCTGCCAGCCGCCTCCTTCGCCCAGCGAGGCAAGGTAGTTGTGATCTCGCTCGACGGCTTTCCCGCCAACGCGCTCGACGATCCCAAACTCCCCATCCCCACCCTCCGTAAACTCATGGCAAGCGGTACCGGCGGCCCCATGCTCGCCATCAATCCCACCATCACGTGGCCGAATCACACCGCGATGGTGACCGGCGTCGGCGCTGACGCACACGGGTTGCTTCTGAACGGCGCCATCGTGCGCACCGGCGCGTGGCCACCTGTCAAAGTAGATGCCACTGTAGACAAAGTCAATCTCGTAAAAGTTCCCACGGTGTATGACGCCGCGCACAAAGCCGGACTCACCACCGCCGAAGTCGACTGGGTTGCCATCAAAAATGCGCCCACCATTAACTGGTCATTCCCCGAAGCCGCCACCGCCGATGGCGCAGTCGCCAAAGAAATGCTCGCCAAAGGCGTAGCGACAACCGCCGAAATGACCGACTTTTCCAAAGCCAACATCATCTTCCGCGACCAGATGTGGACCCGGGCCGCCGCCTTCATCATCCGTGAGCACAAACCGGACCTGATGCTGTTCCACCTGCTCACGCTCGATTCCACACAGCACTCCTACGGTCCCGGTTCGCTCGCGGCAAAAGACGCCATGGGCTTCCTCGATAGCTGCGTAGAAAAAATCGTGGATACCGTGCGCGAGGCCGGTCTGGCGAACCAGACCACTATCCTCGTCGTCTCCGACCACGGCTTCAAGGCATTCAAGACGCAAATCCGCGCCACAAACGCGCTCGCTGCCGCTGGTTTGGATAAGAAAGTCTACGTCCTGCCCGAAGGCGGCGCCGGCTATGTCTACATCGAAGACCCGTCCGTCACGGACAAGGCTCGCGAAGTGTTGAGCGCGATCGAAGGCGTGGAGCACGTCTACGCGCCCGCCGACTACGCCGCACTCGGCCTCCCCCGCCCCGATCAGGACCCGCAGTTCGGCCAGCTCTTCATCACAGCCAAGACAGGCTACTCCTTCGCCGGAACCGTCGGAGGACCGGTCACCGCCGAAGTCGCCCAAACCGGAGGCAGCCACGCCTATCTGGCCAGCGACCCCGAGCTCCATCCCATCTTCATCGCCACCGGACGCGGTGTCCGCAAAGGCGTGAACCTCGGCCTCGTCGTGAACCTCGACGTCGCCCCCACGATCGCGAAGCTGTTAGGAATCCAGCTCCCCACCGCCAAAGGCAAACCCCTACCGCTCCAGTAGCGCGCTCGCCACTTCCTTCAACAACTGAACCTCACTCCGAGCCATTCCCAACTCGGACGCCGCTGCCTCCGGAGCAATTCCCGCCCGGAGCATCCGCATCGCCCGGGACCGGGCCGTCGCACTCAATTGCCCCTCGCGAAATTCCGCTCCTGTCTGCGACTCGCGCTTCCACTCCTCAATCTCTTTCCCCAAACGCCCAATTTCCGCCAGCGAATCCACCCGAACTCGCCCCAAATCAGCCCGCAGTTCCGCCGCTTCCCGGAGCCACGCTGTTCGCGATCGCTGATAGAGCCACACAGAAAGCAGCCCAGCCATTAGCCCTGCCGCCATTCCCGCCGCGGCCATCGCCTCCGGAATCCACGGAATCATTTCGTGGCCAGTCCTATCCGCTCCGCCCGCGTGGCCAACTGTGTGACCCGCACCCCGTAATTGCCGTCCACCACCACCACGTCCCCGCGCGCGATCACGCAATTATTCACAATCACCTCCACGGGCTCCGAAACCAGCCGGTCCAGCTCCACCACCGATCCCGTATTCAGCTTCAGCACTTCCCGAATCTGCAGCGACGTCTTCCCGAATGAAACACTCACCGGCAGCGCCACTTCCATCAGCAGCTCGAGCGTCTTCGATCCCCCAGGCTCCCCCGCCATCCCGTCGCCGGTCGCCGCACTCCCCATCGGCCACGCCGCCGCAAACTCCGCATTCCAGGCAATCCGCGCCTGCCAAACCTGATCGCCGCCGCGAATCTCGAACACGGCCGCGGACATCTCGGCATCGATTTCACCGTCCTCGATACCGCCGCCCTCAACCCGCACCTCACGCCCTGTCTCTTCGGCCAGCGCTGCGGCAACCGCAGCCATCGTCTGCCCCGCAATTGCGTCCCACGCCGAGCGCCCCGCCATTTCCCACAACTCGCGCCCCGCGCCCAGCCACAAACAAGCGCCATCCGCCAGCGATACCGGCTGCCGCCAGACAATCGCATCTTCCAGGATCTCCGAACCATCCGCGTCCGAAACCATCCCGGTCTCGAACACCCGATCCGTAGCTCGACTCAGCGCCTCACCGAGCGCCTGCCCTGCATATGTACCAATCCGCGTCTGCGCCGCCCGCATCATGCCACCGCTCCCCGCGAACCCGGCCACCTCTGCCCGATCGCATTCCGCAGCCGCAACACCGCCTGCGACTTAATCTGCGAGACCCGCGAGAAATGAATCCCCATAATGTCCGCAATCTCCCGCAGCGTCAGTTCCTCATAGAAATACAGGCTCAGCACCGTCCGTTCCGCCTGCGGAATACGCTCGATCGCCCCCGCAATCAGCCTCTCCAGCTCGGTCTTTTCCAGTTGCATCGCCGGCGAATCTTCTTCCGGCGTCGCCACATACTTGAGCAGAATCGGCGACTCCCGCTCATCCCGCAAAAATTCCAACTCACCGATATCGAGCGCCGCCACGTCATTGAGCTTTTCCCGGTAATCCTCCACCGTCATTCCAAGCTCACCCGCGATCTCCGATTCCTCCGCCGCCCGTCCCAGCTTCTGCTCGGCGCGCGCCACACCGGCCTCCAGCGTCCGCGCCAGCTTGCGCTTCATTCTCGGCGCCCAGTCGCTCGCCCGCAGGCTGTCGAGAATCGCCCCCCGGATGCGGTACTCCGCGTACGTCCGCAGCTTGACGTTTTGATTGGGATCGAAATTATCGATCGCGTGAATCAGCCCCACCACACCCGCCGAAAGCAAATCGTCCAGCGTCACCGATTCCGGCAGCCGCTCGTGGATCTTCCGCGCAATCAGACGCACCTGCGGCAAGTGCTCAATGATGAGCCGCTCCCGCTCGTCTGCCGAAATTCCTTCGGACTGATAATAATGCGCCGGCGACACTTCTTCCTCGTTCCCCTGCTCTTTCCTGAGGAGCTCAGGCCGCCGCCCGAGCCGCCCGCCCTTCTGTATTCCAGATACCCCGCGCCAGTTTCGCCGCCTCCGCTTCCTCCAGATCGCCCGGAATCCGCGGCCCCGTCCCCAGAAACGACGCCGGAATCCCACTGTGAACCAACGATTCCACCACTGCCCGCAGATCGGTGGTCTCATCGACCCCCGTAAACAGCAAACGTCCCGGACGCACCGGAGCAAAGCGCGTGACCATGTACTGTATATCGGCAGAACGGGCGTCGGCCCTTAGGACCAGATGCCGTTCTATCTCCCCCCGCCGCGCAAAAAATTTCGCCATCGCCGGGATCTCCCCCGCCGCCTCAATCAGCACAAGCCCCCGCCACCGGTCTCCCTCCAGCGCCAGATGCAGGCTTTCGAACGATTCCACCGCCTGAAACGGCGCCCCCAGAATCCCGGCATACTTCGCCATCTGCTCCGCCGCCCCCACCGCCTGCGATCCCGCCAGATAAATCCGCACCGGCAACTGCTTCGCCAGCCCATAGCGGATCGCAATCTTCACCAGGCTCGACGTTTTTCCCCGCCCCGCCGGCCCCACAAACGCCACCGTCTTCGCCCCGCCCGACCAGGCCGCCACCGGAATTCGCGCCGCCAGGTCGGCGGCGCTTGAAAAATGTCCCTCTTCATAAACTTCAGTTACCGTCGGCTGCTTCACCACCGCCGCCCGCAGCGCGGCAAGCTCCCGCCGAATCTCCTCCATCCCGCCGCCGCCAGTCCTCGCGAACGTCACTTCCAGCGGCCCAAACTGCCGCGCCGCCGCCGGCGTAGGCTTCGAATCCACCAGCAGCGCTTCCGCCCCCAGTTCCCGCCGCGCCGTCGCCATCGCCGCGCTCACGCTGTTCGCAAAATAAGTCTTCGTTTCCATCTCTCAAATCCCTCCGCTACTGAATCACGCCCAGCGAAATCACCTTCACCCCCGCCGGCACCTCGTTGTGCGACAGAAAAAT
>DASYCD010000190.1:0-2637 GCA_036500405.1 Bryobacteraceae bacterium
GTGCCCGTGGGGCAGGCGCTGAATTTCAACCGTTTCTGGGATGGGTACGATCTGCTGCAGGAGTTGACCCGCCATGTCAGCATCGGCTGAGCCGCGGTCGCGGTTCCGCCGCATTGAAGCGCCTACACTCGAAGAATTCAACGAAGCGGCGGAGGTCTGCTACACGCGATGGCCGTATATGCGGGAACTCGACAGCGAGGCGCGATTTCGGGCTTTCCAGCAGCTTCGTGTTGAGTTGTGCACGTTAGTGGGCGCAAATGGCGTGACGCAGTGTGTGGGTTATCTGGTCCCTTCGTCCATTGAAGTGGGTGGAGAGACGCTGACCTGGTATTACATGTTTCAGGTGGCGTCGCGGCCGGAAGCGGCGGGAGCGGGATCGCTGCTGGTGCGGCAAATCATGAAATGGTATCCGGCGATATTTGGAATGGGAATCACGCCGGATGCCGAGAAACTTTATCACGCGTTCCAGTGGCAGCAGTATCCGGGGTTCTGGCGTGGCGTGCATCTGCTGAACGTGCGGCGGTTCGTGAAGGATTACGGGAGCCGTATCGCGAGTGAAGGAAAGCGGCAGGTGCTGAGCTCGACGGCGGGGCTGGGGAATGTGGCGGGCTCGATTGCCGAAGCCGTGCTGAGTTTAGGCGCTGTGGCGGAGCCCTGGCGGCCGGATTCGGGCAAGGGCGCGGTGGTGAAGACTTATCTGGATCTGGTGGGCACTGGCGAGGTTCATGCGGCGGATGTGGGTGGAACGTCGCGGTTGCTCACGCCGGTTGGCGCGGGGTCACTGCGGCAGCATGCGGCGGTATGGCGGGCGTTGCGGCGGCGTGGGGCACGGCTCTGCGAAGTGCTGCTGTATTCCGAAGAAGACCGGTCGCGCGCGTGGCGCAAAGGCTACATTCCGATTCCTCTTCAGGTGTGGTGCTGGGACAAACAGGGGATACTTGCGCGCGCTATTCCGGCGCTCCGCGAGCGCGGGTTCACGTTCTTCGATACTGATAAGGTGATATGACGCCCGTGACGAACATCTTCTCGGTGGATCTGGAAGACTGGTTCTGCGTTCAGAATCTGAATGGCATTATTCCGCGCGATCAGTGGGAGAAGTGCGAGTCGCGCGTGGAACGCAACACGATGGTGCTGCTGGACCGGCTTTCGGAGCACAACGTGGAGGGGACGTTTTTCGTGCTGGGTTGGGTGGCGGAGCGGTATCCGGATCTGATCCGCGAGGTGGAGCGGCGGGGGCATGAGATCGCCACGCATGGCTACTCGCATCAGTTGCTCACGTACATGACGCCGGAGGAATACCGGGCGGATCTGGGGCGGTCGCTCGAGGTGCTGGCGCGGTGCAGTTCACAGACGGTACGGGGATTCCGCGCGCCGTCATTTTCGGTGACGCGAAAGACGTGGTGGGCGCTCGAGATCATGCGCGAGGCCGGGATCTCATACGATTCTTCGATTTTTCCGGTGGGGTTTCATCCGGATTATGGGGTGCCCGATTTTCCGTTAAGCGCTCAGCAGTTGCCGGAAGGTCCGCTGGAGTTGCCGATGAGTTGCGCGGAGATGTTTGGGCGCCGGATTCCGTGCAGTGGCGGCGGGTATTTCCGATTGTTCCCGTATCCGGTGACGCGCGCGCTGATGCGCCGGTGCAACAGCCAGGGGCGGCCGGTGGTTTTCTATATTCATCCGTGGGAAGTCGATCCTGGGCAACCGCGTGTGGAAATGCCGGCGTCGAAGAAATTCCGGCATTACAACAATCTGGATAAGACGCTGGAGCGGCTTGACCGGATGCTGGAAGATTTCCAGTTTACGTCTGTGCGGAAGTTGCGTCCGCAGGTTTGACGGAAGTTTAGCGGGATTCGACGCGGCCGTCGGGATAGACAATCCCTCCGGAGACGCCGCCTGCAGGGATTTCCGATAGTTCCGCGTATCCCTCGGCCTGCATGTGCGGGAAGTAGTAGTGCATGGCGGGGATTTGGTCGCGGGGGACGAAAACCGTCTTATCGGCGAGGCCCTGCGCGCGGATCGCGTTGAACGTGGCGAATGCTTCGGGATGCGGGTTGCGGTCGAGGGTCGCCAGCCGCTGCTGGGCGTTCCACAGCAGCAGCAGGGCCGTCACTCCAACCGCGCTATAGACCGCCGCCGGTTTCTTCAGCCGCAGGAAGGCCGACGCAAGCGCCCAGCCAGCGATCACATCGAAAGCCGGGAGAAACGGCGTCATGTAACGGGCGATCACGGAATAGACGCGCAGGTTCGCGAGGAACATCAGGGTGCCGAAGAGCAGGAACGGCATCGCCGCGGCGCCGTCGCGGCGGGACATGACGGCGAAGAACAGAACGAGCCCGACGGCAACCAGAATCAATTCGACCGGCGTCATCTCGAACCGGCGTATCCAGGTCCCGCTGAACGTTACATCGCCCCAGGCGCCTTTGCGGAAGAGAGCGAGATACGCCATCACCATGTAAGCCTTCGCGAAGTTGAGTTTAAAAATCGCGGCAGGCCACACGAGCAGGACGGTGGCGAGGAACAGCAGAATCGAATTGCGGACCAGATTCAGGTCTGTGCGGAGCAGCGCGCGCTTCCACCAGAGCACGGCGATCAGCACCAGGATCAGAACGAAATCCACTTCCAGCGTGCAGAACCCCA
>DASYCD010000191.1:0-15543 GCA_036500405.1 Bryobacteraceae bacterium
CATTTGTGTCCGGAGAGGAAACTGGTTATCCGCCTCATGCGAATCCCCCAGCTCCTCAATAATCTGGTTATCCTTATCCAGCAGCGTCACGCGCCCATTCAGATCCGGCACCACCACATCGCCCTTGTGCTCATAAAAATGGCACGGCAACCGAAAACCCTGAATGAAATCGACATGTTTCCCGTCGAGCGTAAACCGCTGCAGCCGGTGATTCCGCCGGTCCGCCACCACCAGAATCGGATTCGATGTCCGCATATCCATCCAGATCCCATGCGGCTCCGCCAACTGCCCCGCCTCCGCCCCGCGCCCGCCGAACGTCCGGATATATTCCGCCTTGCTGTTGTACTGATTCACGTACGACGACCCATACCCGTCGGCCACATAAACATCGCCATTCGGCGCAATCGCCACGTTCGTCGGGTTGTAGGCCTTCGCCTTCCCATCCGGCCCTGGCTTGTACGCATCGATATCCGGCGGCGGACCCTGAATCTTCCACACAATCTCGCCCTTCGTGGTCGTCTTCAGCACCACAGCCGACATCTCCGGCTGCGGATTCAGCCGCGCGTTCGCCGCATTCACCGTCAGATACAGAAACTCCGTCGAGCCTTCCTTCCGGATATGCAGCCCATGCGCCACGCCGCGGAATTCCTTCCCCCAGGACCGCACGAACTTGCCCTTCGCATCGAACACCACCATCGTGTCCGGACTCTCGCTGTCTTTATAAACCGTGTGATGGATGTAAATGTTCCCCTGCGAATCCTCCACCACGCCGTGCGTGTTGCCGTATTTGATACTCGCAGGCAGTTCGCCCCAGTCGTGAATCGCCTCATACGTATGCGCGCCCGAGCCGAGAATCGGATTTTTCGTCCCCGCCTTGTCCTGCGCTCGAATGAACGCCGGAGCCGCGGCGGCTACCGCACCCGCGGCCACAAACTGACGTCGTGTGGATTTCATCGTTTCCCCTCGCTTATGCAAACAGACTGTTGATCGCCTGGCCCTTGCCGTCTTTCGTCACAAACACGGGCCGCTTCTCCGCCACGAAAAAATTGCTCGCCGGGATCCCCAGCGCGCGGTAAATCGTCGCATGCAGGTCCTGCACCGGAACCGGATCTTTGATCGTCGTGCACGGCCGCTCGTCCGCGGTCTTCCCGTACACCATGCCGCGCTTGATGCCGCCGCCGAACAGCGCCGCCGACCCCGCCGCCGTGAAGTGCCGATGCATCCCGTAATGCTTCAGCTCCGTCATCACCGCGGGCGTTTTTGCCTGGTCCTTCACTTCTTTTCCGACCTTGCCCTCGGTGATCGCATCGCGCCCGAACTCGCTCGCCAGCACCACCAGCGTGCGGTTCAGCAGCCCGCGCTCTTCCAGATCCAGAATGAGCTGCGAAACCGGCCCGTCGATCGTCTCCTTCATCGTCTTCGCGCGCTCGTGTCCGCTTTCGTGCGAATCCCAGTAGCGGAACGGAACGTATTCGGTCGTCACTTCCACATAGCGCGCGCCGCCCTCAATCAGCCGCCGCGCGAGCAGGCACCCCTGCCCGAATCGGCCGTTGTTGTAAATGTCGAAACTCTTCTTCGGCTCCTGCGAAAGATCGAACGCCCTGGCGGAATCCGAGTTCAGCAGCCTGTCCGCCGCATCGAGCGACCGGATCAGCGACGCCCGCTGAAAATCGCCGCCAAACTGATACACCGGCTCGTTCGCCAGCAGCGTTTCATACAGCTTCCTTCGGCTCCGGAAATGTTTTTCTCCCAAATCCGCCGGCGGCCGCACAGCAGACGCCGCATCCGCCGGGTCCGTAATCATGAACGGCCCAAATTCCGTCCCGAGAAAACCGGCCGTATGGAACGCCTTCACCGCCGGACTCTCCGCGCCGATCTCCATGTTCTGCCCGATCGCCACAAACTGCGGCATCGTCGGATTGCGCGGCCCCAGCGTCTTCGTAATCACCGCTCCGATATGCGGAATCGCCATCGGCTGCGGCGGAACGTAACCCGTGTGCCAGTGATACTGATGCCGCGAATGCAGGATGAATCCGAGGTCCGCCGCCTGGAACGTCCGGATCAGCGCCCCGCGATCCATGATCTTCGCTACCCGTTCCAGCCCCTGCGAAATCTGAATATTATCGACCACCGTTGGGATCGACGGGAACGTACTGAGCACCTGCGCGGTCGGTACTCCTGGTTTAAACGGCGTGTACCTCTTCGGATCCCACGTTTCCGTCTGCGCCATCCCGCCCGCCATCCATAAGACGATGACGGCATCCGCGGTCGCCTTCGGCGTCGTCGCCGCGCGAACCAGTTCCGGCTCGCCGCCGATCAGCGCGGCGAGCGATCCGGCCGCCGTCGTCCCCATAAATCCACGGCGGCTGATACGCGAGCTGATGTATTTTTCTTCTTTGGTCATACGGGTCTCTTAATAGATCAACTGAAACTCGGGCTTCATCAAAACAGCCCACAACAAATCGGCCAGCCCTTCAGCCGAAACCTGATCCGGATGCGCGGGATCGAACAGCGCCGATTGCGCCGCATCGCGTTCTTTGGCGGAAGGCGCGCGCCCCAGAGCGTAGTGGAATACGCGGTCCACAACGGCTGTCGAAGTCTTCAACGCCGGAGGTGGAGGAACCGGACTGCCCGCAGTCACCGGAGTCAAACGCTCCATGTCCGGCTTCTGATCGAAAATCATGAACCGGATTTTCGGAGCCAGGTCCGAAGTAATGACCTTGTTTTCCATCCCGGCGATTCCGTAAAACCGAGTGAACCCCTTGCCCGCAATGTCGTAGACGAGCATCGACGGCGCCTTCACCCGAACGCCGTCGCCATCCAGCGCAAAACTGACCGCTGGAGGCGGCGGGTCTGCCTCGGGCGGGAACGCAGGCCGGATTCCCGCAGGATCCTCCGGCTTGAGATCCGCGAGATCGGTGCGGCCATTCGGACCATCAAATCCGGCCTTGTTCCAGATGGTTGCCAGTTTCTCGGGCGAATACGATCCCTCATCCCTCACCAGCAGCCAAAGCTTCGTGGACTTCGAAACATCAATATCGAACGGCACACCCGCACGGCCGCTGTAAGGCGTATCGAACATCGCCTTCGGAGCGGGCGGGGTTTCATCGAGCATGGACTGCGCGCCACGCAACAGCCAGTGCGTCAGCGTCTCGCCATTGGTCGTTTCGAGGGCCTGCAGCGTCGTCGCCTGGTTATCGCGGGTACTGTAAACCTGATCGCGAATCGGCCTGCCCAGTGCGCGGGTCAGCGGACTCGCCGCCACTCGCCAGGTACGTCCAGCCTCGATCGGCGCTGTTCCCGCCGGAGTCGCCGCGAAGGGATCGGCCTTGCGCGGTGGCTGATACATTTCCCACTTACCGGTGATCGATCCGATGGCATCGGCGAATTCCTCCGCCGTAATCCGGCGAACCTCCGGCCCCTCGAACGTATACTCCTTCGGCGCTTCGCCCTTCTGCGGAACGGCCAGCATCTGATAAGTCCGCGAGGTCAGAATCGTCTCGATCAGATGCTTCAGATCGTAGTGGCTGTCGGCGAAATCGCTCGCCACCCAGTCGAGCAGCACCGGGCTCCACGGCTCGCCGTCCATCTCATCCGGATTCTCCACAATTCCCCGCCCCAGCAGCCGCTGCCAGACGCGATTGACCATCGTGCGAGGCAGCCGTCCGTTGCGCGGATCAGTGAAGATCGCTGCCGCCGCGGCGCGCCGGTCTTCCTGCGAATCCGATTTCGGAGTCTGGGTCAGCTCCGGATAAAGGAACGCCGCCTGCGCGTACTTATGCTGAGCGATGTCGCAGCGATAAAGCTCCAGCCGGTCCTCTTCGGTGAAGTAAGCCGCGAGCGAGTAAGCGTCCTTCAACTTCCACTTACTAATGAAGCTGTCGTGGCACGAATTGCACTTCAGATTGATGCCGAGGAAAATCTGCGCCGTGTTCTGCGCCGCCTGCATCGCCGGAGTCTGGCTCGCGCTCACCGTGCCGCGCCAGTTGACGCCCTGAAGGAACCCGCCCGGATCGTCCGTTCCCTTCGGGCTGAGCAGCTTCCGCACCATCTCGTCGTAATGAACGTTCGTTTTGAGCGAGGTGAACAGCCAGTCCGAAATGCTCTTGCGGCCCGCGTTCTCGGAGAAGTAATTGACGCCCTCGTCGTTGCGGAGCAGGTCGTCCCAGAACGAGATCCAGTTCTCCGCGTACTGCTCGTTGTTGGCCAGCAGCCGCTTCACCAGCGCTTCGCGCTTATTCGGCGAGGTATCGGCGACGAACGCCGCGAGTTGATCGGGTGGAGGCAGCAGGCCCTGGACATCGAGCCAGACGCGGCGGGCGAAAAGGCCGTCCGGAACCAGCTGCGGTTCGGCGACCTTGTTCTTCGCCAGATAACCCGACACGATCCGGTCGATCGGCGACGTCCATTCCTTCCACGTGACGTCCGGAACGGACGGCTTCTCCAGCGTCAGCGGCGCTTCCCACTTCCCTTTCGCCGGAGCAGAGGTCGGCGTCTCGCGGGCGCCCTGATCGATCCACGTCCGGATCGTCGCGATCTGTTCCGGAGTCAGCGGGTCGAGGCCGAACGGCATCTGCGGCTGCGTCGCGCCGGTGAGGCGGGCGAGGATCAGGCTGTTCGCGCTGTTACTCGGACGAACTACCGCGCCGCTGCGGCCGCCGTCGATGATATCGGCGTAGGTAGCGAGCGAAAGGCCACCCGAGCGCTTTTCCGCGCTATGGCAACCGAGGCAGTGTGTCGCGATGATGGGGTGGACGTCGCGGGCGAAGTCGACAGTGGGGGCTGCGTTCTGGGACCACCCCATTAGAATCAGAACGCTGGCCGCCGCAAGTAGCCGGACCGGAGACATTGGATGCACCGATCATATCAATCAGTCTGCTCCGTACGAAATCTCCATCTTCTGAGCGCGAATTGCGGCCCAAACCACAACAAACGCCGCGATTAGAAGCAGGTTGATGACGGCCAGATGAGTCGGGGCCGGGTCGATATCGATGACCAGCAGCGCGGCGATTCCAGTCTGACCCTTCGGGGCCGGCATTGGGATCGGGCAGATCGACTGGAGCCAGTAGATGACGCTTATCTTCTTTAATAGCGCTGGCAGGAAACCGTTGATGCTCTCCCAGATCAGGAGCCCGGCGGCCGGGATCAGCGGGTTCCGGAAAAGGACGCCCGAAGCGAGGAACAGGCTGCCGTAGCCGACGCAGGCGAGTACGGCCGCCGCGAAATACGAAGCCAAATGCGACATCCCCGGACCCGCGAACATGTACGCGCTCATCAGGTCGTGGCCGTGGTGCCAGAAGATCGCCGGGAACATCAGCAGCGTCGAGCCGCCGAAGATGACGATCGCGGCGGTCAGCCCCGAGATGAATTTGCCCGCCACCAGCACCTCGCGGCGAACCGGCGCCAGCAGATAGTAATGGAGGCTCTTGTCCATCATCTCGCCGCGGAACAGGTTCGAGAAGATGCCCACGCAGCCGAAGAAGATCGCCACCCGCAGGTAGAAGAACTGGAAAATGCCGGCGAGGATCTGGACGTCATTGCCCAGCGTGTCGCCGTTATGACTACCGCCGTTGAACAGCCAGTGGGCGACCATCGGGATCTCCGGGCAGAAGGCCAACAGCCAGATCCAGATGCCGCGTCGCGAGAAGAACGTTTTGCGGAGGTCGATCCGAAGGATCGCGAAAATCTGCCGGCGCCAGAGTGTCATTTCGTGCTCTCCTCCGACCCGATCAGGTATTCGTAGACCGACTGCGCGTCGTCATCGGCCGGCGAGACGGATTCGATCTGGACGCCGTTGAGCGCGATGTGGTTCAGCAGCTTGTAGAACCCGTCGGCGTTCTTCGTACGGACCAGCAGGCCGGCGCGATCGGCATGCAGGCGGACTTCGACGACCTGGTTTTCGTGGAACAGCCGCGACGCCAGGTACTCCGGTTTGTCGCAGCGGATGAGCACCTGCATCGGATGCTCGGCGATTTCGTCGCGCATGCCGCGGATTCGGCCCTCGGCGACCACGTAGCCCTGATTCATCATGATCACGTGATCGGAGATCAGATCCACTTCGTGCAGGATGTGGGTCGAGATCAGGACGTGCGAACCTTCGGAGGCGAGCGCCTGGAACAACGCGATGGTTTCGGCGCGGGCGAGGGGGTCGAGGCCGTTGAGCGGCTCGTCGAGGATCAGGACGCGAGGCCGATGGGCGATCGCCTGGGCGAGGCGGATGCGCTGCCGCATCCCTTTGCTGTATCCGGCGGTGGTGCGGGCGCTGGCTTCGCGGAGACCGACGCGGTCGATGGCTTCCCATGCCAGGCGCTTCGTATCTTTGGCGCTGAAGCCGTAGAGGCGGAGATAGGATTCGACAAATTCGAACCCAGTCAGGCCGCGCGGAAACGAATCGTATTGCGTGGAATAGCCGATCATGCGGAAGAAGCGCTCGGCTTCGTCCGGTTCCACGCCGCAAACGACGACGCGCCCGCGGGAGGGGCGCAGCAGGCCGGCGATCATGTTCATCAGGGTCGTCTTCCCTGACCCGTTCGGGCCGACGAGACTGGTGACGCCCGGCGGGATCGAGAGATTAACCCGGTTTACGCCGAGGATTTCGCCGTAGAACTTGCTGACGTTCTCGAAAACGATGTCGTT
Organism: Bryobacteraceae bacterium; assembly: GCA_036500405.1. Lineage (GTDB taxonomy): Bacteria > Acidobacteriota > Terriglobia > Bryobacterales > Bryobacteraceae > BOG-234. The sequence goes on from DASYCD010000191.1 coordinate 6,637, forward strand.
GCTCATCGGGCGACCTCGCAAACGCGCAGCTTGCGGTTCAGAATCCAGAGCAGGAAACCGCAGATCGCGAGCAATGCGATCCACGCGCCGACAACGGGGATTTCATCTACAATCGGGGCCGGCACCTGAAACAGACTCGTCGAAACTTTGGTCAGCAGGATCTGGATGTCGATGTAGTCTCCGCCGTGCGTCCGCATCACGCTGTCGATCATGGCCCCGAAGCCCTTACCAATCGCGAACACCGCGAGGATCAATGCCCCCGCCACGATCCGCCAGCGGACCATCGCGGACATCGCGAGCCCGAGCAGCGTCAGCACAAGAATCAGGATCGCGCAGGAGAAGAATGTCGCATTCGCCAGATAGAAATTGTTCAGCATCCAATTCCAGCCCATCAGCGAGCTTTCAACAAAGAACATCAGCATGGCGGGCAGCATCGTGATCGCGCCGGTGAGGAAGGCGATCACCGCGCCTTTGCCCAACAGATACTCGGTGCGCGAAAAAGGACGGCTCATGTACATGCCGAGGGCGCCGTTGGTCAGATCCGGTGAGATGAGGGACGGCGCGATGAAGGCCGTCAGCACACCGGCGAGCACCGACTGCACGGCGAGGAAGTTCAGGAAGAAATTCCCGTTCACCTTGATAAAGCCGGTCTTCTGCTGAATGAGTCCCAGAACACTGGCGTTCTGGTTCAGATAGAGAACACAGATGACCAGAATGCACGGAATGAAGCACCCGATATAACTCGTCAGCAGGAGGCGCGATTTGAATACCGAACGGAACGCGTAGCGCTGGAGGACGAGGAAGCGCGTGGCGGGGTGCGTCAGCGGCCCGGCGTATCCTTTGTAGGTTCGTTTATAGACGGCCACTGACGGCCTCCTTCGCATCCATCGCTTTCAGGAAAATGTCCTCCAGGCTGTCGCGTTTGTAATTCAGGCGGCGAAGCTGTATGTCGCGGTCGGCGGCGAGGCGATAGATATCGCGGATCTCGATTCCTTCCGGCAGCACCGTCCGGATCTTGCCCGCCGTCACGGAGCAGACGCAGCCGAGCTTGCCGATGGCGTCCGCGAAGGTGCCGTCGTCGCCTTCGGTTTCCATTTCGACGAAGCGGCGATTCGAGGCGCGCTCTTCTTCGAGATTTGAATAATGCACGATCTGGCCGGCCTTCAGGATGACGGCTTCTTCGCAGGTCTCTTCGATATCGCGCAGGAGATGCGAACAGATCACGATGTGCATAGTGCCCAGCTCACGCATTTCCTGAATGAGCTTGATCATGCGGGTGCGGGCCTGCGGGTCGAGTCCGTTGGTGGGCTCATCGAGGATCAGGACTTTCGGGCCGTGGACGATGGCGCTCGCGAGCTTCGCCATCTGTTTCATACCGAGCGAATAGGCGCCGAGCTTGCGATAGCGGGCTTCGCCGAGTCCGACATAGAAGAGGGCTTCATGGGCGCGCTCGAGCGCCTGTTCGGGCGGCAGTCCGGAGAGCTCTGCGCCGAGTCGCACGAAGGAAATCGCTGACATGTTGGCGATGAAGCAATCGTTCTCCGGCATATAGCCGATGAGGGCGCGGATCTCGCGAGCCTGCGTGCGCACATCGAACCCCATAACGCGCGCGGTTCCGGCGGACGGCTGCCAGAAACCGAGCAGGGTGCTGATGAGCGTGCTCTTCCCTGCTCCGTTCGGTCCGAGCAAACCAACCGTTCGGCCGCGCAGCTGGAGATTGAGGCCGCGCAGGATCTCGCGCTTGCCGAGCGTGACGCGGAGATCCTCGAGCTCGATGTGCGGGGCTGTCATTTGGGTACAGCAACCCCCTGCTGGAGCATACCTCGGAAACCGCCGGTCTGCATGGCGATCAGAGAAGTAATATCCATTCCGAAGATCGTGCCGCGCGTGGCGACGTCAATGCGGTCCGGCGCGGCCCAGAACGAGAAGAGGCCGGCTTTGTCGCCGCTCTTCAGCGTGTCGATCGTTTTCTGCTGACTGGGCGAGAGATTCATGCCATTGAGCAGACCGAGTACCGGAGCCAGCGACTGACCGAGGTTGTGATAGATGATCGCGGAGAAATCCGGATTGCGATCGCGCGAAAGCTGCGACAGGAAGTTCTCCGAGCGCGGCAGCGTATTCCCGACCTGACGGTTCTGAATAGAGCGGACGACAAGCTCGTGAGTCGCGGCGACAACCCAGTAGCCATCGACATAAGTCCAGTCGGCTTCCCAGGGAAGCTTATCGAATTTCAGCGTGTAGTAAGTCGTGCCATCGGCATCCGTCTGCGTGAGACGAAGATCGCCGGTTCGTCCAACTCTGTCCGTCTGGGCGTTGTACTGCTCGGCGGCGCGGGTGAAGGCAGACTGGATCCGCGACGGATCGTATACTTCCGCGATAACCTTCCACGACGGCACGGGGAGCAGCGGGCCATCGAGCGCGAGGGTGACTTCGCCGCCGAACGCGCTCGCGATATCGGAGACGTTGAGGCTGTTATCGGCACGCACTAACATCTGGTTCAGCAAGTCGTCGACAATCGACTTCGGATTTTTCAGCAAGGCGGAGATTGCGAGACCCGCATCGGGCGAGACGAAGCTCAGCGAGCCCATGGGACCGGGGGTGGCGAGCCAGGAGGCAACACCTGTGCGGTCCTTCGAGAAGATGACGGAGGCGCGGTTGTCGCTCGGCTGATTTCCGGCAGAACGGCTGGTGGCGATGAGGTAGTGAACATCCTGCAGACCGGTATTAGCCGGCATTTCGGGGGCGATGGCGGTCGCATCCGCCGCGAAGACCCAGCCCGCGCCCTGCTGGTATTCGGGGGCCATCTTCTGGTAGAGCGCCGTGCTGGTGAAACCGCCGGCAGTGGCGACCGGCTGATCCGACACGACGAACAGGTTGTTATCGAAACGCATGTGCGAAACGATATCGGCGGGAAGCTGGCCCTTCAGGTAGGTATCGAGACCGGGGCGTGTTTCTTCGGCGATGACGACGGGCGTGGTTTTGTATCCCGTGGCATAGATGACGATTTCATTGCCGAGATACTGCGATGCCGTGGTGATCTGCTGGATGGTCTGTTCGAGATGCTGGCGCTGCACAGGGTTGAGGCTGTTCCACCAATCGGAGAGCGCGCCCTTTTCGGCGAGCTTGTTGTGGAAGATGGTGATGCCTTCGCTGAGCGTGCTGCCGATGTTGGGAATGGCGGCGACGGCCACCGTATTCGCGGGCAGATAAGAGAGCAGGTTCGACTGGTAGCGCAGATCGGGCGCGGGAATGGCGCTGATATCGCGGCTGACGGATGCGAGATCGCCGAGGAGCGCCATGTAGCGATCCGAATTCGGGCTCCAGGAGAATTGATCGGCAAGCGGCGCGGGCGCCATATCGGCCGCGGTGCTGGTCTGATCGCCGCGATGGAGAACGTCATGCTTCTTGCCGTGATCGACCCAGACGGTTCCCTCGGCGACGGCCACGCGGGAGCCGCGAGTACCGGCATCGACGGAGAAGACAGTTCCCTTCACCGAGACGTTGCAATCGGCGGTGACGACCTGGAGGGATCCACGGCGTTGTTTGGCGGCGGCGACGATGACGTTACCCATGGCGAGATGGACGATGGAACCGGTCCAACCGCGGGTTACGTAAATCTGGGCTCTTTGGTTCACTTCAACTTTCGAACCGTCATTGAGGCGGAGGATGGCGGTGGAATTTTTGGCGGTGCGGACGGCATCATTTTCGCCGAGCTCAGCTCCAGCGGCGAGGGGGACGAGCGAACCGTTATTGACGCGATAGAGAACGCCCTGAATCTGTTCGACGGTGGCGCGGGGTCCACCCTGAAGCGCGGGGAATTCGTAAGCGGCCCACCAGGCGCCGGTTCCGGCGGCGAGAACGAGAGCGGCCGCGGCAGCCCAGACGGGATAGTTGATCGCGCGGTTATTTTTACTACCAGAGCCGGGCATGGGCATGACGACGACGCGCGAGGCGCCGTGGCGAAGCGAGTCCATGGCGCGGCGGCAGTTGGGGCATTCGCGGATGTGGGCGTCGAGGAGAAGCTGACGCGCGGAATCGAGAGAGCCTGCGAGCGACGCGGGCATGATGGCGGCGAAACCGGCGCAATCCCGAATGGCGCCGTTGGCGGCGTCGCTCGGCTGGGCGCGCTGGAACAGACGCTGGCGGACCCGCGCGGCGGCCTGATCGATCTCGGCGGCCGTGGGTTCCTGCGCGCGAATTTCCGATAAAACCTGGTTGATGTTTTTCACCTGACGCCTCCCATTTCGCGAATTTCCTTCTGTAATTGCCGGCGGGCGCGGTGGAGGGTCACCGCGACGACGAGGGTTGTGACGCCGTAGATCTCGGCGATCTCCGGATTGGAATGCCCTTCGATGAAGCGGAGGGCGAACATTTCGGCGGAGCGGCGGTCGAGCCGTCCGATGGCGAGCCGGAGAACCTGACGGAGGTCGGCCTGGTTGTCGCGGCCCGCGGGTTCGGGAAGTCCATCGAGCGGGACGTCTTTGCGGGAGCGGAGCTCGAGCATATTCAGAGACGCATGAACGGCCGCGCGCCGGAGATAGCTTTCCGCGTTTTCGATGCCGGCCGACTGGGCGTCACGCGACGCGAGGCGGAGGAAGACGGTCTGGAGAACGTCTTCGGCATCGGACGCGTTGCCGGTCATGCGGTACGCGACGCGGAAAACCAGAGAGTGGAACTGCTCGAAAGCGCTTTCGAGCGTCAACGATTCCCAGGCGCCTGGCACGCGCATGGCGGGTTGGGCCGGCGATTGTTGCGGGGCCTGGAACACGGGATTTTCTCCTGTCGCCAATTGCATTCACCAGAGTAGACCGGGTGGAGGTTCCTTTATTACACGTTTCGTTAGCCGGTCAGGCGGCAAGGGGAAAATCGCGCGGGTTGGGGCGGGTCTGGCCGATGAATTCGGCGTGGACGGCTTCGCGGAGGCGGTGGCGGCGGTCTGTGAAGCGGGCGATTTCGTCATTCGCAAAAACGAACCCATCGGCGGCTGGCTCATACGGTAAGTGCTTTTGTTCCGCGAGTTGGCTCAGGAGGCGGGCTTCGTTGAGGTCGGATTCGAGTTTGGATTTGCGGGCGGCCTGGAGCTTCTGGAGCTGGTCGTAATGGCTGCGGAAGATGCGGTGGATGCGCTGCTCATATAAGGAGAGGAGCTCGAGGGTTTTGGCGCGGTCGCGCATGACGGTGGCCGCGGTGATGGCGGTGTGGATTTGGGGGTGATCGGCGTCGTAGCGGTCGCCGGTACCGTCGAAGTGGCCGATGGCTACGATGTTGGTGCATTGGGCGCGGGCGTTGTGGAGACGCCAGGCTTGTTCGGCGGCGGAGGTGGCGTGGAAGGTTTCCATTTCGCCGACGGGGGCGAGTTCGGCGACCATGGCGTGGGTGAATTTGTCGTGAGCGAGGCGGTCTTCGTCGGTCATGACGGTGATTTGGGCGGTGGCTCCGTGGCGGCGGGCGTTTTGGGCGGAGATGGCTTTGCCTTCGTCGGATTTAGGGCCGGTGGATTTGGTGGCGTTTTGGCGGTTGGCGGCGAGGCGTTGGGGGGAGATGCGGGTGGGGTTGGTGGATGACATGGTTTCCTTTTCCGGTGTTCGGCTCCTGATGGAGGTATAGCATCCGGGTCAAGGCTTTGCCGTGTGGTGTTCCTGTAAGTGGTTTAGAATCTGCATCGCTTTTTGCGAAAAAGATGTGAATGCGGGCGGGAGCTCCACTACTGGGGGCCGATGAACTGCAGTACTCGTCCGGCGATAACCGCTCAATTACAATAATCATGCCATGGCAGATTTGGTAAATTCGCTAGTTAGTAACGGTCGCGAAGAACGGAACGTGGAATTTAAACGCACGATGAACTGGTCGGACGCCAGCACCAAGAGCAAAGTTGTGAAGAGCTCAATGGCGATGGCAAACCTGCGGGATGGAGGGTTTATCGTGTTCGGAGTAGAGCGGCAACCAGATGACTCGTACGTCGCCGTCGGGATGGCTTCGGATGATTACGATTCGTTCAGACAGGATGACGTGTCGATGGAAGTTAACAACTATGCGGATCCCTTTATTGAGCTCATCGTACAAAAAGGGGAAAGCAATAGCAAGCTCTTCGTTGTTTTGGAGATCAGGGAATTTTTCGACTCGCCAGTCATTTGCAAGCGCGATGGAGCAGATCGCCTAAGGACTGGAGCGATATATACTCGTCCTCGGCGAAAAATCGAGACCGCAGAACTCCCAAGCCAAGTGGATTTAAGAGAAATCTTGGAATTGGCAGTTGAGAAGAAAATCAGAGCCCTCTACTCCCAGATCGAACGGGTCGGTGCGCGGATTATCGCGCTGGAGGACAGCGACGCCAAAGCTTTTGCAGAGCAATTGGGTGATCTTTAGCCAATGGAAGACGTAACGGACATTTTACAACTGATACACGGCGCAGGGTACTGGCGCGTCCATCTGCGCCCGAGCGTCTTTCACTCGGCGCAGATTCGAAGCAAAGATGATTGTCTATCTCTAATCAACCACTCAGCTATCTCCACCGAAGGCTGGCGGTATCCAATTATTAACGGTCGAACTTCTGAGGAAGGAGCCGACTGGATTGCGGAAGCTGCGAATACGTCTGTTTTCATCGAATACTGGCGCTTTTACCAAAGTGGGCAATTTATTCATCATTTGGCGTTACGCGAGGACCATATGAGGCGGTTAAACCTCTTTCACCCTCAATTCTTTGCCCCAAGTGAAAATCGACGTTATCTGGCAATAACCTCGACGATCTGCATGCTCACTGACGTGATCGAATTCGCGGCCCGCCTCGCGTACCGACAGATCCTTACACCAAGGGCCGTGATTAACATTGAGTTAAATAACATGGCCGGTCGCGAATTAGTGTATATGCAGCCGGGTCGCCAACTTCCGGCCTCGTTTTGGTTTAAAGACGAAATTGTCTCTGTAGGGGGCACGTACGAGCCGGAGCAATTGATTGGCAAGGCCGCCGACGTCGCGATCCAACTCTCGCTGGAGCTTTTTAAGAAAGCTCTATGGGAGCCTCCGCGGACGTTAATAGTAGATGATCAGGCTCGATATACAGCCAATAGACGTTGAACTTGGAATCCGCTCGCGGCTGAAGCGGACACTCATTGTTGCATAAAATATGCCGTGAGAACGTCGGCGTTGAGGTCATTGACCTGACCGCGTGCAGCGACAATTCTCAAATGGATTTCAGCTTGTCCGGGGGAGACGACGAATGCTCGTAGATAGGATAATCCTCAACAACGGTAGTGAGCGCCACACCTCGGCTGACACACTCGTATTGGTACTTATCCCGCGGCATGCATTTCTCCGAGTAGCGCGTGATCGACCGATGCGGGCCCTGTACGAGAAGCCGACGACTTGTCAAATTGAGTCGGTCGAATTGAGCGCGCCTATAAGGAGTTAGGTCACGAAGCGAATGCACGTGATTGATGTGCATCGTTTGACTTCCGTCGTCGCTCCTCAACTGGAGTGAGGGACGTGCGAAGATGACGGCAAGTGACCCAGAACAGCCTGTTCGCGTTCGTTTTAATGCCATTCGACAAGATTTTCGACGATCGGTATCGTCTCGGGATCAAGGAGACCGCCAGAGATCTAGGCATACTGGCCGAAAGAGTGGACGAGCAAATATACAGAGAGGGCATCCTCGATCGCATCTATCGGCAGATCGAAGTCGCTGACGTGGTAGTTGCGGACATGACAGGGAAGAACCCCAATGTCTTTTATGAGGTTGGGTATGCGCATGCAAAGGGTAAACTCACGATCCTCCTCACTTCCGACGCCGATGACATTCCATTTGACTTAAAACACCGGCGACACGTGGTGTACGGTGAGTCGATCAATACGCTACGAGAGCGACTGAAGCAAGAGCTAGAGTGGGCCAAGGCGGAGGTCGAGAATGTTCGTAACAGCCGGATTAAGGTCTCCGCCAGAACCGTCGGGGGCGACATCAAGAAGACGAATTATCTGGTTAAAGGGGAGGTTCTGTTCACAATCGATTTAATCAATGATTCGAAACGCAGTTCCCCGGAGGTAGATGCGCTATATTTTTACTGCTCGAAACGGTGGACGATACAGCAAGACGGCAGAGAATGCGCTTCGACTGAGTCGGACCTCCCTGAATTCGGCAAACGCATTTTCCTGCCCCCGCCTATTCGCCGCCTTGCCCCCGGTGCCTGGGGACAGGTTAAATTCTCCGCTACGTCTACACTGGCATCATCGTTCCGGGGCGAGGAGATAAAAGACTCGTATAGCGTAGCGGGCCGGAGTGTTCTCCGCATTGTGACATCGGAAGGTAACTTCGATCATGAGATCGCAGTAGAAGCTGTGGTTGAGGAGTTCCCGTTTTAGCAACCGAGACGGACGATCTCTGGAATTTGATCAGGTAAGCAACCCCAAGTCGGCCTGCAGATCCTCGGCGACCTCTAACAGTTTCGGTGCGGATCGGGTCGCTCACGGCGTTCCGGAGACGTTGTAGGCCAGGTCGGCCCGGATGCGTTGCGAGGCCGTATCGAACGCCGTAATCGGAACCTGCCGGAACACAATTTTGCTATCCGGCCGGAGATGCTGCAACGGTTGACGGAATTGTATGAAGAGCATCGGATAATGAGGGCGCGGAACTGGTGAATGCCTGGGATACCGCTGGCAGCGTCTGATCGGGACGGGGCAAACTCAATCAGGGGCTGTCAATGCCCACGACGAAACCACTGACCCTCGAAAACGCCAATTTTGACAACGAAGACGAAGTGAATGCGTGTCTGAAACAGCGTAAGCGTCCGGTCGGTACCGTCTTGACGGATCAGGCAGCGCGAAGCTTAGCCATGCGTTCGTAGCGACAGCGGTTGCGGATGTGGGCGAGGAAGAAACGCCCGCGGGACTCAGCGTTCAGGAAAGCCTGAAACTCGG
>DASYCD010000192.1:0-6650 GCA_036500405.1 Bryobacteraceae bacterium
CTCACCCTTCGCCGTGCACTCGCAGGAAACCGACCCCGAGGCGAAATCCACCTGCAATGCGGCGACGAAGGAAAGCGCCTCCGCGACTTTCGAACGCAAAGACAACGTCTGGAAGCTCAGCGCCGCGCAGTAGACGTTTGCTGCCCATGCGCCGAAACCTCCTGACAAGCGCGTTCGCCATTGCGGTCGGCGCGGCGCATGCGCAGACTCCCGCCCCCAAATTCGATGCGATCTCAATCAGGCCCGACACCAGTGGGCAGGCAAACCTGATTGTCGGCCCTATTATGTTGGGCCGCTTCACCGCCAGTAGCATCACCGTCGACCATCTGATCAGGCTGGCGTATGACGTCCAGGAGTATGAGATCGTCGGAGCGCCTTCCTGGACGAAGTCTGCTGTTTTTGACATCACAGCCAAAGCGGACGGTATGGAGAAGGCTACTTATCGGGACATGCAGCCTTTGCTGCAATCGCTGCTCGCGGACCGCTTCAGGCTGGTGCTGCACCACGAGACAAGGGACCTTCCGCTCTATGAACTGGTCGCGTCGAAAGGTGGGTCGAAGCTCTTACCTGCCAAAGAAGGAAGTTGTTCCGCGTTCGATCCAAAGAATCCTCCACCGCCTCAGCCGGGTAACGCGCTTCCTCGCATCTGTGGCGCCAGTTGGGTCAGGAAGAATTCTCTGCAGATCGTAGGGTCATCCATGCCCGGCCTGGCGAGCAATCTTGCAGGTTTACTGGGGCGGCCGGTCGTTGATAAAACCGGTCTGACAGGGGAATTCGATATTGACCTCGAGTTTGCCGCTGACGATGCGATCGCAATCGGTGGGTCAGCTTCATCGGCCGCTGACTTCTCCCGCCCTTCGATCTTTAGTGCACTCCAGGAGCAACTCGGACTGAAGCTGGAATCATCCAAAGGCCCGGATGATGTGATGGTCGTTGACCACGTGGAACAACCAGGCGAAAATTAGCCGGGTTCGCGGCTATAGCGAAAACGATTCCCGATAAAACAGCCGCCCCCTGGTCGCCACGCAAACGATCGCCGCCACGCCGCAGTACGCAATCCACAGAACATTGTGCTGAACCGGGTTGCTGTAGAGCGTCGCCTTCCCGATCATGTCGTTCAGGATGATCCCCGTCCCCACGTTGTAAAACCCGTGTATCAGCACCGCGCAGACTATGCTGCCTCCCGAGAGGTTGAATCCGGCCGAGAGGAAAACGGCCGCCGCGATCGTGATCAGCACAAATTGCCACCACGTCACGTTATAAACATGCGCAGCGATCAGCGGAAGATGCCAGTTGGCCCACAGAAACCCCAAAATCAGCGCCGCTGCCACCGGATGGAATTGTCGCTGCAGCCTGGGCAGCGCATAGCCTCGCCATCCCGCTTCCTCTCCCAGCGGTCCACCCAGTAAATTCCGGGGAAACACGGTGGCGATCTGCACAAGCGCTGTCCACTCCCAGCGGTCGATACCCGATTTCGTCATGAAAAACGCCGCAATCAGCGCCGCAACCAGAATCGAACCCACGCCCATCGCGGTTCCGGCGAGCAAACCCCGCCAGGTGGACCACAGACGCGCCGCTCTCCAATTACCGGCGAAAATTCTCTGCGAAATCAGCGCGGCGATTGTCGGCCCGAAGGTTCCAACCGAAAACCAGAGAGGCGACCGGCGCAGGCCTGTGATCACCGGCAGCCAGAGCATCGCGCTGATGCCATAAGCCAGCCCGAAATAGACCAGAACCTCACGCCGCTCGCGCCTGGCACTTTCCGCCATCCCGTCATATTACGACAACGCTTGACATGCGACGCATGTCGCAGTACTCTGTGACAAGTGTCGCACTCTAAGCCTGTCCCGGAAACCCTGACCCGCCGCGAGCGGGAAATTATGAACGCCGTCTTCGCGCTCGGCAATCGCGCGTCCGCCGAAGAAATCCGCGCGCGGCTGGCGGACGCCCCCAGCGATTCGTCTGTACGGGTAATGCTGGGCCGCCTCGAAAAGAAGGGCATCCTGAAGCACCAGCAGGATGGCGTGAGGTATCTCTACTCGGCGACCGCATCGCCCGCCACTGCGCGCCGCTCCGCGCTCCAGCAATATGTAGAAACCTTTTTCGGCGGATCGATCCGCCAGATGATGACTGCTCTTGTCGCCGAGGAAAAACTCACCGGCGATGAGCTGGACGCGCTCTCGCGCGATATCGCCCGCGCGCGCCAGGAAAGGAAGAAGACCTCATGACCCTCGCAATTCTCCTCGCAAAGGTTACCGTCGCGCTCGCGCTCGGATTGCTCGCAGTCCGGATTGCCCGCGGCAGCCGCGCGGCCCTGCGCCACACCATCCTCGCCGCGACTTTCGGCGTCCTGCTGCTTCTCCCCGCTTCGCTCATCCGCATGCCGCGTGTCGAAATTCCGGTAAAATCGTCGGCCCCCGCCGCGCTTGCGCTGTCCCCCGCCACCGCTGTCGACAACTTCGACGCACGAACATCCGCCATACCCAATACGACTCTGCTCGCCGCCCCGGCATCCTCTCTTCCCTCGCTTCCGACCGTGCTCTTCGCCGCCTGGTTCGTCGGATTCCTCCTCACCTTCGCACCGCTTCTCATGGCGATTCGCCAATCGAACATTCTGCGCCGCGACGCTCTTCCCTGGCGCGAAGGTCAGTTAGCCGCAGGCTCTATCGCGGCCGGTATTCACGAAGCGCTGCCGGGTCCGGTTGTCTGCGGCATCCTGCGCCCCATGATCCTTTTCCCGCCGGATGCTCAGCATTGGACCGCCGAAGATCTCAACCGCGCCATCCTGCACGAGCTTGAACACGTCAGCCGCCGCGACCGGATCTGGCACGTCGCCTCGCGTGCCCTTTGCTCTGTTTATTGGTTCCATCCCCTCGTCTGGATCGCCTGGCGCCGCCTTGTACTCGAAGCGGAAAAATCGTGCGATGACGCTGTGATCTCGCGTTCCGACACCATGGCCTACGCCGATCAGTTAGTCGCTCTGGCCCGCCGTATGTCGTCCGCGCCGGTGTCTCCGGTGCTTGCCATGGCGGCGCGCGCCGATCTGACCGCGCGCATCCATTCTCTCGTCGACGCCCATCGTCCACGCGGCAGGGTAAGCTCCCGCTCCGTCGCAGTCACAATCGCTGCTGCCATGGTGCTCGTCTCTTCGATGACCGCGTTCCGTCTGGTCGCAGCGCCGCAGGCGCCGGTAACAGTCGTCACTGGTCCCACGCCCGAGTTCGAAGCAGTCACCGTCAAGCTGATCGACCCCGCAAACCAGGGCCAGCACTGGCACGAAACCAGCGATGCCCGATACGTCCACATCGTCGGCTCGATGCACGGTTTCATTTTGCGATTCTACGGAATCCGCGAGACCCAACTCATCAACGAGCCAGGCTGGTTCTCGTCGCGCCTGTACAGTATTGAAGCGGCAGCCAATGTTCCCATGCACGAGAAAAATTATCTTCCGCTGCTTCGCGGGGTACTCGCCGATCGTTTCAAACTGCGCCTTGGCGACGCCACACGCGAACTGCCTGTTTACTTCCTCGAAGTCGGGCCGCACGGCGCCAAATTCCCGGAACTGAAAGATGGTGAAGAGCCTCCAAAGTTTTCCGAGCCCCCGAACGGGATCTTCGGCCGCACGTTCACCTCAGTCGAAGACTTTCTGAATCAGACCAACGGCCGATTCGGCGGACCCGCGTTTGCGGATCGTCCAGTTATCGATCACACCGGCCTCACCAAACGTTATGTCATGCGCCTCGAAACGGAGCGCGTGCGCGTCGATGCCTCTGGTGAACGGCAGAACTTCCCCGATCTCTCCTCTGACCTGCAATCGGAACTCGGTCTGCGTCTCGTGACCGGCCACGCGCCCCTGCACGTCTTCACTGTCGAGCACGTCCAGGAGCCATCACCGAACTGATCGCGATCGGCCAACCCCGAACAGTACCCCGAAGCTCACGCCGATGGCGCGTTCATGATCGTGGCCAAACGTATACTCATACTCGGGCTCCGCGAACCAGCCCATTTTGTTATGCCCTCTGGGCCAGAACATGAAGTCCAGGGCGAAGGCGCCCGCGAGAGCGTTGGACGAGACGCCGCGCTCCCGGGTGTGAACCCACTCCGGACCAACCCCCGCCATAAACTCCACCGTTCGCGAAAGCGTCCACGGCTTTTTGAAAAGAGCTCCGGTATCCCACTCACTGGAGTGGCGAGTGAAAAGCCCTGCCGTCCCTGCTTCGATCTCCAGCCATCGCTCAATCGGCGTGAATTCAACCGCCAGTTCTCCGCCGAAACTCGACCCGCCTCCGATTTGTCTGCTGGCCACGCCCCCGACTTCAATGACTGCCGCTGGTTCCTGATCCGCCGCCTGCGCAAAAGCGCCACCGGGTGTCAATAACAGGAATATCCACCCGCAAGTCTGCGACACCGAAGCTCGCACGCTGAACATCAATTCGATATTAACGTCACGGGTGCGTCAAACTATCTCAGAGAATCATCTGCCATGAAACATTGTCTTTTTCTGCTTCTTGTCGTTGCTCTTGCCGTTGCGCCCGCATTCGCTCAGCCGCATTTTGACGTCGCCTCTATTCGCCCCTCGGCGCCTGGTTCGACGGCCCGTGACGGAAAGTTCTATTTCCAGGGCGAGCGCCTTGTCATGAAAGCGGCAACACTGGGCGACGTGCTTGATTCTCTGAACGGATTCCAGCTCTTTCGCGTAGTCGGCGGTCCCCCCTGGATGCGCACCGACCGCTACGACATCAAAGCCAAATCAGATCACGTTCTCGCCCAAAACGAGAGAGACCCGGCGATCATGGCATTGCTGGCGGACCGCTTCAAGCTCGAATCTCATAAGGAAACACGCGATATACCCGGCTTCGTATTACGTCCTCCGAAGACGATGTCGAATGTAAAGCCTGCGACAGGTGAAGAGAAGTATTCCATCCGCATGGATGATCGGCACGATGTGGTGTTTACCGCCGTCCCGATGAGCGGCGTTGCCAACTATTTGTCACAGATGCTCCGGGGCCCCATTTCCGACGAGACCGACCTCAAAGGATCGTACGACTTCGTGCTCGCACTGTCACGCATCGAGCCTCAACCGAACGAGAGCTTCGGGGAGAGAGTACGCGAAGCTGCGGAAGCCGCAGGCTTTCACCTGGAGAATCGGCAAATACCGCTGGAAGTCACCGTAGTGGACAGTTGCAGCAAGCCCGGCGACAACTAAGCGGTGTTGGCAGGAAAGACCGACCCACCTTTTTGCTGCAGGCGGAAGACGATTCTATCGACAGTGTCGAGGACTCACTCGTTTACTACATTGCGGTGAAGAACGCGGGTGTTCCTGTTGGGATGCACTTGTACCCCAGGGAGGACATGGGTTCGGGTTAAGAAAGACGAATCGGGCAATTACAAAGTGCCATCTACTGATCGAACGATGGTAGCGGTCGATCGAAATACGATGCCAGTAGAAAGCACCGCGCGTCAGCCCACCAGAAAAACGGCTGTCTGCGCCCACAGATTCGGCAGCCAGCCCACGCGGTTTCTTCCCGAAAGAAAATAACGGCGCTCAATCGGGAAATGATGGTTCCGGCACAGATCTTCGAAATCGTTGATCGAAAGAAAATGGATGTTCGGCGAATCGTACCAGTCGTACGGGAACAGATCCGTCTTCGGGGCCTGCCCGGAGAGCAGCATGGAAGAACGAACCCGCCAGTGCCCAAAATTCGGAAACGAGATGATCGCCTTCCGTCCTACCCGCAGCATCTCGGTCAACACCTGCAAAGGGGAACGCGTCTCCTGCAGGGTCTGGCTGAGGATCACGTAGTCGAATGCCTTGTCCGGGTAGTCGGCCAGACCCTCATCGATATCTCCCTGGTACGCTGACACGCCGCGCGCGATCGCCTTCCGCACATTCGTCGCTTCGATCTCGACGCCCCGGGCGATCACCTTCTTGTCCGCCACCAGCCACGCCAGCAGTTCGCCTTCGCCGCACCCGAGATCGAGCACTCGCGTTCCCGGCTGAATAATCTCGGCGATGACCTTAAAATCCGGACGCGCTTCGAGCGAAGCCGAACTGGTCACGCGGCTGCCTCCACCACGCGCGACGTACTGTCCAGAAAGCCGCGTATCAAATCGGTCTGTTCGGCGATATCCACCAGAAACGCATCGTGCCCGTAGTTCGAACGCAGATCGCAATAGGCCACGTCGCCGTTCACGCGCCGCAGCACGCGCGCAATCTCCTGCGATTGATAGCTCGGATATAGCCAGTCCGAAGTAAAGCTGATCACGAGAAACCGCGTGGTGAGCGAACCGAAAGCATCCACCAGACGCCCCGTGCCGTTGGTCAGGTCGAAGTAATCCTCGGCCTTCGTGATGTAGAGATACGAGTTCGCGTCGAACCGCGTGACGAACTGCGACCCGCGATAGCGCAGGTAACTTTCCACCTCGAAATCCACGCCGAAATCGAAGCCGAGCTTCTCCTTCTCGCGCAGACGGCGCCCGAATTTTTCGCGCATTGAATCGTCGCTCATATAGGTGATGTGGCCCACCATGCGCGCCACCGAAAGCCCGCGGCCCGGCGGCTTCGTGTCGTAGTAATCGCCCTCGTTCCAATCGGGGTCAGCCATGATCGCCTGGCGGCCCACTTCGTTGAATGCGATCTGCTGGGCGCT
>DASYCD010000193.1:0-9929 GCA_036500405.1 Bryobacteraceae bacterium
GCCATCTTTTTCGTCACCCCAGCCTCCGTCGAAAACTTCATCCACTGATCGATCGCCGATCGAACGCGCTCCACTATCTGTTTCGACTTCCTGATCCCATGCCTCTTACCCAGTTCGGCGAGTCCCTCAATTCCCGGCTCGCGCCCCTCGCCCAGCAGCAACATACTCTGCTCACCATTCGGTCCATCACTGAACGTGAGGTCGTAAGCCGGCGCCAGCGCCCAGCGCCGGTCGTCTCCGAGCAAAAACGAAAAATTTCGCGCATGGTCGTCGCGGTTATGCGCCAGTACGTTGAAGCAGGCGAGCGCATACGCCTTCTGAACTTCGGCCATATTCCGCGTCAGGATCATCACTGTTTTCAGATAGGTATCGTAATCAAGACCCGGATACCGGTAGTCGGCGTGAATCAGTCCGGCCAGACTGTGCATGTGGATACGGCGGTTACCTTTGCGATCAAAACGTCGCGCGCCGAAATAGGCTCCCCGCCGGGTCCGGAAGAGATGCGTCGGAGGCATTTCCACGCCGGCCGTTGCCGCCATCAGGCTGTAGGCGTACTCGATCGCGCCGGCGGCGCGGCTATCCTGTGAGGACGAAAACTTGATCATCCAGTGCTCGTATCCGGGCTCTAAGGAGCCTCCGCCATGAACGATCGCCTGGCGGTTAGCGCTCACTTGCGCCACAATTTTCGGACGAGCGCCGCCCGAAGATCCATTCAGGCGCAGCAGGTCATCGAACACCTCCTCTGTGTCACCCGCCAGCACGATGCGCGACTCCTCTGCGATACGATCCAGCGAGATTTCGGTTTCCTCTCCTCTGTGCCAGAGCTCGCCGCCGTAGTCCGGCTCATAAGACAGCGCGCCCATCCCGTTTCCACCAACGAAGGCCAGACGATCCAGCGGGCTCAGTTGTCCGCGCCGGATGCCATGCCGTTCCACAGCCCGATCCAGCAGCAAGCGGCCCCATCCGTCCGGTAAGCTGTCAGCAAACACCCCGAAGAGGCCATCGAATGGATCGCGCCGCGCTTCTCTGACGCCGGTTCTCAAGGGAAGCTCGAACGGCGAGATGTCCGACCCGGAAGCAACGAATCGAGGATCGTATTCAAACAGAATCCGCCGCTCTCGAATCGCAAGACGTCCGGCCTTCAGACGCTCCGATCCCTCGTACCAGACAGTCAAAAGCGTGACGGGAGCGTGCTTCATTTCGTTCTGCCCCGCTGGCGTTTGCGCGGCGCTCTCAGTAGTTCATCAAGCGTTTGTCCTTCGAGTTCCAATGATTCCGCACAAATCTGATCAAAATCTTCCAGACGCCCCAGAGCGAGCGCAACCCGCAGCAGGGAATCCAGAGCGATCTGCCCCGTCGCTTCAAAGCGTTTCAGGGATCCCAGGCTCATGCCCGCCCGCACCGCGAGATCCATCTGCGTCATCGCTCCGCTCAGTCGCCGCGCCTTGAATCTGCCTGCGATTTCACGCCTCACCTCATCGGGCGTCTTGAATACCATAGCTAATATGATAGCCCTTAGTCAGCAGCCTGGGCCGTAAGGTCTAATATTTGGACTCCGGACGGTACCAGGTCGGGACAAAGATCAATTACCCGGCCTCCTACGATCATGACAACGTAACCATTTGACGGACAGTCACGTCCGTAACCCAGCACGAGCATCCTAAAAATGGGATAAAGGAACCTGGTATGCGGCTCCCAATTGCAACGGCGATCTGTTATGTGGCAGTAATTCCCTGGATCCCGCGCGCCGTGGCGCAGGACTCCGTTATCCGCGTGACCGTCGACCTTGTTCAGACCGACGCCGTTGTCACAGATTCAAACGGCCGGCACATTGAGGATTTGAAGCCGGAAGACTTCGAGATTTTTGAAGACGGCGTGCAGCAGAAAATCACGCACTTTTCATACGTGAAAGGCGCGGCCGCGGGCTCCGCGGCGCTTCTCCCCGCAGGCGCAAAATCGACGCCCTCAGCCGCCATCATCCCTCCCACACCCCTCCAGGAAAATCAGGTCCGTCGCACGATCATCCTGGTTGCTGATGATCTCGGCCTTTCCGCAAGAGAGATTCCCAGAGTTCGCGCCACTATGAAGGACTTCGTTGACCGGCTGATGCAGCCCGGCGATCTGGTCTCGATCATGAAGACTTCCGGCGGCATGGGCGCGATGGAGCAGTTCACCACGGACAAAAATCAACTCAACGCCGAGATCGATCGCATTCATTGGACTGCGGCGGGACGGCTGGGCTTCACCTGGTATGCGGCCGCCCCTGGCTCGTATGACCCTGCGCCTCTTATCGGAGGCGACCCGGGCGCAGCTATTAAGTTGGCAAATGCCCAGCGTCTCGATGCCATCCGGACCCCCGCCGTTGTTGTGGATACGTTGAGTGCTGTCGCCTATGCTGTTCAGGGGCTGCGTGAGATGCCAGGGCGAAAAGCGATTGTGCTGTTCTCGGATGGATTTCCCGCGGCTGCGGGCGGAATCGTCCAGCTCGCTAACCGCGCGTCAGTCGTTATTTATACGATGGATCCGCGCGGTCTTGCCATTTTCACCTGTGCGGCGGATATGGGGGATTGCTCGATAGCGGATTCACATAGGCACGAAGCAATCTTTCGGGCGTCCCAAACAGGTCTTGAACAGCTGGCGCAGGGAACAGGCGGCATTTTCTTTCATGATGACAACGATCTCGGCAAGGGTCTGGTCAATGCTCTCGATGACATGAGCGACTATTATCTGCTCGGATATCAGCCGCGCAGGGGAGACTTCGACGCTGTCCGCGGCCTGCCGCAGTTCCACAAAATCGAGGTTAAATTACGGCGCGCCGGCCTGCACGTTCGGTCGCGCAACGGTTTTTTCGGGAAGCCCGATCCCACCGCTGCTCCCGAAGCCGCCGCTCCCGACTCAGCCAGGACCGCCTTGCAAAAAGCGATGCTCTCACCGTTTCATGCCAATGGATTTCCGGTCCGTCTCAGCGCATTCTATTCAGCTCTCGGTAAAGAAGCGAAGACCGGCCACCGTCCCATCCTGCTTCGCGCCATGCTGGCGATCGACGCGCGCGGCCTGAAGTTCAAATCGTCTCCGGATGGCAAAGAGCAACTGGACCTGGAACTGGTAGCCACTGCATACGGAGTGAACACAAACGGCGAAGAGAAACTGGTCACGACCAGCGACAAGACCTTCACGGCCGCAATGACGTCGGAGGAGATGAATCAAATAATCACATCGGGCCTCGTGTACGGACTCGACATCGAACTCGAAAACCCCGGCCCCTATCAGTTGCGGGTTGCGGCGTGGGATGCAAATGCCGAACAAGTCGGCTCAGCGACAACCTTCGTGGAGATCCCTGACTTCAACCGCTCCGGAGTTACCCTCTCCACCGTCCAGCTTTCCGATTCCGATCCAAAGCGTAACGAGCCGCTGACGCGCGCCGGAGTCATGGGCGCCGGCAGTTCGGTGACGCGCGTCTTCGCTCCCGGCGCGGTTCTGTCGTACGACTGTACAGTCTTCGGAGCCCTGCCCGATCACCAAACCAATAAACCGTCCGTCGACGTAGAGGTTCATCTGTTTCGCGGCCCGGAGCAAATTTTCACGGGTAAGCCCATTCGGCTTCCTATACCCGATGGAAACGTTCCCGGGGCCATTCACGCCAAGGGCGAGATCAAACTTCCGGACACCCTTCCACCGGGAGACTATGCCGTTGAACTGGTCGCTTACGATCGAACCCAGTCCACAAGGTCGGAGCAGGCAAAGCAATTTGTCGATTTCACGATCGCAAAAGCAGACTCAACCAGTGACTCGTCGCGGTAGGAATTCCAGACGGCTTGTCGACCATGACAGTCAGTTCGGGGAAGGCTCTTCTGCATGATCGATGACCAAAACCTCAACCCTGCCTTTGTCCGGTCGAAGTTTCAGCCCTAACTGCTCCTGCAAAGCCGTAAAAATCGTTGGCGGCGCCGATGGATCATTCGCATTCGCGGCGGCCCCATCCGCGGTGTATTCCAGCGTTATATCGAACGTCCCTTCAAGCCCCGTTCGATTCACCACAGTGCGGTCGAGTTCTGGAGATCCGCTCAGTTCTTCAGCGAATCCGCTTCGGCCCGCGTTTGCCGCACTGACCAATTCAAGAGCATAGACAGGCTCCTGCGGTGTTGCGCGATGGAGAGTCAGCGCGAATCGGTCCGAAAGCAAAGCCTGCAGCATGAGCTCTCTTTGCCCCGTACTCGCGTTTCCGTTCGTCCTTGCCTCGACATCGAACCGGGCCGAGTCAAGCCATTTTGGACCGCCGGAAACCAGTTTGGTTTGAATCGGGGTGAGCTTGTACGCGGCCGCTATCAGATCCCGGAGGGTGACATTCGTCGCCGTGAAAAGCCCGGGCTTCCCAAAAGTGAGAAAACAGGAGAACGGCACGGAGTGGCAGAAATCTCCTCCCGATTTGTTTCCCTTCACGGACGCAGCATCGAATCGAGGCGCCGTCGAAAGCGGGGACTGTGCTCGCAAAACAGGTTCACTCAGCATCCCTGTCACAAGAGGAACAGTGAACGCCGCTATTCCAGTGGCGGCAAGCAGCAGTCTCTTTGCGCCACTCATCGCCTCCGCTCCTCGATTTGTTACGATTGCCCGGATCCGATTTCTGAGATTCGATCGCGTTACTCCCGCTACGCACTCCACCGGCGATTCCAGATACAACTCGCAAACCTTGATGATTCCCTCGGCATAGATTTTCGGATCAGTACCCAGGCGCAAAACCTCTTCGTCACAGGCAAGCTCCCGCTCGGCAACCAACCTTTGTCCAATCCACCAAACCAACGGATGAAACCAGAACATGGTCTCAACAAGCATGTAAATCGCGGCGGTCAGGTTGTCGTGATAGCGGGCATGGCACAGCTCGTGAGCCAGGATCGCTTCCCACTCTGCGCTGCTAAATCGCTCTGCCATTCCTTTCGGAACTAACAGCACCTGGCGGAATATCCCGAAGACGCCCGGCTCGCGCAGTGCTGGCGAGGACAAGAGCGGAATCTCCATCTCGATTGGCAGCTTCGTCGCAGCGCGCGCATCGGCTCGAACCCGCATCCACCGTTGAATCCAGCGATGAGCGACAAACACGAATCCGCACACCCAGACGCCGAACAGCACGATGGGCCAGTCAGTGTTTATCACTTTCGGCGTTGCCGAGGCCGTCTCAAACATCGGCAAAACGGATTGGCTGGAGTCGCCCATGACAAACGAAATCGCGGGCCGCGCGGCACTGGGCGCCTTCGCCGCTCACTCCGGCACGGGCAAATTCTGACCGAGACTCACCAGAAATCCAAACGGAACCAGGAACTTCACCACCGCAGCGAGCCAAACCCAATACCGCATCCTCGCCGAATTTCTCCTGAGCAGCAGCGTCAGCAGGCCCAGCCCTATGGCAACCAGGGTCGATTGCCAAAAATGAGTGAAACAGAGATGAACGAAGACGGAAGGGTAAACACCGATCATTTCGGCTTGTCCTTCAGAGTCAGTTTTCGCAGATCCTCCCGCGCCTCCTCCACATCCTCCAGGGTCAGCTTGCCGGAATCGATCAGATGGGCCATCACGGGCTTGGCTCGTCCCCCGAAAAATGTCAGCAACTCGTCAATCAATCGATGCTGAGCGTCGTAACGGGAAATCGCAGCTTCGAAAATATTCGCTTTACCGATTCTCTTCGTGAGACGAAGCGCCTTCTTACGCTCCAGCCGGTTCACGGTCGTCTGCACAGTCGTGTATGCCGGTCGGCCGCGCGATGGAAACGCCTCCTGGACTTCCCGGACGCTGCACGCCCCCTGCTTCCAGAAGATCTCCATGATTTGAAGTTCGAGTTTCCCTAATTTCAG
The DNA here is from genome assembly GCA_036500405.1 of Bryobacteraceae bacterium. Classification (GTDB taxonomy): domain Bacteria; phylum Acidobacteriota; class Terriglobia; order Bryobacterales; family Bryobacteraceae; genus BOG-234. The sequence continues at coordinate 5,847 of DASYCD010000193.1, forward strand.
TTGGGCCATAGGCGGGAAAGGTGCCGCACGTTCATATTACTATCACGATAGGTATAAGAATGCAAGTGAGATTGATAGATAGATGAGATCAGAAGACGCCTTTTGCGAAACGTCCTCATCAATGAGGGTTTTCAGGACCAGGCTGATGGGTATGAGTAGCGCGATAACGGAGGATGGTCTTGATGTTCTCGATGCCAGTCTCCCGGTAACAATCCAGGGTCGCAGAAAGCGCGGCATCGCGAGGCAATCCCTGATTGCGAAATGAATCGTAGTTCGATGTTATTGCCCCAGCAGGCAGTCGGGTGTTCTTCAGCAACGGCGCACCACTGACTTTGCCGGGAATCACTCCCACCAACGGACAATCCAGCCAATCCATCACTCGCGAGGCCATAGATTCCTTTTCGCAGCATATCTGGGTCGGAGCCGCACTTGTTTCTGAGATTTTGTTTCGTCACCGGCGCTATCTATTTTCACGCGCGCCGCGACCACGATTTCCCCCTAGCATCGGGAAGAAGCAGTAAAATGAAAGTGACACAACCAATATGTCAACGATCCACATCTCCGAGGCGGAGGCGGTCCGTGACTTCGCCGGGCTGCTGGCATATGTGCGTGCCGGAGCCGAGATCGTCATCGAGTCTAATACCGCGCCGGTGGCCGTATTGCGCACGCCAGCGCCGCCCCGCCGCTCCATCGAGGAGTGTATCGCGCTTTTGCCGGAAGGGTCTTCCGCAACCACCGACGAAGACTTCGCTCGCGACCTTCAGGGGGCAGTGGCCGCACATCGCGAGCCGCTGAATCCTCCGGAGTGGGACTGATCCTCGATTCCAGTGTCCTCATCGCGGCGGAGCGTACGGGCAGAAATGCCCGGCAGGCCCTCACCGAAATCGCCGTTCGCGTTCCCGGTGAAGACGTCGCACTATCAGTCGTCACGCTGATTGAACTGGCGCATGGAGCGGCGCGCGCCAACACGCCTGAACGCAAAGACAGGCGGCAGCGTTTCATCCACGACCTGATCGCCGCGCTGCCTGTCCATCCAGTGTCAGCGGCCGTTGCACTCCGCGCCGGGCAGATTGATGGAGAAAGCTCCGCGCGGGGAATCAAACTGCCACTCGCCGACCTCTTGATCGGCGTCACGGCGATCGATCTTGGCTACCGTGTCGCAACCGGGAACGCTCGCCACTTCGAGGCTATTTCGGGCCTCGCGGTGCTTGCGTTGTGAGTCGTGCGCCATTCACCACAAACTTCAATAATTTTCTGAACTGATTCCAAACCCGTTAATGCCCATCTTCGCCCCATCTTCACCCATTCGCATTTCCCCCACCATGCTATGAATAACCCAGCATGACCACCCACCAAATTGGGTTCGTTTTTTCGAATCGCCCTCTCACCCCATCCTCCCCAAATTGGGTTTGTTTTGTAAATTTGCCCTGTTTCCCACTCACCTCCCGAGTTCCAGAACCCCGCCGTCGGCCCCAAAGTGGCGCAAACGCCCCATTTCTGTCAAGATAGAAGATTCAGGCACATGTTCAGGTTCGAAACGGCGGGCGAGTCCCACGGCGAATGCCTGGTGGCGACCCTCACCGGTCTCCCCGCCGGCATCCCCATCGCACTCGACGCAATACAGCACGAGCTTTGGCGCAGACAACAGGGTTTCGGCCGTGGCGGCCGCATGAAAATCGAGACGGACACAGCCCATCTCGTCTCAGGCGTCCGTCACGGTAAAACCATCGGCGCGCCCATCGCTCTCATCATCGCCAACGCCGATTGGAAAAACTGGACCGAAATCCTCCCGGTCGAAGCCGGCGATCCAGCGCTCCACAAACCTGTCGAGCGCCCCCGTCCCGGTCACGCCGACCTCGCAGGCGCCATCAAGTACAACTTCGAGGATTCCCGCTATATCCTTGAACGTGCTAGCGCCAGGGAAACTGCGGCCCGCGTGGCAGTCGGCGCTCTGGCCAAGCAACTCCTCGGCGCCTTCGGCATCGAAATCCTCAGCCACGTGATCGCCGTCGGCTCCGAACGCCTCGAACGCCCGGTCGCCTGGGAGGAGATCGCCGCCCTCGCCCGGAAGAAAGAAGTCCTCCTCGGCTGCGTCGATCCCGAATCCGAAACCCGCATGAAAGCCTTGGTCGACGAAGCTTATCGAACCGGAGACACTATTGGCGGCATCTTTGAAGTAGCGGCGCGCGGCGTGCCCATTGGCCTCGGCTCCCACATCACCTGGGATTCCCGGCTTGACGGCAGGCTCGCCCAAGCCATCGTTTCCATGCAGGCAGTCAAAGGCGTGGAAGTCGGCTGGGCGGAAGAAGGCGCCACCAGCTTCGGTTCGAAAGTGCAGGACACCATCCATTACGACAAAGCCGACCGCCGCTTCTTCCGCGGCGACAATCGCGCCGGCGGCCTCGAAGGCGGCATGACGAACGGTCAGGAAGTCCGCGTTCGCGGGTTCCTGAAACCCATCTCCACCCTTCGTCGTCCCCTCGAATCAGTCGATCTTCCGACCCGCGAACCGGCCAAAGCCGCCTACGAACGTTCCGATGTCTGCGTCGTGCCCGCCGCGGGCGTCATCGGCGAAGCTATGGTCGCCATCGTACTCGCCGGCGCCATGATCGAGAAATTCGGCGGCGATTCGCTCCACGAAATGAAGCGCAACTACGACGGCTACATGGAACAGGTGAGGCAATTTTGAAATGACTCACAAAGTCGTCCGATACATCAACAACCCCAACCTCGAAAAACCGGCCGCGCTGGTAGGCGAAGAGGAATTCGGCACGCCCGAGCTCGAGCAGCTCGTCGAAGACATGTTTGAGACCATGTACGCCTCGCGCGGCCTCGGTCTCGCGGCGCCCCAGATCGATATTCACAAGCGCCTGACCGTCATCGATACGTCGGGCGGCGAAGAAGGCGTCGAGCCGAACAAGGTCGTTCTCATCAATCCCGAAATCATCTTTAAGGAAGGGAAGCAGACCGGCGAAGAAGGCTGCCTTAGCATCCCCGGTTTCCGCGAAGAAGTCCGCCGTGCGAAGCGCGTGAAAGTTCGCGCCCGCAATACGAAAGGTGAAGTCATCGAAGCCGACGGCGAAGACCTGATGGCGCGCGCCATGCAGCACGAAATCGATCACCTGAACGGCATTCTCTTTCTTTTGCACCTGAGCCCGCTCAAGCGGGAAGTCATCCGCCGCAAGATCAAAAAGCTTATCCAGGCAGGCGAGTGGGATTAGCCCATTGCGACTCGTTTTCCTCGGCACACCGGACTTCGCCGTCCCCACGCTGAACGCTCTCGTGGCGGCTGGCCATGAAGTCGTCGAAGTGGTTACGCAGCCTGATCGGCCCAAAGGCCGTCGTCAGGAACTCATTTTTTCGCCCGTGAAGGCGGCGGCGCTCGCGCACGGCTTGCCCGTCTGGCAGCCCGAACGAGTCCGCCACTCGGGTTCCGTCGAACACCTGCGCGTGCTCGCGCCGGAAGCAATGGTCGTCGTCGGCTACGGCCAGATCATCCCCCAAAGCGTGATCGATATCGCCCCGCTCGGCATCATCAACGTGCATGCCTCGCTGCTTCCGGAACTGCGCGGGGCCGCCCCCATCCAGTGGTCCGTGGCGCGCGGATACCAAAAGACCGGCGTCACCACCATGCGCATTGACGCGGGTCTCGATACCGGTGACATCCTCCTCAAGTGGGAAACCGAAATCGGACCCTGCGAAACGGCGCCCGAGATCTCCCCGCGGCTGGCGGAGGCTGGCGCGAAAATCCTCGTCGAAACACTGGCGGGCCTGGCTAAGGGAACCATCAGTCCAGTACCCCAGGATGGTACGCATGCAACTTGGGCGCCCATTCTTAAGAAGGACGACGGTCGCATTGACTGGACACTGCCCGCCAAAACCATTCATAATTTAATCAGGGGCTTGCAACCATGGCCTGGAGCGCACACAATGTTCCGTGGTCAGTCCCTGCACCTTTGGCGATCGCGCCTGGCGGCCGATATAAGGAATCTGGCCCCGGGAGCCCTGATACAGGATGGTGGAGTTTTCGCCGTGGCAGGCGATGGTGTCTGCCTGGAATTACTGGAACTGCAACTCGAAGGC
>DASYCD010000194.1:0-3679 GCA_036500405.1 Bryobacteraceae bacterium
CCGTCACTTTCTTGTGATTGCGGCGCTGACTGGCGCGGCGTCCGCGCAGATGCTGGATCCGGCGCTGCTGAAGAAGCCCGCGACCGATTCGTGGCCGACGTATCACGGCGATTATTCGGGCAAGCGCTACAGCGTGCTCGATCAGATCAATCAATTGAACGTCAATAAGCTCACGCTGCAGTGGTTCTATCACGCGAATATGACGCCGGATCCCGCGCGCACGGGCGGTGAGCATAAGGACGGCGATCCGTTGTATTGGGGTGGAGCGTCGACGGCGGCGAATATCAAGGGCTCGCCGCTGATGGTGAATGGCGTTCTGTATTTCAGCTCGGTGGATCATGCGTGGGCGGTGGATGCGCGTTCGGGTCGCGAACTGTGGCATTACACATGGAAGACGACGGGCGGCATTCACATTGGGAATCGCGGGCTCGGGATGTACGGGAACTGGCTGTTCTTCGAGACGCCGGATTGCTATGTGGTGTCGCTCGACGCCGCGACGGGCAAGGAGCGGTGGCATAAGCAGATTGCGGACGTACGGCAGCAATACTTCTGCACGCCGGAGCCGATTATTGTCGGGAACCATGTGCTGATCGGGATGGGCGGCGATTCGCTCGATGTGCAGGGCTGGCTGGAATCGCGCGATCCGGAGACGGGGGATGTGCAGTGGAAGTGGTACACGACGCCGCAGAATCCGGGCGATGCGGGGTATGACAGCTGGCCGGACGACTACGCGCGTAAGCATGGCGGCGGGATGACGTGGCAGCCGCCGACTTACGATCCGGATCTGAATTTGATTTATGTGGCAACGGGAAATCCGAATCCGGTAGGAGCGACGCAGAGCCGCAAGGGCGACAATCTGTTCACGTGTTCGCTGGTGGCGCTGAATCCGGATACGGGGAAGATGAAGTGGTATTTCCAGACTTCACCGCATGACAGTCACGATTGGGACAGCACGCAGGTGCCGGTGCTGGTGGATGGCGATTTCAACGGCAAGCCCCGGAAAATGGTGATTCAGGCGACGCGCAACGGGTACTTCTTCGTGCTCGATCGCGCGACCGGCGAGCACCTGCTAACGAAGCCGCTGGTGGAGTACGTGAACTGGTCGAAAGGAATCAATGCGAAGGGGCAGCCGATTCCGAATGACAAGAAGGAACCATCGGTAGATGGCGTTCTGGTGGGGCCGGGTTCGGCGACGAACTGGCCGCCGCCGAGTTATTCGCCGCAGACGGGTCTCTTTTATGTGGGGACTTCCGAGAGCTATTCGATGAGCTATCTGACCGACACCGATGAGCGGCCGGAAGGGTATGGGTTTTCAGGCGGTGGTGGCGGTGGTGGTGGTCGTAGTGGAATTCGCGCAATCGACTACAAGACCGGCGAGATGAAATGGTTTAAGCAGACGGGTGTGGGGGCGCAGGGGCTGCTCACGACCGCCGGACATTTACTTTTCGCTAATGATGGGCACGGGAATTTCGAGGCGCTCGATCCGGCGAACGGCAAAGTCTTGTGGCACACGGCGCTGCTCTCGAATGCTTCTAACGGCCCGCAAACATGGATGATAGATGGACGGCAGTTCATTCTGATCGCGGGCGGCGACACGCTTTACGCGTTTACATTGAGCGATGGTTTTTGAGGGGCTGAGTGCGGTTTCGCACCTTATGCGTGAATCTTTCCTTCATCTGGCATAAGCCTTGCACAAAGATAGAATGTTAGCGGCGGTGAGCCGTTCTAAGGAGAGAGACGTGAAAAAACTATTGGCAGTTGCCGCGCTCGCGGCGGGAACGATGTTTGGCCAGGTTTCATTTGGTATTCGGATAGGCCCTCCGCCGGCGCCTCGGGTTCTGCGGGTTCACCCGCGTCAGCCGGGTCCGGGGTATTCGTGGATCGACGGTTATTGGTATGCCGATGGCGGCCATTATCGCTGGCATGACGGATATTGGACTCGTCCTCCGTATGCGGGCGCGGCATGGATAGCGCCGCGCTATGAGGGCGGCCAGTATTACGGGGGATATTGGAATGGTCCACGGGGCCGGTTCGAGCATAATCATAAATGGGATCATGATCGGCGGAACCGTGATGGGGGTCGTGACCACGACGATCACCATGATGATCACCGGCGTTAGTTAAGCGCTTGCGCCGGGCGAAGCCCGGTGAGCACGCCCGAAGGCCCGCCCCACGTGGGGCGGGCCTTTTACGTGGGCTACTCTTCGTCTGTGACGCAGCCTTCGCTGGCGCTTTTCACGAGGCGTATATATTTGGCGAGCGTGCCTCGCGTGACCTTGTAGGGCGGCATTTTCCACGCCGCGCGGCGCGCTTTCATTTCTTCGGGCGCGACGTCTACGTCGAGCACGTTTTTCTCGGCGTCGATGGTGATGGTCTCGCCATTCTTCACGAGTGCGAGGGGTCCGCCGACCTGGGCTTCCGGTGTGATGTGGCCGACGATGAAGCCGTGCGAGCCGCCGGAGAAGCGGCCGTCGGTGATGAGCGCAACGTCCTTGCCGAGACCGGCGCCCATGATGGCCGAGGTGGGGGTCAGCATCTCAGGCATGCCGGGTCCGCCTTTCGGACCTTCGTAGCGGATGACGAGTACTTCGCCCTTTTTGATTTCGCCGCGCTCGAGTGAGGCGAGCATATCCTCTTCGGAATCGAAAACGTGAGCGGGGCCGGAGAAGCGGAGTCCTTCTTTGCCGGTGATTTTCGCGACTGCGCCTTCGGGGGCGAGAGTACCGTGGAGGATCTGGATGTGGCTTGTCGCTTTAATCGGAGCGGAGAACGGCTGGACGATTAACTGGCCTGCTTTGAGACCCGGTAAATCCTTCACGTTTTCGGCGTGAGTTTTACCGGTGACGGTCATGCAGGTTCCATCGAAGCGGCCGGCTTCGATCAGCATTTTGATGACGGCGGGGATGCCGCCGATTGCCTGCAAGTCTTCCATAACGTACTTGCCGGAAGGTTTGAAGTCGGCGAGGAGCGGAGTGTGGTCGCTGACGTTCTGGAAATCTTTGAGCGTGAGGTTCAGGCCGACGGAGCGCGCCATCGCGATGAGATGGAGAACTGCGTTGGTGGAGCCGCCGAGAATGCTGACGATCACCATGGCGTTTTCGAATGCGGCGCGGGTCATGATGTCGCGTGGTTTGAGATCGAGTTCCAGGAGGCGGCGCATGGCGTGGCCAGCGTCCACGCATTCCTGGAGTTTGAGAGGATCATCGGCCGGCGTGGAGGAACTGTAGGGGAGCGACATGCCGAGGGCTTCGATGGCCGAGGCCATGGTGTTCGCCGTGTACATGCCGCCGCACGCGCCCTGGCCGGGGCAGGCGTGGCGCACGATATCCGCGCGCTGGTCTTCGGTGATTTTGCCGGTAATGCATTCGCCGAAGCTCTGGAAGGCGCTCACGATATCGAGCGTTTCGCCGTGGCTGTGGCCGGCGCGGATGGTGCCGCCGTAGACCATGATGGAGGGGCGATTGAGACGTCCCATGGCCATGACGCAGCCGGGCATGTTTTTGTCGCAGCCGGGGAGCGAGATGTTGCCGTCATACCACTGGCCGCCCATGGTGGTTTCGATGGAATCGGCGATGAGGTCCCGGGACTGGAGCGAGAAGCTCATGCCGTCCGTGCCCATGGAGATGCCGTCGCTCACGCCGATGGTGTTGAAGCGCATGCCGACCATGCCCGCGGCGTC
>DASYCD010000195.1:0-11431 GCA_036500405.1 Bryobacteraceae bacterium
CAGGAATTTGAAGTAGGCGATCGCGAGTTTCTTCCAGGGATCCGCAACCGGTTCGGGGAGTTGTACCGCTGTGTTGAGATCCTGCCCTTCGAGTGAGGATTTCGATATGGGGAACAGGCTCTCCGCGGAGCGTTCCATTCCAACCAGCCAGCGTGGCATCTTTCCGGGATGATCGATCAGGAAAATCACGGTCGCGAACAGCGCGAGAGTTGCGAACCCGCCGTGAATTAACACAGAGGACCGCATCCGATACGGTTCGAGACTCATGAACAGAGAAGGGTTCGTCGCCGGCCTTTTCACGGGTTGCGGATGGTATGTCCACTGGCGGAACAACGAAGCGAAGGCGTCGGCGATCAGCGCCAAATGCGATCCGGATGCCTGCTCGAAGATCGCCATCATTTCCGGCCCGAATTCTTTCCGGAAATGCCGCGGATGGAGCTGAATCAGTAAGCTGTACAGTCGCCGCATTTCAGATCCCTCCGTGCGCTTTGACCGGCATGCGCTGCCTGGCTTCGCGCACCACGCCTTCCAGACGCGCTACTTCCGTCGAGAGAACCCGGCGGCCGAGACCGGTCAGCCGGTAATAGCGGCGACGCGGATCTTCCGGGTCTTCACCGGCAGACACCACAATTCCCTGCTTCGTGAGGCGCTGCAGATTGTCGTAGAGAATGCCCGGCCCCGGCTTGTAACGGCCTTCCGACTGGCGGGCGATCTCCTGCATGATCGCGTATCCATGCAGCTTTTCCCCTGCCAGCGCGAGCAGGATATGCAGGGTGGCCGGTGAAAGCGGCAGGAAGGAATCGACGGAATCCGGTTTCATTCGGATTCCGTTATATCAGATTCCGATAGCCGATACAAGAGGCTAAGGCAGCTCGTCTCCGATTTTGAGCGCCTGCTGGCGGCTGTTGGTCTCCACGGCGAAAATTCGGTCGTTCGTCGTGCGCAGGACCGTCACCCTCGGCGGCCGCCCGTCATCGTTGAATTCCTGCACCAGCAGCGCGGGGCCGGAGCGAAGAATCACCTGTTCCACGTCCGCTGACGCATCTGCTGGAACATCGAGCAACCACGCTGGATTGGCCGTAAACTTCTGCGCCATCGCCGCCGCATCGCGTTCGGATAATCCCACGCAGCGGAAAGCGATTTCCGCGAAGCGCTGGAGTGGAAAACCATTGGGGATCGAAAATTCGATGGGCTTCGCCTGCAGAATCCCCACGTCGTCTTTGTATCCGGCATTCACCATCGGACTGATGCTGTAGCGCAGTTGCACGCCCTCCCACTCCGGCGGCACAGTTACGTTGTCCACCCCGGCCTTTTGGAGCGCGGCGCGCAATGCCGCCACGTGGATAACTTGCGTGAAATCGGTGGCGCCCAGCACCGTGAAAGACGGTTGTTCCGAGGGCATTCCCGTAGCTGGCACGAACGGCCGGTAACCCGCCAGTCGCTCCGCTTCATCCAGGTCCCGCACACGCTGAGGCATCCCATGGTTCGAGATTTCGCTGTTCAGGGGCAGATCCGAGAAATCCACCCGCACAACGTCAACCCGGCTCAGGATAAAGTGATTCCACAACTGCTGGGCTACTGCCCTGGTTTGCGGCAATGCGACCGCGATACAAACGGCCGCTGCCGCCGCGGCGGGAATCCACAGGCGGAAGGGCGCGCGCCGCCGCAGTCCCGCGTCGAGCAACTCACTTCCCCGCGCCATATTAGCGCTCCACGCGGGCTCCAGCGCCGACAACCGCTCATCCACCCAATTCATCTCGTTATTCGTTTCCATAGCGTTTCAGATACTCCTTCCGGAACGCGGTCTGAGCGCGGCTGATGAGGCTTCCGACAGAATGGGGATTCAATTGAAGAGCGGCGGCGATTTCCTGGTAGCTGAGTTCCTCTGCGCGGAGCAGCAGGAGCTCGCCGTCACGGGCCTTGAGCGCGCCGAGGACGGTTCGCACACGCTGTTGCTCTGTTGCCGCCGCGTACAGATGTTCGGGAGTGGGAGGCGAGCCACGCTCCAGCCGGAACAGGGCTTCGAAACGGGCTCGCCTGGACTGGCTTCGAAATTCGTCGAGGGCCTTGCGAACCGCGCTCCGGTAGAGCCAGCCTTCGGCATGATCGCCGTGCGCCTCCGGCCTCTTCCACCACTTCAGAAATACTTCTACCGCCAACTCCTCCGCGCGGGCCTGGTCATGAATGACCCGGCCAATGGCGCGGGCGATGCGCTCATAGTGAGCGCGAAAAATCTGGTCCAGCGCCTCGTCGCTCCGGACTTTCATGCGGGCTGTTGCCGCCATGCTCGTTGCGTCCACAATACAGGAACGCCGGGGGCCGTGGTTTTGTGGCAGAGTTTGGGTTATCTCAGGGGAGCGCGGTCTTTACGTCTCAGGCGGCCGCGGATCTTGAGCTCGACCGGGGTACCTTCAAACCCGAAGCGTTTGCGCAGCTGATTGACCAGGTATCGCTCATGCGAGAAGTGCAGCGGACCGGACTTATCGGTAAACACAATAAACGACGGGGGCCGCACGCCCGCCTGCGTGATGTAGAGAATCTTCCGCTCTTCGAACTTCAGCTTCTCGACAAACCGGTTCAACTCGCCCGTCGTCACGCGATGGGTGGCGGCGGCATAGACGTTTTTGATAATCCCGAAGAGCCTGTGGACGCCACTCCCGGTTTTCGCGGAAAGGAAAATAACGGGGGCGTATTCGAGAAACTTGAGGTGATAGCGGATGTTCTCCTCGAACTCTTTCCGCTTGTCGTTGCTGATGAGGTCCCACTTATTGACGCAGAGAATGACGGGCCTGCCGCCTTCGTGCGCATAGCCGGCGATGGTGGCATCGAGCCCGAGAACGCCCTCGGTCGCGTCCATCACCATTACAACCACGTTTGCCATCCGGATATGCCGGCGCGCCATCACGACGCTCAGCTTCTCCGCCATCAGCTTCGTCTTGCCCTTGCGGCGGATGCCGGCCGTATCGATAAAAACGTATTCCGTGCCTGCGTGCGTCACGGCTTCATCCACGGCATCGCGCGTTGTCCCGGCGATCGGCGAGACGATGGCGCGATCTTCCCCTACGAGGGAATTCAGCAGCGTCGATTTACCTGCGTTGGGCCGACCGATGATCGCGACCTTGATCGGCTCCGCCGGGTCTTCAGCCTGGGCTTCATCCGAGGTTTCGGCGGGCGCGGGCGGAGTCTCTTCGGATTCCGGAAAACCCTCCGTCAGGTGCAGCAGAAATGCGTCGACGCCCGTGCCGTGTTCGGCGGAAACCGGATACACATCGGGGAGGCCGAGCTCATAAAAACCATTTACGAGCCCCTCGTTTACGCCGGTATCGATCTTATTCACCGCCAGCAGAATCGGCTTGCCGGTTTTGCGGAGCAGGTCCGCCAGCTCCCGGTCGGCGGAGGTGATTTCGGAGCGCCCGTCCACCACGAAAATGACGCGCGACGCGTTTTGGAGCGCGACTTTCGCCTGCTTCAGAATCTGGGACGGGATGTAATCGGCGTCGCTGACGACAATTCCACCGGTATCGATCAGCTCGAAGCGCCGGCCTTCGAAGTTGGCCTCGACCGCAATACGGTCTCGGGTGATGCCAGGCTCATCGCCCACGATGGACCTGCGGCCTCGCGTGATTCGATTGAAAAGGGTGGACTTGCCGACGTTCGGCCTACCCACGATGACGACCGTGGGCGTCTCCTGCGGCATGAGTCTTCATCATAACAGGCGCGCGGGAGTGAGATACTTCGATTCAGATGAGGCTTATTTCCCTGCTCTGCGCCGCGGCGCTGAGCATTTTCTCGCTCGCCTGCTCAACCCACAACGAAGTCTCGAATCTTAAGGTGCTGATCGGCGCGACAGCTGTTTTTCAGCCCGGCGGAAGTCCCGTGCAGGATACGGTGATTGTCATCGAAGGCGACAAGATTCGGGCCGCCGGTGAGCGCAAGGACGTGCCGGTGCCCCAGAATTCCGAGCGTTCGGACCTTACCGGCAAGTGGGTGGTGCCTGTCTCCGGCAGCAAAATCGCGCCCGGCGAATCCGCGGATCTGTTCGTTCTGAATACGGCGGCAAATGGCAGCCCGGCGACCGGGGCGCCCGCGCGGCACATGATTCACGGCCACTGGCAGTAAATTTCTGCGAACCTGACGAACCGGTCGCACGTAATGGCTGACAAGGAGTTCACCATGCGACTCATCCCCGTCCTTTTGCTTTCCCTGCTGCTGATGGGGTGCGATTTCGAGGATTTTGGGCCTTCGGACCGCTATAAAGAGGACTTTCACTACACCCTGAAGCCCGCCGACCGGCTCAGCGTGGACAATTTCAACGGCTCCGTGGAGATCGAAGGCTGGGATCAGCCGAGTATCGAGGTTACTGGCGTGAAATACGCCTCGACCGAAGATCTTTTGAAGACGATGAAGGTGGAAGTGAACGAGATGGGGAGCGTTACCGAACTGCGTACGGTGCGTCAGGATTCTTTCCACGGAAACAGGGGCGCGCGGTATATGATCCGGGCGCCGCGCAAGACGATTGTGGACCGCGTACTTTCGAGCAACGGTTCGGTCCGGGTACACGACATGCAGAGCGCGGCGAGCGTCCACACGTCGAATGGGGCGGTGCGGATTGAAAATGTGTCGGGCGGCGTGGATGCGGTGACGTCAAACGGGTCCATTGATCTGGACACGGTGTCCGGACGGCTGAACCTGCATACTTCGAATGGGAGGATTCGGGCGGAGTACATCACGGGGCAATGCGATGCGGAGACTTCGAATGGCGCGGTCACGCTGCGGTTTAAGGATGCGCCGAACGGGCCGACGCACGTCCACACTTCGAACGGTTCGGTGGAGCTTGAGCTGGCGCAGTCGCCGAAGGACGATATCCGCGCGGAGACGAGCAATGGGTCGATTTCGGTGGAACTGCCCAGCAGCGCTTCCGCTCACGTGAACGCGCGGACTTCGAATTCGGTCAGTTCGGATTTCGATGTGACCGGTAATGTGTTCGATCATGAGAAGCATCATCTGGAGGGCAACATCGGATCGGGTGGCCCGCTGATTGAACTGACCACGCATAACGGCGGCATTCATCTCCGCAAGGGTTCGGCGAGCGTCAATTAGGGACGTTGCGCCTGCTGTGCGCTGAGACGGCGGTAGTATTCCCGGACTGCGTGTTCGTAGCCCTGCGGAATTGGCCCCACGCGGTCTCCCTTCAACAGTGAACGCGGCTCCGGGGGCGGCCCTTCGCCGGTCATCACGTCGATCGAATGCTCGCGGCTGAGCGGAACGTCTTCGTCGCCATAGCGGACGCTGACGTGATATCCGTCCTCGCGCAACACGCGGAAACGGGCTGTGGGCGCAAGCGAGACCGGGCTGGCTTCTTCGAAAACCAATTGGCCGCCGCGCAGGGGGCGGTCCGTCTGAACCTCCACATTCGCGATGGCGCCTGCGGGCGCGAAGATATCGCCATCCTCCGTGCGCGCCGGAAGCGAACTTTCGGAATACGTGACGCGGATTCCGGTGACCGTGGGCAGATCGACAACACGCAGGTGCGAGACGGGAGAGCAGACGCCTTTCGATTCGGCATAGTAGTCGATTGAATACGCAACGGCCGGAAGTTCGACCGCGAAGAGCGCATCGCCGCTCGCGGGAAGCATGGGGACAGACTTCCACTCGCGGTCGCCCGCACTGCGAATCCGCAACGTGGCCTGCGACGGCCCAAATCCGGAGACGTGGGCCTGGACCGTCCATTCGCCACCACGCCGGACGGTATTCCGAGCAGCCTTCGTCTCAATGCGAAATGCCTGGCGGCGGGCCCACAGTACGGCCGCATCGGTTTGGATCTGGATCAGGACGAGCAGCGACAGAGCGGCGGCTACAAGCGCCATGGAAGCAGCGGCGAAACGCCTGCCCGGCATCAGATCTCGCGGCGTGAAGGCTGCGACCGTCTGAAGTGCGCTGTTGGCAAGCAGAGGCAGGAATGGATCTTCGGGATGTTTTCGCTCGCGATCCACAAACGTCACAAGCTGCTGTGAAAAAGCCGGGAGACTCGCTTCGATCTGTCGCGCGGCGTCACCCCGTCCGGGCCGGCGCCGCAAAGACGCTGCAAGAGCAGCCGCAATGCCCGCGATCAGCACCAACCGTTCCGCGCGAAGCGATAGCGGCGACGCGGGAATACGGCTCATGACCCACGTCAGCGCGATGGTCAGCAGCAGCGCGGTCAGAGCGGCAATCGCGGCGCCTCTCAGCCAGACATAACAGCGCAGACGTTGAACGCAGCGATCGAGATAGTCCGATAGTGCGTCAACTGCGTTCATTCATCAGTGGTGTGCGTGCGGTTCGTGATTATGCGCGTGGACCGGCCGCAGCCACGCGCGCACCGCGTGCAGTCCCAGAAACAGATATGCCCCCGCCACCAGCGAGAGCGGATAATCCAGCCAGCTCGCCTGCGCGACGCGCAGCCCGATCCAGCCGCCAATGATCGTCGGCGATTCGGCCAGGATCGCCAGCAGCGCGGCGCGGCCGGGCCTCTCCGCGGACATACGGAGTATCGCGCCCAGCGCCAGGCCTTCCGGAATTTTGTGCAATAACAGCACCGCGGTCAGGGCTTCTCCGGCGCCGTGCGCCGCCGTCATTCCCCAGCCGTCCACAAATGAATGAATCGCCGTGCCGATCACGAGCGGACCGGAAAATCCGTGGCTGTGCGAGCACGAAGGGCATACCGGCACACCGGCGCGATCGATCGCTTCCAGAAGGCCATATCCGGCGGCCGCCACCAGTACGGCGAAAACCCAGCCGATGTCGCTGGCTACTTCCGGAAGCAGACCGAACACCGCAACCGCGGCCAGAAGGCCCCCGCTCACCGGAACGAGATAGCGGGCGCGCCTGCCGCCGGAGAACAGGACTCCGGCCATGGCGAATGCGAGCGCCAGGGCGGCCGCCAGAACCGAACGCAGGAATGAAGGATCGTCCAACTCTCTACTGTAGCGGGTCACGGCTGTATACTGATCCGAATGGCCGCTTCGCTGTCAATCCGGCAGGAGGGCGACGTCACGGTGGTGGACGCCGCCGGACGCATCGTCATGGGCGAGAGCGCCAGTGCGCTCAAGGAATCGCTGCGCGGGCTGACGGCTGCGGGTACGAAGAAGATCCTGCTGAATCTGGCCGGAGTGGGCTTCATGGATACGGCCGGGATGGGGGAGATGGTGGGGTGCTATGTCTCCGCATGCCGTACCGGCACGAAAATCAAGATATGCGAAGCCAGTCGCCGCATTTCGGATTTGCTTCAGATGACGCGGCTCTCCAGCATTCTGGATATCTACGAGTCGGAAGCGGACGCGCTCCACTCATTCCGTCAGTCCCGATAAAATAGAAGCAGATGCCGGGGAGAGGTTCGCTTACTGCTGCTGCAATCTGTCTGATGTGGGTGGCTACTGCCTCGGCGCAGTCGCCCGCGGTCCGCATTCGCCCGCCTTCCGTTCTGCCGATTTCTTCCATTAAGATTGACGGGAACCAGAAACTCAGAACGGACGCGATTCTTGGCGTGCTCGGGCTGAAGGTGAAAGACGAGGGCGGGACCTCCGTCTTCAATGCCGCGCGCGACCGTCTGCTCGATACCGGCTATTTCGACACCGTCAGCTACCAGTACCGCCAGCAGAGCCTTGGATTCGCGGTGACATTCACGGTGTCTGAAATGCAGCAGGTGTATGCCATCCGTGTGCAGGGGCTGCCGATTACGCCCGGACAGATCGAGGAAATTCTGCGGGCGAAGGATCCGCCGTTTAACGGGCTGTTGCCCGGCACGAAAAAGGTGGTGGATCGTGCGGCGGGATATGTGCAGGAATCGCTGGCTAGCACGGATCCGGACATTCACGTGCGCGCCCGCCTCCTGCCGACGGCGCCGGATCATTATGAGGTTGAATTCTCGCCTGCAGGGGGCCTCCCCGTGATTGCGGACATGACGTTCGAAGGCAGTTCGGCGGTGAGCGCCGCTGATCTCCACACTGTGATGATCGAGAACGGCATCGGCCAGCCCTACAGCGAAGAGAATGTGAAAGCGCTGCTCGATCAATATGTGCGGCCGTTGTTTGAGAAGCAAGGTCACATGCGTGTGCGGTTTCCGCGTATTGTGGGCAAGCCCGCGGAGAAGGTGAAGGGAATCGATGTGCGGGTGACGGTGGATGACGGTCCGGTGTTCAAGCTCGGGCAGGTCAGCGTGCGCGGTCCGGGCGCGGGCGATAGCAGGCGTCTCCTCCGCATGGCGAATATTCAGACCAGCGATTCCGGCCATTCGATCAACGGCGATGAAATCACGAATGGCATCGACAAAATCCGCGAGGTGCTCCATGGCGAAGGGCATCTGGATGCGAAGGTTTCGGTGGACCGGTCGATTCATGACGCGGCAGAGACGGTGGATGTCGCGTTCAATGTGGACCCCGGCCCGGTGTATACGTTTGGCAAGCTGACGGTGAATGGGCTAGGCCTGGATGGCGAAGCTGCGATTCGCAAGATGTGGACCGTGAAGCCCGGGGATCCGTATCCCGGGAATTATCCGAAGAACTTTGTCGATGAGGTCAAGAAGCAGGGGCTGTTCGACAATCTCGGCGATATCTCGTCGATCCCTTCGATTAATCACGAGACGCGCGTCGTTGACGTAACGCTGAACTTCGTTACTTCTACGTCGGTCCTGAATCCGAAGCGGCCTCTTTAGCCCATGCTGATCGCGATCACGCGCGAGGTCAGCGTTTCTCTGGCTCAATGCGAACTGACGTGGCTTGACCGGGAGCCGATCGATATTGAAAAGGCTCGCGCCGAACATCGGGCGTATGAGCAATGCCTGCGGGATCTCGGGGTGCGGGTCATTTCCCTGCCCGCGCTCGATGAGTATCCGGATGCGGTGTTTGTGGAAGATCCGGCGATTGTGCTGGATGAAGTTGCGATGATTACGACGATGGGCGCGGCGAGCCGCCGGGGTGAACGCGAGAGCCTGGCGGCGGCGGTCGGGCACTACAAGCCAGTGATTCGGATGCAGGACCCTGCGCGGCTCGAAGGCGGGGATGTGATGCGCGTGGGGCGTCGGCTTTACGCAGGGCTTTCCGGACGGACCGATGCGGCTGGCGTGGCGCAGCTTGGTGAGTTGCTCGGTCCGTACGGATATCAGGCGTATGGCGTCGAGCTTCATGGCTGTCTGCATCTGAAATCGGCTTGCTGCGCGCTGGACGATGACACGGTGCTGCTGAATCGCGATTGGGTGGATACTTCGCTGTTCGGCGATTATCGGCTGATCGACGTAGCGGCGAGTGAACCGGGAGCGGCGAATGCGCTGGCGATCGGAAATACCGTTGTAATGCCGGATGCCTATCCCGCGACGGCGGAGATCCTGCGGCGTGAAGGTTTCACTGTGCGGGCTTTGGCTATGACGGAGCTCATGAAAGCGGAATCCGGCGTCACCTGTTCAAGCTTGCTGTTTGAATTCAAGTGCTGAGTGAGGTCACAGGTAACTGAATAACGGACTCGTCCCGCGCCGCTTCACGCCCGCGTACCAGCGGCAGAGTGGATACATCACGACGACCACTACGGCCCAGATCAGATAGACGCCCCACAGGCCGAAGCCCCAGCCCGGCGGACGAAGGAATGGGAATTCAGCGATCGAGCGGGACGTGAACATCCACCACACACCGCCGAATTGGGCTGCGCAGATGGCGATTGCTATCAGATGCATGGCGGTGATGTGCAGGACGTAGTAGAAGAGCGGCACGCGCCCGAAGATTACGGCGGGCGACAGGCGCCGGAACCGAACGCCGTCAATCAGGGCCAGGAGAATCAGCGCCGGGCCCAGCGTCATCAGCAGGAAATCGAGCGATGGCGGGTATTTGGTGGTGTTGAGAAATGAGAGAACCGTGAAGAACGCGTTCTTCGCGTGCGTCCACGGCGCTGGGTCGCCGTAGCCGTTGATGCCGCGGATCACGATGAACAGCGCGGTCGCGGCGAGACCCGTTCGCAGCAGAAATCGCTTGCGCCTCGGCGCGTCCCACAGGAAGGCAGGGCCGAGCGCGAAGCCGACCATCATCACCGCGTACCAGGGAATCAGAACGTAGGCGAAGAAGAAATTGTGTCCGGGCGTGATTTCGATATTCGTCTGGCGGTAGAGGAAATCCCACCACCATGCGGATGGAGCTGGCGCAGGAATGCGGGTCAGCAGATTATGCGCCGCGATGCTCACGAGCGCTACAGCCGCGAAGGCGCGCGGCGGCAGCCAGATGGCGGCCGCGAGCACGAGCATGGACCAGCCCAGAATCCATAAGATGCCAGCGAGCGTGATCTGGAAATCGAAATTGAACGCCCAACCGAAGCAGCGCGTCAGCACCAGTTCCAGAAAAATCAGCCACACGCCGCGAGAGAGAAGAAAGCGGCTCAGTTCGCCTTTGGTGCGATTGCCGCGCGTGTACCAGAGATACGCGCCAAGCCCGGTCAGGAGCGAAAATACGGGCGCGCAGAAATGCGTAATCCAGCGGGTGAAAAAGTAGGGCGCCGTGGTGGCCGCGATGTCGGTGGGGCTGAACGCTGCGTTCGTAAACAGGTCGCGGACATGATCGAGAGCCATCACGATCATGACCAGGCCGCGCAGGAAGTCGATCGACTCGAGGCGGTTCTTCCCTGTGCTCATTTCGGTAGCGCGTAATACGTGTAGGTGTAGCCCCAGGTCATTTCTTTCCCCGGTTCGACCGAGATCGCGACGAATGGCTCAATCGCCATCACGCTGCGAATCGACCACAGCGCCACGCTATCCAGGGGCTTATCGCCCACGATGTGCACGCCGACTCCGGCCTTCGGGTTCTCTACGTGAATGTCGTAATCCTTCAGGTCCGCGCCGAAACCTTCCACCGGCATCGCGACCGTTTCATGATCCTGCAGAGTCTTCAGATAGGTGATGCGCTTCCCGGATACAGACGCCATCTGCGGGTTCGGCGGACGGCTGGTCTTCACATCGAACGGAAATGTGAGCGAATAACCCGCGGGCGTTCCTGCCTGATCCAGCGTCAGAAAGTTGTGGTTGTAGAGCTTGCTCTCGATGGGTTTCGATCCCGTGTTCTTCAGCGAATGCGAAATCTCCATCTCGGGCTTGCCTTTCGCGAGGCGAACGGTTTTTGTGTACGTATAGCCATAGCCGGTATCGGCATCCTTCAGCACCTGCGTGAACTCGATTGAGTCGCCATGCTTGCGAACGGTCCACCTGCCCGGCGAGACGATCTCATACTTTTTGTAAGCGCTGTAAGGCGTTGCGTCGGCCTTGCGAAGAACTCCAACGCCGATCTTGACGAACTTCCCGCCGGGCGCCGCGGCGTCGAAGCCGAGGGGCGTCTGGAACTCGTCGGCCGGTCCCATTGATCCGCTCTCGGAACTCACGACGATGTCCGGGTCTTTATAGACGAAGTCGCGGACCGAAGAATCC
>DASYCD010000196.1:0-19338 GCA_036500405.1 Bryobacteraceae bacterium
ATCGATGCTCGGCGCGGCGTTCGGAACCACGGAGCCCGAGAGTTCGGCGGTTGCCGGAATCAACCCGGTCTTCGACCCGCGGGCCTTGATGGTAATCCGGGACGTCGAGGATCGGGGTGTCCAGGTTCCGGAGTAAACGCCTGTCGCGGAGTTGCTGAGGGTGAAGGAGAGCGGCGGATCGCCATTCGAGAACGTGGCGATTACCTGACCGTCGCCAATGACGTTGCCGCAATCGTCGGAAAGCTGGACTGCGAGCGGCGTCGGCCAGGACGCCGGCGTGGAGAAGCTGTTGACGAGTCCGATCTGGGTGGGAACCACGTTCGCCGCGGTGCACGATTCGTGCGGAGTCAGCGCGCTTGCGGGTGCGGCGCGAGAAACCGGCGCCGTCGCCGGAATAATGAGCGATACGTTCACAACGCTGATACCGCTCATGGCCGCCGCGATGCTGACGCTGCCGGTGTACACGCCCGCCGCGAGCCCGGTGGTCTGGATCGTCACCGTAGACACCCCAGGCGCACTGCTGGAAGCGCCGCCTGTCGGCGTCACACTGAGCCATTTGCCGCCATCGGCAGTAGCAGCGGAAGCCTGATAAGGGGTGGGCGCCGAAGAGGTGGAGTACACCGTGACGACCTCGGAAGTCGTGCTGTTGTTGAACGTGAGGCCACCCGGATTGGGCGTCAGGTGCGGCGGAGCTTTCGTTGTCGCGACGTTCAGGACGACCTGATAGTCTTGCGGCGAATTCGACGCGTCGGGCGAGGTCACTTCAATCGTCGCGTAGTAAGCGCCGGCCACGAGACTGGCGGCGCTGCTGTTAATCGAATAATTGACCGCGCCGGGTATGTCGAGCGAAGACGAACCGGCCGCTGTTTCGAGCGTCAGCCAGGGCGAGTCGTCCTTCTTAGCAGCCGACCAATTGATTGCCCCGCCTGCGGCCACAACCTGGAAGGACCCATGGACGTTACCGGGCTGGCCGCCCGCCGCCATATCGAACCTGGTTCCCGAGGGCGTCAGCGCCATGATGGCGTTATCGGTGACAAGGAATGTGACCGGGACCGAGGCGCTTCCCGCGGACGACGTGATGCTCACCGACGTGCGATAAACGCCCGAGGCGAGACCTGCCGCCGAAACGCTGATCGTAACCTGCGTGGAAGCGCCACCCGTAAGAGACGAGGTGAACGAACCCGCCGAGCACCACGGCGCGCCGCACGAAACGGCCGAGACAGTCAGCACGCCGCCGCCTATGTTCTGGATCTGGATCGGGCTCGACAGCGCGGATACCGAGTTGAACGACAGCAAACTATCGCCCACGCTGAGCTGCGCGGGCGGCGAACTGACAGTGAGCGAAACCGGGATTGTCTGGCTCTTCCCCTGGCAGGTGGACGATGTGCAGGTGACGGTCACCATTGCGAAATTCGAACCCAATGGAAGCGACAGCGCCGCGTCGGTGAGCGCGATGCTGACTGCTCCGGGCGTGGTCCCGCCGCCAGTGACCGTGAGCCAGCTTGCGCCGGAATTTGCCGAAGCGGTGTAGACGATCGAATCCGCGACTACTGTGGACTGTACGCCGACCGATTGCGCCGCCGGCAGAACGGTCGCGCCCTGGGCGAGCGAGAACGAAATGCTGCCGGAGAGCAGCAGCAGATCGGACGCCGGTGGACGGATCAGGATGGAAGACGGCGCGTTGGCCTGTTTGCCCGCGGCGTCCGTCACCTTCAGACTGAACGGGAAAGTCCCCGCGGTGGATGGGGTCCCGCTGATGACGTTCCCGTCGAGGTCCAGCCCTGGCGGCAGACTGCCGGAGAGCTCGAACGTGTAAGGCGCCGTGCCGCCGGTGACATCGACGATCTGCGGCCCATAGTAGAAGTTCACGACGCCCGAAGGCAGCGCGCCGGCGGAAATGCCGATGGCCGCCGGCGCAATCGCGATCGACACGGCGCCAGATGCGATGCCACCGGTCGAATCGGTGACCTGTGCTCCGATGGTCGAGGCGCCGGGCGTAGTCGGAATGCCGGAGACCACGCCGGACGAGGACAACGAGAGACCCGCCGGCAACACTCCGCTGATCAGCGACCACGAATATGGCGCGGTTCCGCCGGATGGCGTGAGCGACCCCGAGTAGGGCGATCCAACCGTCCCGTCGGGGAGCGAGAAAGCCTTCGCGGAGACCGGCGCTTTACCCATCGTGAGGCCGAAGTCGCGGCTCGATGTAAGGCCGGAGCTGTCGGACGCCTGGACCGTGAAGTTGAATGTGCCTGAGCTGGCAACCGTGCCGGTGAGCGCGCCGTCGCCGCTAAGCGAAAGTCCGGTGGGCAGACCGGTGGCGGAGAACACGATGGGCGGCGTTCCGCCCGACGCCTGAAACGCCGCGCTGTAGAAAACTGTTGCCACACCGTTGTTGAGCGAAGTGGATGTGATGCCGAAGATGTTGACGGTCAGCTGCGCTGTGGCCGTCGCGGTTGGCGTGGCCGAATCCGTTACGGTCACCGCCGCGCTATAGGAACCGGTGGCGGAGCTGGATCCGCTGAGCGCGCCGCCCTGGCTGAGGCTGATCCCCCCGGGCAGACCGGACGCGGAGAACTGATAGGGCGGTACGCCGCCCGACGCTGTGAACGAACCGGTAATAGCGGCTCCGGCGCCCGCGCCGGCCGTGAGACTCGACGGGCTCACTTTGAGAATCGTGGCCGCCGGTACGATGCTGAGCGGAATGGTCGCAGTCAGTGTTTGACCGGTGTTGGTATCTGTCGCGGTGAATGACGCGCTGAAATTGCCGGCTGCGTTTGGCGTTCCGCTGAGCAAGCCAGAGGAGGAAAGTGTGAGCCCACCGGGTAACCCCGAAGCGGTCCACGTGAACGAGCCGGAGCCGCCTTTCGCGCTGAGCGATTGCGGTCCGTACGTGCTTCCAACGGTGCCGTTGGGAAGAGAGGTGGTGGTGATGGAAAGCTGGCCGAAAACTGTGATGGATAACGAAGCGCGAGCGGGTGTCGAAATGCCATCCGACGCCTGCGCGGTGAAAGTGAACGTTCCCGCCATGCCGGGATTGCCGGTCAGCAGGCCGTTCGATCCGAGCCCGATGCCCTGCGGCAGTGAGCCCGAGGCAGCGGTCCAGGAGTATGGTCCTCCAGTCCCGCCGTTTGCGGCTACGGTCGCGGAGTATCCGGCGCCCGCTGTGCCATTCGGCAGGCTGGAAGTGGTGATCGTCAGCGGACTCAACACAACAAAACTCTGTGTGACCGAATCCGCCGCCAGGAAGGCGGAGTTACCGTTCTGGGTCGCCGTGATGGAGCACGTGCCCGCGGTCAAAACGGATACCGTATTGCTGCCGACGGAACAGACCGCGGGTGTACCGGAAGACAATGCCACAGGCAATCCGGAACTCGCCGTGGCGGTGATGGCGAATGCCGGGCTCCCGAAAGCGACGGTTCCCAAAGAACTGAACGAAATGGTTTGTGGAACCTGCGGCGGCGGAGGGGGAGCAGTCACCTCAAAGCTCAGTGACGCGCTGGCCGGCGCGTGTGTGTTGTCGCCCGCCTGCGACGCGACGATGGTACAGGTTCCGGCGGACACAGCGGTGGCGCTTGTACCGGAGACCGTACAGACAGAGGTCGTGCTGCTGGCGAACGTCACTGTCAGGCCCGATGATGCCGTCGCATTGAGGTCAACATGAGCGCCGGCCTGAACCGCGCTGATTGGTGCGAACGTTATGATTTGCGGGGCCGCGCCGAGAAGCACCGATACCGTGCCATCGCCGCTGTTGGTCGCGACGAGATCGGCGGCGCCATCGCCATTGAGATCCGTGGCGATCAAACCGGTTGGGAAAGATCCCACCGCGAACGTCGAGGGAAGCGCGGAGAATCCGCCGTTGCCGTCGCCGAGGAAAACGCTGACGCCTCCGGACTGGGCGTAGGTTGCGGCGGCGATATCGGGCTTACCGTCCCCGTTGAAGTCGCTCACGGCGACCGATTCGAATTTGCTGGAGCCGAGAGCGCCGCCCGCGAATGCTGTGAACGAACCGTCGCCGTTCCCCTTGAGGACGGAGATACTGCCCGTCCCACCGCTGTTCGCGACCGCGAGATCGGAAACGCCGTCCAGATTGAAATCGCCGACGACCAGGTGAACGGGCGCCGCGCCAACCGCGTAGGGGCTGCCTGGCGCCGGAGTGAAATTGCCGCCCTCGCTGCCGAGCAATACCGTTACGTCATTGCTGCCCTGGTTTGCGATCGCGAGATCCTGCTTGCCGTCGCCGTTGAAGTCACCGAGGGCGATGGCGCTCGGCTGCGTACCGGTTGCGAAAGTATTGACCGGCGTAAATTCCTGGCCGTTGAAGGAAACGACGCTGACGTTGTTCGCCCCGCCATTCGCGACTGCCAGATTCTGCCAGCCGTCACCGTCGAAATCGCCGATGGCCACAGCCCGAGGGCTGTTGAAGCCGTTCAGAGTGGTTACGCCTTCTCCGCGCAGAACGCTGACCGAATTGTCAGCCTGGTTGGGCGTGACCAGATCGAGGTTCCCGTCAACGTCGAAATCGCCAACGGCGATCGAGGACGGGTTCGAGCCTACGCTATGGGCGCTGGTCACGCTGAAGTCGGGGCCGAGGAGGACGGTGACGTTGCCTGCGACAGAGGCGTCGGCCACTGCGAGGTCCGGGGTGTGATCACCATTGAAATCGCCGACTACGGCCGCGCGAGCCGAAACGCCCGCGGCGATCGGCGCAAGAGAGATGAAAGCGCCGCCCGGAACTGCGCTGCGGACTGTGAAGGTTTGCGTGACCGGGGTCGCGGGAGCGTAGCTCGAACCGCCTGGCTGCGTCGCCTGGATCTGACACGTTCCGCTGCTCAACAGCGTAATGAGATCGCGGGCGATTTTGCAGACGTCGGAGGTGAGCGAGGAGAGCGTGATTGCGAGACCGGAACTTGCGCGCGCCGCCGTGGTGAAGGGCGACGTTCCGAAGATCTGGTCGTGAATCGTGTCGAACGAAATGGTCTGCGGCAGCGAAATCGTGAAGCTTTGAAAGACGTCAGGAGCGGGCGCGTAGACGCCGTTGCCCGGTTGGCTCGCTTTGATCGAGCAGACGCCGGCGCCACTCAGCGTGACGATGTTGTCTGTCACGCTGCATGCGCTGGAATTCGTCGAATAGCTGACGGCCAGGCTCGATGATGCGGTAGCTGTCAGGGTTATCTGTCCTGAGCCCAGAATTTTGTTACTCAACGGGCCGAAGGTGATCGTCTGAGGCGTGAGAGCAATGATTGTGACGGAGTCGCTCGTCGAGGTCACTGAGCGCTGATCTCCGCTATAGGTGGCGGTGAAAGCGTGACTGCCGGCTGTGAGCGCCGGCGTGGTGAAGGTATACGGGGCCACGGTCTGGGCCGCGCTCTCGAGCAGATGCCCGTTGTCCGAGACGGTTACGGAGCCATGCGGCAATTCATATTCGGCGGCGCCGTTATGGGCAACTGCGATGTCGAATGAAATCTGAGCGCCGGTTGTTACGGTGAGCGGCGAAATGGTGGAGAGGGTGGTGTGAGTCGGGTTCGACGCGCCACGGAAGAGCGTCAGCTTGCCACCGTTTTGATTGGTGACCGCCAGATCGATCGCGCCGTCGTTGTCGAGATCTGCCGCAACCACGGTATCGGGAACACCGGACGCTACATCGAAGTTCGGGCCTGTCCGGAAGCTGCCGTCGCCGTTATTCAACAGTACGCCGACGCTGGACTGATGGGCAACGACCAGATCGACGAAACCGTCGCCGTTGTAATCACCCGCGGCGAGGCTCGTGGGCAATGTGCCGGCGGCAACCGGATCGTTCGGTTTGGTGAAGTTGCCTGCCCCGTCGCCGATCAGAATTGAGATCGTGCCGTCCGTTTTGTTGGCGGTCGCGAGATCTGTTTTTCCATCGTTGTTGAAATCGTCCGCCAGGATGGCTGCAGGGGCGTTTCCCACTGCGAAGGGTCCATTTGTATCCGCCGTGAACCCACCTTCGCTATTGCCGTTGAGTACGGCCACGGTGTCGTCGCTCAGAGCAATCGCCAGATCCTGTCTGCCGTCGCGATTGAAATCGCCGACGGCGATCGCGAGTGGAGTCGCGCTTACGGTACGCAGTGTGCCCGCGTGGAATGTTCCATCGCCCAGGCCGCTCAGGATGGAGAACGAAGTACCGGAATCCGCGCTTACGGCGAGATCGGGAATGCCGTCACCATCGAAATCACCCACAACCGCGCGATTGGGAGAAGTCAGGCCGGTTGCGAAAGGGCTGCCCGAAACCTGCGTGAACGCGCCGTGCCCGTCACCCAGATAGACGGTGATGGTATTCGAAGTATTCACGACGGCGAAATCGGGATTCCCGTCGCGATCGAAATCAGCAATGGTGACGCCGGCTGGCAAATGGTCTGTGTCGAAGTGAGCCGCATTGTAGCCGCCATTGCCATCGGCGAGGAGCACCGTCACTTTGTCGGCCGCGTTGTCCACGACGATGAGATCGATCAGACCGTCATGATCCAGATCGGCCGCCGCCGCTCCTTTCGAATCAGCCCCAACCGAGATCGGACTCGCCGGGAGAGCAGTCAGGATACCGGCGGGCGCCGCGTTCTGAATGACGAATTGGTGGGCGACTGCGGACGCAGGATCGTAGCTCACATTGCCCGCCTGTGAGGCCTCAATCCTGCAGGTTCCCGGAGTCAGGATGGTGACGAGCGTTCCGGCCGTGGAACAAACGTCGAGAGTTTTAGAGGCGAGAGAGACCGGCAGCCGCGAATCCGATTTAGCGGGGATGGCGAAGGGCGGCGTTCCATATCGGTGATCAGGGATGACCGGGAACGTGATGGTCTGTTGCGCGGTAGCCTTGACAGTGAATTCCACTGCCACCTGGGGGGCGGGAGCCCAATTCACATCACCTGGCTGATCCGCCATGATGGTGCATTTGCCGGCGGCAACGAGCGTTACGGTGGTACCGGCGACTTTGCAGACCGAGGTGTTACCCGAACTAAATGTAACGGCGAGGGTGGAAGTGGCGGTGGCGCTGATCTGGAATGGAGATTTGACGAGCGCGACGTCGCTCAGTTGTCCGAACGAAATCGTCTGCGGAGCCTGCACGTCGAACGTGACCGGATTGCTGTCGGAATCCGCGCTGCCGTTCGCGCCAGCGAAGTGCGCTGTGGGAGCGTGGTTTCCTGGGAAGAATCCGCTGGCTGTGAAGGTGAAAGGACTGGTCGTTTCGTGCGCGGTTGCAATGACGACATTGCCTGAAATCAGGGTTGCCGTTCCGGACAGTGGATTGATGGACGTTCCGGTGTTTGCCACTGTCAGCTTCAGCGACACGGTGGAACCGAGGAGCGCCGGGACCGGCGAGGTGATGCTCAGAGTGGAAGTAGTGGGAGCGGCGGCGCCCAGCAGGATGTCGATCTGCTCCAAGTTCGCTTCTATCGCGGCTACGTCGAGGCGGCCGTCGTTGTTGAAATCGCCCGTAACCATCGAGGATGCGGCCGTGAGTGGGAAGGGGCTGCCGCCCGCTTCCTGAAAGCTCAGCGAGCCGGTGTTTTTCAGGAGGGTCAATCCGTCGTTAGTGCTCGCGCCGATATCGGCCAGGCCGTCTCCATTGAAGTCGCCAACGACCAGTGCTCCGGGGAAGTGACCGGTTGGGGGGAACGACGGAGCCGCCTGAAATCCTCCTCTGCCGTCACCAATAAAGAGAGTCACGGTATTGTCTGAGATATCCACGACCGCGACATCGGGATTGCCATTGCCGTCGAAGTCTCCCACAGAGATGCTCAGGGGGAACGTACCTACAGGCAGCGCCATTGGGGAATCCAGGAATCCGCCATTCCCATTACCCATCAGAATGAACATCTGACTACCAAAGAAATCAAGCCCGACGACATCCTGCTTGCCGTTTTTATCGAAGTCACCGACCGCGAGTCCGATGAGACTTCCGCCGACCGTTGTCTGCGAAACCTGTTCGAACCCGCCCTGCCCGTTTCCGGCCCAGATTACTATGCTGCCGCCGGGGCTATCGCCGGTAACCAGATCTTCAATGCCATCGCCGTTGAAATCACCCACGGCCATAGCGAGCGCATTCGCCCCGGGAGCGAAGGGACTTCCCGGAGCGGGGGTGAGCGCGCCGCCCGGGCCACCGAGCAGCACGGCGATTGATCCATCAGCGGCACTCGACACCGCAAGGTCGGAATAGCCATCGGCGTTAAAATCTCCCGCCACGACAGCCATGGGGCTGCCGGTCACCGGAAACGTGGCGGAGAGCGGGTGGAACGCGCCAGAGACATCACCCAACAAGACCGAAACTGAACTCGTGGTGACGTTGATGACGGCCAGATCCGGAAGGCCGTCGCCATTAAAATCGCCTGTTGCAAGTGGCGCAAATCCGCCTGTAACGCCTTCGGCGAGCCGGATGCTTGTACCCGGCGTGAGAACTCCCGAAGGTTTGGCCAGCTTTACTTCGAAACTCTTATCCACCGCGGGCGCCGGATTGTAATTGGCGCTGCCGGCCTGGGACGCCTCGATGGTGCAGGCGCCAGCGGCGAGCGGAGTTACCAGCGAGGCGGCAAGGCGGCACACGGACGGCGTCAGCGAGGTCAACGAAACGGGGAGGAGCGAATCCGCCTGCGCCGGGAATTCAAAGGGCGGGAGGCCGACCGTTGGATGGAGCACGGAGCCGGCGCGGATCCTCTGGGACGCGATGGAAATGGTGAACGTCCGGACTACCGGCGTGGCGGCGTTATAGGTACTGTCGTCGCCGGCCTGGTTGGCGGTGATGGAACATTGCCCGATGCTCCGCAGGGTGAGCAGATTGCCATCGACGGTACAGATCGAGGTGGTGGTGGAGCTCAGGGAAACAGCGAGGTGCGAATCCGACGTGGCCGTGAGCTGGATCCGGAGAGGGCTCATAGGCCGGTCGCTGAGCGCGCTGAAGGTGATGGTCTGCGGCTGTTTGGCGGAAGCGGTAATCGGCAACTCCTTACTCGCGGAGCCATCGAATCCGGCTGGAGCTGAATAGTTCGCTGTCAGTATGTGATCACCGGGACTTAGAGGCGGCACGGTGTACAAGTAGGGCGAGTCACCGGAAATAGTAGTCAACAGATTGCTGTTGTCATAGAACCTGACGGAGCCGCCTGTGAAAGCGCCGAAGAACTGGCCGGGCGGCGTGACCGTCGCAGTGAGAGGAACCGGTATCCCCTGAAGGATGGGGGAAGTGACGGTTGTGCTGAGAGCGGTGGTGGTGTGGGCGAGAGCGCCGGACAAAACGACGAACGCCGCCGAGGCGTCGTTGACAGTCAGCACATCTTCCCGGCGATCGCCGTTGAAATCACCGGCGGCAAGAAAGACATTGCCGCTCGAAAAAACCGGATAGTTCGGCTGCGCACCGGCGGCGGTGAACGCTCCGGCGCCATTACCGAGAAGGAAATACACGCCGCCCGAACCGCCAACAGCGAGATCCTGTTTTCCATCCCCGTTGAAGTCCCCGGCGACGAGGCTCATGGGGCCGGCGCCTACCGTGGTCAGGGCGCCGGTTCGCTGAAAACTGCCAGAGACATCGCTCGTGTAGAAGGCGACCTGGTTCGTGGCGCCGAGCGTCACGGCGAAATCGACGTTCCCGTCGTTGTTGAAATCCCCCACAGCCAGAGCATTCTGGCCCGCCGGGGAACCCCATAAGTACTGGCCGGCGGGTGAGAACACGCCGTCCGAGTTGGCTTTGTAGATGACAACCTGGTTGGCTTCCGGACAGGCAAAGATGAGATCCATGAAGCCGTCATGGTTGACATCCGCGCTGACGATGCCTTTGATTGCGCCCAGGAGAGGTGAGAAGGAAGAACGAGGCGTTAGATTGCCGAAGCCATCGCCTCTGAGTACGGTCACTCTTCCGTTCGAATCGGCGACAGCGACATCCTGATTGCCACCGACATTGAAATTGCCGACTGCGACTGCAGTTGGCGTGGAGGCATTGGCCAGCGCTATGGCGGTCTGAGGCGTCAGAACACCAGTCCCCTGCCCGATCACCGGGATGATGACCGTGGCGCCGTCCGTGTTTTTCGCGGCGACGACGAGATCCGGGTTCCCATCGTGATTGAGATCGGCGGCGGCGACGGCGTAGATCGAGGCGGCAGCAAGGGTGATCGACGAGGTGGAGGCAAATCCGGATGCTCCGCCCAGGGCGATGACCAGGGATCCTGATGAGGTGATGGCGGCATCCGGGTAGCCGTCGCGATTGAAATCGGCCACCGCCACTCCGTTGGGAGTGCCCGGGGTTCCGACCTGACTACCGGACTTCATGGTTCCGGCCGGGAGAGGCGCGTTGATGGTAAAGGTCTGGGTAACCGGATTCGCGGCGGCATACGCCCCGCTGCCCGATTGTGAAGCCCGAACGGTACAGTTGCCAACCGTCAGAGGAAGAACCCAGGCGCCGGAGACTACGCAGACGGCGGATGTGTCGGAAGAAAAGGTTACCCGAAGGTGCGAAGTCGCATGAGCGGCGATCGGAAACGGGGAGACGCCGAGCAACTGATCCGGAATTGCCGGGAATGAAATGGTCTGCGGCTGACGAGCGGCGGCGGCGAGCGCCGTCAGGAGCGCCGCAAAAATCAGGTTACGGGTGCGACGCAGGCGACGGGGGTATGCGAATAGATGCACAAAGAGTTAACCGAAAAGATAGTATTGAGCGCTCAACTACCGACGTCAGAGAAACTAGAATTCTAATCGTACCAAAAGCTGAATTTGGCGTGCTGTTTCATCCAATGGAGCCACCGCTGGAAAGCCCGAAGAAGATCCCTGGCGACCCCAGGTCGCGATTCCGAAGTCCGGAAGGCCAATATTATTCACAGGGTTATTGAGATTGGCGTGGTTGAGGACGTTGAAGGCATCGGCCCGCACAGTGAGACGGGAACTCTCGCCAAAATGTCCCAGCGGGAACGATCGGGAGATCGATATATCCGAGTTGTAAAGACCTGGTCCGCGCCAGGCATTGCGGCCGGTGTTGCCCAGTGTAGCAACGTCGGCCGGTTCGGCGAAGGCGTCCGGGTCGAGGAGCTGGACTCCGCCGGGAACCGCGATGCGCCGCGGGAGGACGCCGTTGCCGGGGAGGACCAGATCCGCGCGCGGGTCCAGAATCTGACCGTGATAAATATTGGGGATATTCGTAGAGGGTGATAGTACGGAATAGGGAAAACCGGAGCGGAATGCGGCGAGACCGGCGATTTTCCAACCGCCGAAAAAGCGGGATCGCGAGGAGGAGCGCCAGTCCCACATGAGGAAGAGGTTGTGGCGCTGGTCGAAATCGGCGTCGGCGCGGTCGGCGCCCGAATCGAACATGCGGGCAAAAGTGGAGTCGTTTTTTGTGCCTTGCGGGGCGGTGATTGCGGTGAAGTCCAGGCCGAAGAAATCGCCGATGAGCGGGTCGCTCTGGTTGTCGATGGCGTGGCTGAAGGTGTAGGCGGCCTGGAAATCGACGGAGCGATATCGATAGCGCACGAGCGAGCTGAGAGCGTAGTAATCGGAGATGCCCTGGCTGGAGCGCCAGGAGATATCGGCGAGATCTTCGTTCGGCCGGCCTGGGCTGCTGTTGCTTGGGAGCGTCATGGTGCGGTTGAGGATGTCCGTGGTGATGAGGCGGCGGCCGAGATTGCCGGAGCCGTTGATTTCGAAGGAGAGATTGTCGCGGAGTTGCTGCTGGACGCCGAGGAAGAAATTCTGCGAGTAGCCGTTGCGGAGGTTGGGATCCATCAGGGTGAGCGAGGGGAAATTCGAGCCATCGAACGGCCCTTTCGGAAGAAGGCCTGAGAGCGGCTGGAGGTAATTGAAATTGATGGTGGTGTCAGTATCGAACGCGAGCTGGGGCAGAACGAAATTGTTGTTGCGGACGTTTTGCCAGAGATTGTCGAAAGGCGCGTCGTAGAAAAGGCCGTAACCGCCGCGAAGGACCGTCTTCGCGTGACCGAAGGGATCCCAGGAGAAGCCGAAGCGGGGGGCGAAATCGAAGCTGTCCGCGCCGTAAATATTCTGATCGCCGGAGCCGGCGGCGGGACGCGCGAGAGTGGCGGAGGCGATGCGGGCGTTGAAATTGGCACCCGCGCCGAGCTGGACGAGAGCGTCTTTTTGCGGGCCGGTATTCAGGGGAGCGCCGAAGCGTTCGTAGCGCAGGCCGAAGTTCATCGTGAAGCGCGGCGCGACGCGGAAGCTGTCCTGAATGAAGTAATCGCTTTGCGCATAGCGATAGGCTCGCTCATAGTTCGGAGTGGTTGCCGTGAATCTGTCGACGGCGGCGTAGAGCGTGGAGGGTGAGTCCGTGGCGAAGTCGCCCACACCGTTGAAGAGGAATTCGCCATCCTGACCGGCGGTAAGGTGGCCGCCGTTGAAGCGCAGCAGCATACCGGCGCCGGCGGTGATCACGTGGCGGCGGCGAGTCCAGACGACGGAATACGTCGCTTCGAACGAGCGGTTGCGATTCCGGTAGGAATAGAAAAGCGGGCTGCCGGGCAGCGTTGTGCCGTCCGCGGAAACGAGCGTGGGAATTTCGGGATGGGCGCGGTCCCACCAGAGATTGTCATTGCTGTAGCTGAGCTTGAGCTCGCTGGTGAGGCGCGGGGTCCAGGAGCGTGTCCAGTTGCCGGCAATGCCTGTTGTGTTCTGGTAGAGCGGGGTGATGAAGGCTGGATAGGGGCTGTAAGAGAAGTCGGGCTCTTTGAAGCGGTCGAGCACGAGGCGCGCCATGAAACGGTCTTTGCCGGATTTGGTGGAGTAATCGCCGCGTTCGAGAGCGAGCAGGCGGTTGACGACGACGGGCGGCTCGATATCAATGGGCGCGGTGAAATCGGGAGACTGAATGGCCGGGCCGGGATATTTCGTCAGGAGCTGGGCTGCGGTGGTGCGATGGAGAGCGTCGACGCTCGGCAGGAAGTTGGCAGTGGGGAGATCGAATGTCTGCGGCGAGAGACTGCCGTGGCTGTTGAATTGTTCGAGTGAACTGGAGAAGAAGAGGCGGTCGCGGATGATGCGGCCTCCGCCCTGATAGCCGAAGCGATGTTCTTTGTCTTTGGTGCGGCCGGCGCCGATGGCGTTATCGGCAAAGTCGGCGGCGTTGAGGGCTTCGTTTTTGACGTACCAATAAGCGTTGAAGTGATATGTGTTGTCGCCTGCGCGGGTGACGGCGTTCGCGACGAAGCCATTGGTGCGTCCGTATTCGGCGGAGTAGTTATTGGTGGAGATGCGGTATTCCTGGATGGATTCGGGCGCGACGGGATTGAGCGGGCCGGTGATGAGGTAGTTGTTGTTCGAGACGCCATCGAGGAGAAAGCTGGAAGACGAGGGGCGCGCGCCTGCGACGGAGACGCCGATGCCGCGGCCTGTGCTGGTATCCGACGTGACGTTGGGAAGGCTGATGAGCATTGCGTAGACGTCGCGCCCCTGGAGGGGGAGGTCTTCGATCTGAGTTGGGGTGACGACCCAGGATTGCGAGGTGTCGAGGGCGGAGCGGTCGCCGTCTTGAGAGCTGAAGGACCCGGAGCGGCTGGTGTCGACGTCGGGTCCGAAGAAAGTGAGGACGGTTTTGGCGCCGGGGAGGAAGACGCTGCGATATTGGCCGGCTTCCCAGACGTCATTGAGGGGGCGGAGCCGGAAATCGAGATTGACGACTCCCGCGACGGGGAGATCGAGATCCTGGAGTTCCTGGGGCTGGAAGGTGGCGGCTTCGGTTTTGACGGTGTAGGCTCCGGCGGAGAGGAGGGGAAGAAAGTAGTAGCCGAGGGCGTCGGTTTTCTGGATGCCGGAGGCGGCGAGGGTGGCGCTCGACCAGGTGATGGTGGCGTTGGCGACGGGGCGTCCGGTGACCGAATTAAGGATGCGGCCGGCGATGAGGCCCTGGGTGGTTTGGGCGTGCGCGGTCAGGCAGAGGAAGAGCGCAATGGCGAGCTTCGACCCGTGACGCATGAATGTAAGTGTAGCGTGGGATTCCGATGTTGCATTGGGTTAGTACCAACAGGACTACGCGAGGGTTCGGCAAGACTTGCAGAGGGTGTTTTGGTCAGTGCGAGATGGGCTAAGATCGTTGTCCCTCGATTCAGAGACAACGAAAAATCGCTATG
This sequence comes from Bryobacteraceae bacterium, assembly GCA_036500405.1. Taxonomy (GTDB): domain Bacteria; phylum Acidobacteriota; class Terriglobia; order Bryobacterales; family Bryobacteraceae; genus BOG-234. Next base: position 14,076 of record DASYCD010000196.1, read on the forward strand.
AGGCGCGCCGAACCGTTGAGGAATCGGAGGTTCTCCCTGCGAAAAACAAAAAGCCGATCACCGTGGGGGGGCAACGCCAGTTGACCGTCTTCACCGAGGATGCCCACTGCGAGTTTACGCGCTGCGCCACCGTCGATCGGCGCTTCCGGCAAATCTCCTGAAGACTAAACGGACGGAGCGACGAGCGTTCACCGAGCGTCGAGAAACTGCTGGGGTGCCGGTTGAGAGATCGGAGGCACGGGATCGGGGCATTGTTTCTGTCCGTCCAGCTCGGCGAGAATTCGGGCGTTTTCCGTGAGGATCACCTGAACACCGAGGAGGTCCGGCGCGTTGAGGTCGGGAAGGGCGGCGAGTAACGCGCAGTCGAGGGAGTCCAAACACTCAGCCCTGCTGATCCGGTTGCCGCTGTACCGTCTCAGAATCTCCCGTGTCTCGGATTTGTAAATTTCCATAGCAGACGATTATAGGAAATTTGTTACAGGCGAGGTCTCGGGTTCTTTGTATATATCTGTAAACGCTCAACGAAGTACGGAAGTCTCTGTGAGGACTGACCTTACTGAAGCAAGGGCGGTCTCGGCCGCTTGCCGATCGGCATAGTTGACACTTCGAGGGTAATTACCCTATACTCAATCGTGTTAGTAGACTTTCACGTCAGAGACACCAGCACCAAGAGTTGCTGCCCTGGCGAGACCGCTCGGATTGCGGTCGGCAAGAAGTCGCAGGAGCCACCGATGTCCGCGAACAATCTCGACCCAGTCCTCTCTACTCCACCCTCCTGTTGTTGCTGATTCGCCGGAATAAACCCCCGTCGAATGCGGCCTTGAGGGACGCGTTGGCGACTTACCCGCTCGGCGACGATGGCATCGTTGCGTTTCTGTTTGAATGTGGGGATCACCTGGCGAGCGCGAAGGCCCATCTCGATCGCGTGGTCTCCGTCATTGAGCCGGTCTGGTTCGCGGCCCAGATGACCACTCGCTACTCGGAACTGGCCAGTCACGTCGCGGATCTGGAGACGCGGCTTCTCGATTCCCGAATCTCCGATCGTGTTCGGGGATATCTGGATAATCGCGGCGAGGCGGATGATTTCGACGCCCTTGTCCGTCACGTCCGGACGGCGCTCGATCCTGAAGCCGCCGGACGCGTGCTCGAAAAGCTTTCGCAGGAACTGGAAGAAGAGGTAGAAGAGCGGCGCCTTGCCAAGCGCGCCAAAGCGATTTTGCAAAGCGTGCACGGCATGTCTGAGGCGCAGGCGCACCTGCACCTGCGGCAAACCAGCCGCAAGACGCGACGCAAACTGAAGGACGTCGCCGAGGAACTGATCCGCAGCTATCCGGAGCAGAAGCCCGCATAAGGAACAAACCCATGGGACTTGATACAGAACTCATTCGGGGTATCGAGCGGATTTCCCGCCGCTCACGAAATATCGAAGAGGCGATTTATAACGTTGAGGCGGCGCTGAAATCGCAGATCGGTGAGGCCCAGCTTCTTCTCCAGCCGGAAGGAGAAAAGCTGGCGCCGTTTTCGATTCAGGCGGTTACGTCTTTTCTGGAATCGCGGGCGTTTCCCTTCCGCGGCGTCTACACGGCTTCGTCGCGCGCGGGCAGGCTGATCGTTTGCCTCGGCGGTTTCGGCACGCCCGGCCAGTTTTTTCAGGAACTCACGAATCGCATTGCGAGCGAGCTTGGCGCGCTACCGGGGCGCACGCAGGAGGCGGCATGATGGGCGCTATCGCAGAGGTTTTTGCATCGCTGCCGGACCTTGCGGCGTTTTCATTCGGCGTTGCGCGTGAAGGGGCCGCTGCGCCGCTCAAAGCGCTCCTCGTAGTGGCGCATCCGGATGACGAATCGGAATGCGCGGCTTTCGTGTACCGCATCACGCATGAACTCGGCGGAGTTGCGGACCAGATTGCGCGCATCTGATACGGGTGAGGCAGAAGGAGCAACTGCGGGCAAGCCGTACGCTGGGGATCCGGTGGACGTCTTTTCTCGGCCAGACGGATACGGGAGTAACGCCCGGCGTTCGGGAAGCCATGGAAGTCTGGGATGTCTCCCTGATCAAGCGCCAGATTCACCGGTAGATCCGCCGCGAGAAGTACGATCTTCTGATGCTGCTTCCCTCCTACGAAACGCACGGACATCACAAAGCGGTCGCGCTGATCACTCTCGACGCGGTGAATCAGATGGACGTGGAGCCTCGATCGCCGCAAATCGCTGCGCTGCCATCCCGCGCTTGATTACAGCATCCGGTGGCAGGCATTTCTGAACAGAATGGTGGAATAGCCCGCGCGGGATCATCGCGGCCGAAATGCGTATTCGACAACGCCGAGCACGATCAGGCCAAACGTTGTGATGAGAACGGAAACGCCGATGAGTCTGCGAAGCAATTGAGAGTCGCCGGTTGCGCGGTAAAGGATGGGGAGATTCACAGCCGCGCTCGCGATGGAGGTGAGTACCGTAGCGAGGGCTGCGGCGTCCGGAGCAATACTTCCGTGCCGGGCGAGGCTTGCGGCCGCGGCTGTAGTGCTGGCGCTGCTGGCAAGTCCGCCCAAAACACTAATGGCCACCGTTCCGTAACTTCCCAGGAGCTTCTGGCCGAGAGAAGTCGCGACCTGGATCGCCACAAAAAGAAGCCCGAACTGCGCGATATTTTTGATTCGTACGGGCGAGCCGATGGCGACTGACGTACCCGCTTCTGAAGAGCTCCGATTCATGCGCGCGATTGTCGCGGCGCACAAAGCCATCGCGACGATCGGCCATACAGCGATTGCGGCGGCCGGCGGGCTGAATATGGCGAGCAATACGAGATTGCGCACGAACATCGCCTCGATCGTGAGGAGGTTGAGTACAACGCTCAGCGTCCGGTTCTCATCTCCCGCGGCTTTTATGACTCCACTCAATTCCGCGATCGTGGCGGTGCTGTTGACGAGGCCTCCGAATATGGCTCCGTAGTACAGCCCTCGTCTGCTGTACAAACGGAGCAGCACGTAGTTGATAAATCCGATGGCCGCGATCAGGATGATGGTGAGCCATGCCTCGCGCGGGTTCACGAGTCCCCAGGGGTCCACAAATCGGTTCGGCAGCAGGGGATAGACTACAAATCCGATCAGTCCCAGAAAGACGGCGCCGCGAACTTCCTCGTGCGTCAGACCTCCCGCGAATCGCGAGAATTGAGGCTTCAGCGCCAGAAGCAGGGTCATTACGATCGCGAATGCCGTCGGCGTGAAAACGTGGCCTTTACCGGTGAGAACTCCGAGCGCAAACGTCACCATCAGCGCGCCTGAGGTGGTGGTTTCGAGCGGCCGGTCATGCAGCGCATTGCCGATGTGCACAACCGACACCAACACCAGGACACCGGCAAAGCTGGCAATCACGAACGGCATCGAGATCAGCTCCGCGAGAGCGCCAAGCAACGCGATAATCGCGAAGGTTCGTACCCCGAGGTCTTTGTGGGACCACTCTCTCTCAAAACCGACCAGCAAGCCGATTCCGAGGGTGATCGCCATTTTCAGCGCGGTTTCTTCAGGCGGAAATCGTATGACCGGTACGTCCATCTAAGCCAGCTTGAGCTTCTGAGGTGGTTATGCCAAGCAATTTCGGCGCCGTAAGCGGAAAAGATCAGCGGGATTTTGACGCCGGAATGGATTCGACCGTCCGCAGCTCTTTCGCATCGATGACGCTCCAGCAGACGGCGCCCGCTGCGTAGATGACCGCAGACGCGTAGAACGTCAGCGTCCAGCCATTGTTCGTCATCTGCAGCAGCAGGCCGGTGGCGGCGGGCGCAACGCTCGCGCCCAACTGGCCGAGCGTGTTCATGAATCCGGAAACGGCGCCGACGTTTTCGCCGCCGATATCCATGGCGGTTGTCCAGGAAATGGGGCCACTCAATTCCGCAGCGAAGGTAGAGGTGCTCATCACAGCCAACGCGCCGATCGGATTGCCGATCCAGGTGAACGCCAGGAGCAGGACGGCCGCGCCGCCATAAGAGATGTATCCCATAATTCGGCGGGCTCGCTGGACGCTGCCCACTCGAGCTGTCAAAATCGAGGTTGCCCAGCCTGCGAACAAGCTGCCCAGCCCGGCAGTGAACAGAGGAAGTCCCGCGGCGAGCGCTCCATGCCGAAGGTCGAGATGGCGTACGCGATACAGGTAGAGCGGCAGCCAGGTGATGTAGAAATAGAAGCCGTAGTAGTGAGCGAACCACTGCAGGCCCAGCGCCCACACACTGCGTGAGCTGGCGATGGTTTTCCACGTTGCCGCGCTCGCGTAATGTTTGGCGGCTTTCGGAGCGGGAAGCAGCGCCAGCTCCGCGGCGTTGACAGATGGATGCTGCGCGGGATCGTCTCTGTACCATCGAACGAAGATCCAGCCCATCACGGCGCCGAGCAGACCCAGCCCGACAAAAACCTGCCGCCAGGTGAACCACGAATACAGCGTGGCGAGCAAGGCGGGCGCGATTGCCGCGCCCCAGCGCGCGCAGGCCGCTTTGATGCCTTCCGCGGAATTGCGTTCGCGCTGCGGAAGCCAGGTGCGGAACATGGAAGCGAGTCCGGGGAAACAGCCGGATTCGCCGGCGCCGAAAAGCAGGCGGCTCGCGAAGAGGGAGCTGAAATTCCATGCGAGCCCAGTCGTGGCTGTAAACAGTGACCACAGCCAGATGACGCGGGTCAGCAGCTTGTGCGGGCCGAAGCGGTCGCACAGCCAGCCGCTGGGCATTTCGAAAGCGGCATATGTGAATCCAAATGCGGAGAACACCAGCCCCATCTCCGCAGGAGATAAATGCATCTCACGCGAAATGAACGGGGCCGCCTGGCTGATCGCCGTACGATCGAGAAAAGACAAGAACGCGATCGCGGCCCCGAAGGTGACGATGGCGCGGCGCGTATTGGTCGGCTTCCCGGATGGCGCCGCGGAGCCGCGGGCGGGCGTAGTTTGCAGGGCGCTGCTCACTTCAGTAATTGTTGAATCTGCGCCAACGCGTAGTCGACTTTCATATCCGAAATTTTCCTGCCGATCTCCGGGGTGGAACGGCGCGCGTCGCCTTCGATTCCGTTGTTCACGCGCTGCGCGCCACGGGCGCCGTTGAAATCGGCCGTCTGGTTTGAAACGCCGACCTGAAACTCTTCAATGCTTTCGACTGGCGTCGGCGCGACGCCCAAGGTTCCGCCGCCATTGCTGATCGTGTAGGAATTATATGTTGCGGCCATGTCGTCGCTGTTGTTACCGCGGTCAAGATGGAAGGAACTTTGATCGCTTTGCGCGCCGAC
>DASYCD010000197.1:0-5959 GCA_036500405.1 Bryobacteraceae bacterium
GCAAACGTCTACTGCGCGGCGCTGAGCTTCCAGACGTTGTCTTTGCGTTCGAAAGTCGCGGAGGCGCTTTCCTTCGTCGCCGCATTGCAGGTGGATTTCGCCTCGGGGTCGGTTTCCTGCGAGTGCACGGCGAAGGGTGAGAGCTTCGCGGCGTGCCAGGTATAGTCAACGCGGGCGAAATCGTCACTGACGTTCGGCGCGGAAACATCGGCTACTTCTTTCTCGCAGAAGACCACGTTCTCGTAAACCGTCGGCCACGTGTTCGCGGAAGGCGCCGGAACAGTGTTGGGCTTGCCATTGACGAAAGGCTTGCCCTTGCCGGTCAGCGCGATATCGAGCGCGTTGAAGTACTCCGCCTTGTTAGCCGGGTTGAAGATCTTGCCTTTCGATTGGATCGTAATCAGCCCGTCCGCTTCGAGCGCTTTCTGATACTTACCACCGGGGCTCTTGAAGTACTCGGCTTCGGCTGCGGTGCCGATGTTGTCCATCCCCGTGAGCAGCGGCTCGGTGATCGGGGTCTTCGAGAGCGCGTCGGAGATCATGGTTTTCGCTTCATCCGTGGTGAGGTCTTTGCCACCACAGGCGGTGAGGAGCGAGGCGCAGAGAACGGCGGTCAGGGCGTAGCCGGAGTTCATAGATTTGTCCTTATGGATAGTCGTCCCGGGGACGAAGAGGTTCGCGTCTCACATATCGTATACCAGGTGAGCGGCCCAGGAGAAGTCAAAGAGTAGAATGATTCCCGTGATCACCGATCGTCGAACATTCCTGCGCACCGCCGGGCAGGCCGGGCTTGTCGCGCCCTTTTTCATCCGGGAACTGCTGTCGAAGCCCCCATCGGGAACGCTGCGGCTGGCGGCTTTCGGGGCAAACGGTATGGCGTGGAGCACGCTCGACGGCATCGCGACGCACCCAAAAGCAAAGCTGATTTGCGTGGCGGAAGTGGATGCGAGCCGGTTGGATCGCGTGAAGAAGAAGTATCCGGAAGCGCGCCTCTATCAAGACTGGCGCGAAATGCTGCGCAAGGAAAAGGGGCAGATCGATGCGGCGAGCGTGGCGACGCCTGATCACATGCACGCGCCGCAGGCGGTGAGCGCCATGCGGATGGGGTTGCCGGTTTATGTGCAAAAGCCGCTGGCGCACGATATCCACGAAGTCCGCACGCTGGTGAAGATGGCGCGGGAACGGAAACTGGCGACGCAGATGGGAATTCAGATCCACTCGTGGGCGCAGTACAAGACGGCCGTACAGATCGTTCAGTCGGGCGCGATTGGGAAGGTGAAGGAAGTCCACACGTGGAGCGAGAAGAAGTGGGGGGACACGGACCGGTTGCCGACCACGGCTGATCCGATTCCTTCGGGCTTCAACTGGAATGACTGGCTGGGGGTGGCGGTGACGCGGCCGTATCTGAAGGAGGTCTATCATCCGAGCAACTGGCGCAAGCGGCTCGATTTTGGGACCGCGACTTTCGGCGATATGGGGTGCCACATTCTCGATCCCGTGTTCAGTGCGCTGAAGCTGGGGTCGCCGGTGTCAGTTCGGAGCGAGGGTGCGGCGCCGAATGGGGAGAGCTGGGCGCTGGATTCGCTGATTCATTACGTTTTCGCGGGGACGGAGTACACAGCGGAAAAGACGATGCCGCTGACCTGGTACGACGGCGATCGCCGGCCGTCCGCGGAGATTCAGGCGCTGGTGGGTTCGTTCAAATTTCCAGGACAGGGTTCGATTTTTATCGGAACGAAGGGGCAGATGCTGCTGCCGCATATCGCGATGCCGATTCTGCTGCCGATCCGGGATTTCGCGGGATTCCCGCGGCCGGAGGCGATCACGACCAACCACTATTGGGAATTCGCCGATGCGGTGCTGGGGTACGGGACGACGTCAGCCGGTTTCGATTATGCCGGCCCGCTTACGGAGGCTGTACTGCTGGGGCCGCTCGCGACGCGGTTTCCGCAGACGACGCTTGAATGGGACGGCAAGAAAGCGGCGTTCCGGAATTCGAAAGAAGCGAATGCGTTCCTGCGGCGGAAGTATCGGGATGGGTGGTCAGTGCACGGGCTGGCCTAGGATTGCGGCAAAACCGAATTGGCCACAGATGCACGGAGATTCACACAGATAAAGCCAGACTAATAGCTTCTGGGTCCCGCGCGACCCGCCAGATCGCCCACCCCGAATCAACTGCATGGGGTCACACGAGGCAGGCCTTGTAGGCGTCCTCGAGGCCTTTGATCTGCGGTGTGTTGGCAGGGATGAACTCGTGGGCGAAGAAGCCGGTATAGCCCTTGTCCGCGATCGCCTTCGCGATGGCGGTGTAATTCAGCTCATCCTTCTCGGTGATTTCATGGCGGCCGGGATTGCCTCCGGTGTGGAAGTGGCCGAACCAGTCGATGTTGTTCTGGATGGTGCGGATGATGTCGCCTTCCATGATCTGCATGTGATAGATGTCGAACAGCAGCTTGACGTGCGGTGAGTTGACGCGCTTCACCATCTCAATGCCCCACGCCGAGTGGTCGGCCTGGTAGTCTTTGTGGTCCACCTTGCTGTTGAGCAGTTCCAGATTCACCGTGACGCCGTGTTCTTCGGCGAATGCCTTGATCTTGTTCAGCCCGGTCACGCAGTTTTCGAGGCCTTCGGCATCCGGCAGGCCCTTGCGAACGCCGGAGAACGTGATGACATTGGGGACTTTGGCGGCCGCGGCTGCGGTGATATCGCTCTTCACGGACTCAAGCACGCGGTCGTGATTTTCGACGCGATTGAGGCCGATGGGGATGTCGTTCGGGGTGGTGGACGCCGTCATGGCAGGGGTCAATCCATACTTCCGCACAGTCGCGTACTGGGCGGGAGTGACGAGGTCGATTCCCTTCAGACCGATGCGGGCAGCTTCCTGACAGAGCTGGTCGAGCGTGAACCATTTCTGGTAAGTCCAGTAGCAGACGGATTGCTTGAGCCTCCCCCCGGAGTCCTGAGCGAGGGTGGGGCGAGTGAGGGCTGCTGCGGCGAGGCCTGCAGCTCCGGCTGCGGCGGTGGACTGCAGTAACTTACGGCGATTCATGACGAGCATCGTATCAGAAAGGCTCCCGCTGGAAGAAGGGCGGATGGGGAGATTTGTAAATGTCATGTAAATGCTACGCGCCCAGGGAATGGATTCGGGCGCAATCTCGTTATTCATAGCAGGTAACGAAAGTTGCTATGAGCTCCGCGACCAGTCCCCACTTTTTCCCCATGGCCGATTCCGGCGGCGACGATTATGTGGTTACGTTTGACAACATCACGGTGAACCTGGACCGGCAGACGGTGATTCGGGCCGGCAAGAAAATCAACCTGACGGCGGCGGAGTTCGAGTTGCTCACGTTCTTTATTCAGAACCCAGGGAGGGCGCTGACGCGGGACATGATTCTGGATTCTGTGTGGAGTTACCTCGCCTCGCCCAACACACGGACCGTGGATGCCCACGTTTTACGGCTCCGGCAGAAGCTGGAAGTTGAGCCCGAAGCGCCGAAATACTTCGTGACGGTGCATAAAGTCGGGTATCGTTTCTCACTGGATGGTAAGTCCCCCATTAACCAAGGTTAGGGCGATTTCGAACTAAATTCGCACTAAAGTAAAAATAGTGCGCTTCAGCAGGTTCTCGGTGCGTCCGGTTGACGAGGAACGAAATATCCTCGTACTGCGGCGCGAATTTCCGCCCGTTATGCCGATAACGCAGAGTGTGGGATTTCGTATGCTCTTGCGCTCTGTCCGTCGCCGCCCCGCATTGCGGGTATTGTTCCCGATTGCGGTGGTAACGGCAATGTCCTCTGTGTGCCTTTCCGCGGCGAACATTTCGGGCGCCATCACGGTGAAGCAAAGACTGACGCGCCCGAGCGTCACTGCGTCCGTGGCGATGTACGAGCGCGGACCAGCCGTAGAACTGGGTAAGGACACGGAGACCGATCCGCTGGCGGCGGAACGGGCGCGCGTGGTGATCTGGCTTGAGGGCGGCGGATCGAGCGCCCGATCCACCAGTGGGGCAACGATGGAACAGGAAAACCGGCGGTTTGAGCCGGATCTGGTGGTGATCCCCGCGGGAGGATCGGTCTCGTTCCCCAACATGGATCCGATCTTCCATAATGTTTTCTCGCTTTCGAAACCGAAGAGCTTCGACCTGGGAAATTATCCGAAGGGCGACAGCCGGACGGTTGTGTTCCCGAAGCCGGGGATTGTGTACGTGAACTGCCGGCTGCATCCGAATATGGCGGGGACCGTGGTGGTGACGCCGAACGGCTGGTTTGCGCGTACCGCGGCGAAAGACGGTCAGTACGAGTTGAAGGATGTCCCGCCGGGGAACTACACCGTGGTGGCCTGGCACAAAACGACCGGATTTATCCGGAGGCAAGTCACCGTTACCGAGGGACACGACCTGGTGGTTGATTTCCTGGTTCCGATCGACCCGGAGGCCACGAGTTCCAGCGGACACGGCGCCGAACTCTCACATATGGGATCCGCCCATGCCGGACCGGCTTCCCGATGATTCCGGCGGCGAGTTGAGCCTATGCGTTTCCGAACCAGGGCGTTCCTTTGCTGTTTTGTGCCATTTGCGCTGCTGCTGGCAGCGAGCTTCTGGCTGATCCAGCAGCGCGTCCTGCTGACGGTACGCGACGGACTGCGGCAATCGCTGCTCGAAAAGCACGAAGCGGTGGCGCGGGTGCTGGCGAACAGCGATCTGCAGAGCAGCCGGTTTCTCAAAGTAGTGGGTGAGAATGCGGCCCTGAAGGCCGGCGTGCAGCTCCTGCTGACGTATCCGAAGAATGCCGAGGCGCGGCGCACCGTGGAGGATCAGCTTCACGAGCTGTGCGACCGGATGGGATTCGCGATGCTGATGGTTTCGGGCGCGAACGGCGAGCCGATGGCAGGCGTGATGCGGCATGGCAAGGACGCCGGTCCGCTGGATACGACGCGCGTGAAGGTGAGCCACAGCGGCCTGATGCTGCTCGATGATGTCGCTTATCAGATTGCCTCGGTGCCGCTCGATCAGGCCGGTGAAAATCTCGGGACGCTTTCGGTGGGCCAGCTTTTCGATTTCTCGCAGTTCACGACGCCGACGGTTTTATTGCATAACGGGCGGATGCTCAAGTCGAGCGTCGGGGGCGCGGCGCCGGCCGAACTGGAAGCGGCGATGCGCGGTTGCGAGGCAAAGGTCGAGTGCGACGTGCAGCTTCGCGGCGTTCACTATATTTCGCTGCCCATGCAGAACATTTCCTTTGGCGATGGATACGTGCTGCGGAGCCTTCAGAATCTGGATTTGGCGGTAGCGCCGATGCAGAACATCCTGCGCAGCGTTTTTCTCAGTGTGGCCCTCTTTGCCGTGCTGATCGCCATGATCGTGGGGGTGGTTTCGGCCGGTTCCATCGTGCGGCCCCTCGCGACCGTAGTGAAGCATCTCCAGGCTGCCGAAAAAACGGGCGACCTCGCGGAGTTCCGGGCGGGCGATTCCGGCGTCACAGAAGTGCGCCGTCTCATCGAGAGCTTCAATCGCGCGGCGGTCGCGGTGCGTGAAGGACGCGAGAACCTCACGCTGGCGTATGTGGAATTTGTGCAATCGCTCGCGAGCGCGCTCGACGCGCGCGATCCGTATACGGCCGGGCACAGCCGTCGCGTCAGCGAAATGTCGAGCGCAACGGCGCGCGAGATGGGCCTGTCAGAGGAAATTGCAGAGCGGGTTCGCGTGGGCGCATTGCTGCACGACATCGGTAAGATCGGCGTGCCGGATGAGGTGCTGCGCAAGCCCGGACGGCTCACTGCCGAAGAGTTTGCGCTCGTTCGGGAGCATCCAACGATCGGGCGGCGGATTCTGGAGGGCGTGCACGGATTCAGTCCGTATCTGGCGGCGGTGGAACTCCATCATGAGAATTGGGACGGCACGGGATATCCGCACGGACAGGCGGGGATTGAAACGCCGGTGGATGCGCGCATCATCCATGTG
>DASYCD010000198.1:0-4409 GCA_036500405.1 Bryobacteraceae bacterium
GCAGCCGTGTTGCTGGGGATGATCGGTCTGATTGCGAGTTACGTACCGGCGCGCCGGGCTGGTGCGCTCGACCCCGCCGAAGCGTTGCGCAACGCCTGACCCGCATAGTTTAATCGCCAATCATGAAGAATCGCTGAAAATTGCCGGTCACGCCGACGGCGGTTGCGATTCTGTTAACGCAGGATTTCAAATTGCAAGGTGCTCAGGCAGATGCGTCTCCGGGTACGCTTTGCGTCGCTCCTGTTTCCTGTCCTGCTTAGCTTCGGTGAGTCGTACGCTCAGCCGCCTCTCACCGCGCCGGTCGGTCAGGTCGACCGGCGCGATCTTATCTATTACCCCGGTGACACCGAACACATCGGGCCGCTCGCTCACAAACTCGCCGCTAACATCTGGCTGGATCAGCGCACTATCTGGACCAGTCCTTTCCACATGCATAAGGCGAACGCAGGCAAATGGATAGGGTTCACCGCACTGATCGCGGGCGCCGTCCTGACAGACCGCCGTACCTCGCATCTCCTCGAAAACAGCCCCGGCCAGGTGAGGTGGGGCGATCACGTTTCCAACATCGGCGCCGCCTGGACGGTGCTTCCCGTCTTCGCGGGATTCTATGCTGCGGGCGTATTAGCTGACGACGAAAAAGCCCGTGAAACCGGCATCCTGAGCGGGGAAGCCATTCTCGACAGTCTGATTGTCGTGGAAGGCCTCAAGCTCGCCGCAGGCCGCAATCGCCCCAACGCGCCCTCCAAACCTGGCGATTTCCTTCAGGGCGGCGCCAGTTTCCCTTCCGGCCACTCCGGCGAAACCTGGGCGCTGGCCTCCGTCATCGCGCATGAGTACGCCAACCGGAAGTGGGTTCCCTGGGTCGCCTACGGACTCGCAACAACCGTCGCCGCCGCGCGCATCACGGCGCAGAAACATTACACGTCGGACGTGATTGCCGGCAGCGCCATCGGCTTCTTCGCCGGACGCTTTGTCGTCAATACTCATGAGGCGCACGCGAAGCATCACCACGGAACCATCGTGCCCCTTCTCAATCCCTCCACATCCACATACGGCGTCGCAGTCACGTTGGGCAATTAGCGCGTGATATGAGTTCTCCATGACATCTCCCACGGAAAAGAAAACCGGCGTCAAAATCCTGGTGGGGCTGGTCGTCCTCATCGCGGTGGTGTTGCTCGCCCTGCCGCTGTTCGTGAACGCCGCGACGCTGCGGCCTGTACTCGAATCGAAACTCTCCGCCGCGCTGGGCCGAAAGGTTCAGGTTTCGGATCTCCACTTCTCCCTCTTCTCGGGTGGCGTGGCGGCGGACGGTCTTTCGATTTCGGACGATCCCGCCTTTGGCCCCGCGCCCTTCATTCAGGCGAAAGCGGTGAAGGTGAGCGTCAGCCTGCTGCCCCTGATTTTTTCGCGTAAGCTCGATGTTCAGGGCATTACGATTGAAGATCCTCAGATCGTTCTCATTCAGTCGCCAGCCGGCCGCTGGAACTATTCCTCGCTCGGAAGCCAGTCCACAGCGCCCGCTACGGCAACCCCGGCCGCCGGGCAATCGCCCTCACCATCACCATCGCCCGCGCCCGCTTCATCCGGAGGCGACGAAGCGCGCATCGGACGAATCCGTATATCGGGCGGAAAATTCTCCGTGACGCAGGGCGCGAAACATCCGCTGGTTCTCGAGAACGTCGATCTCGAGATGAAAAATGTGTCCACCAGCGCCGTCACACCTTTTTCATTGACCGCAAATCTTGCGGGAGGAGGCAAATTCGAGCTCGGCGGAACCGAGGGCCCCATCAACCCGGCGGATACGGCAGCCACGCCGTTTAACGCGGCGCTGAAAATCTCGCATCTGGACCTCATCGCCTCCGGCCTGATGCAGCCCTCCGATGGCGTTGCAGGCATTGCTGACCTCACGGCGAGTGCGTCTCAGAAGGGAAATGCGGTCCATCTGGAAGGCAAGGTGAGCGCCCACGATTGGAAAGTCGCCACCGCGGGAACGCCGGTGAAGCAGCCGGTGGAATTCGATTTCGCGGTGGACCACGATCGCTCGCGTCAGGCAGGCAGTCTCACGAAAGGTGACGTTCACATCGGCAAAGCGCTCGTGGCAATCACCGGCCAGTACGACTTGCACGGCGATTCGCCCGTGATTGACGTCGCGCTCTCCGCCCCGAGTCTTCCCGGTTCCGAAATCGCGCCCATCCTCCCCGCGCTCGATGTGGTGCTGCCGGCCGGCGCGTCCCTGAACGGCGGAACGATCATGGCAAATCTCAAGGCGGACGGCCCGCTCAATCGGCTCACGACAACGGGAACCTTCGGGCTGGATAAGGTCAGTCTCGACAATTTCGATCTGGCTTCGAAGCTGCGCGTATTGGAAACGCTCACCGGCCTGAAGCCTTCACCCCGTACCGAGATCCAGACGCTGCGCACAAACCTTACTGCTGCGCCGGAAATGACGACGCTCGATGGCATCCACGTGGTGGCGCCTTCCATTGGCGAACTGACAGGATCCGGGACGATCAGCCCTTCGCACGCGCTCGATTTCAAAATGACTCTGGCGATAGCGAAATCGGGCGGCCTGGTCCCGTTGCTGGGGAGCGTCGGCACAGTGCCATTCACGGTCGGGGGCACGGCGCAGGATCCGAAATTCGCGGCCAACGTCGGCGCTATCGCCGCGGGCAGAGCGTCGAAGATCCTGCAAAAGAACCCCGCGGCCAAAAGCATCCTGCAGGGTATCTTCGGCCGCCAAAAAAAATAGCGGCCCGGTATCTCTTACGCCGCCAGACGCGGCCGGCTCATCACATTCCGCCGGAAATCCTCCGTGCGCGCAACAATGTGCTGCACGTGTGAATAGGTAATCTGGAGATCGTTCGCGATCTTTCCGATACCCTCTTTCTTCGCGTACACCTGTAAGAGGACCCGGCGGTCGAGGGACGGGAGATCCGCCAGATAATCGCAGATCACCTGACGGTGGGACATGTTGTGGAGGGCTGTTGTAGGGGTGCTGCTCATTTTCGTTTCCTTTCCTGCGACAAACTATTTCCGGTTCCCAGAATGCGGCATATTGGGGTTTTACGCTATCGGAGCAGCGACCGATCCCGCGTCAGAATTCTCCTCTTCAGGTGTGTAGGACTTCGATACCGATAACTAAGGTTAATATCCCTGCGCCTATTCCTAAATCCCTGGGATGTTAAATTTTTCAAAAAGGAATAAACTAAGTTGAATGTGTCTAAAAACCGGAATATTCCATTCGCGCCGAGGAATGGTCACCGGATAAATGCAACGGCTACGTTTCGCTGACTATGCCCCGGCCGTTTGCGCCGGATTGGCCATCGCAATCAGTTTTCTGGCGCTTTACGGCTGGCATATCGGAAGCCACGCTCTCATCGCGTGGTCGAGCGATATCGCCACCATGAAATTCAATGTCTGCGTGGCGGCCATTCTGGCGGCGGTTTCGCTCCTGACGCTGCGCCCCGCTTCCTGGCTCAATTGGATCGGTCGGATCTCGGCCGCGGCGTGCGCCTGCATCGGCATCGTAACCATCGCGGAATATGCTTTCCTGTGGAATCCCGGAATCGACGAGTTGTTCGTGCGGGATCTGAACCCCGGCGCCGGTCTGACGGCCGGCCGGATGGCGCCTGCCAGCGCTCTCAGCTTTGCGTGCATCGGCATCGCGCTCCTGCTTGCCCGCAGCCGGGCTACACATCGCGCCGCGCAATTCATCTGCCTGCCCGCCGGGATTATCGCCCTTCTGAGTTTCAGCGGTTATTTTTATGGCAGCGTCGAGCTGAATCGTTTTGCGCCCTTCGGCCCCATGGCTCTGAACACCGCCATCACCTGCGGGTTCCTGCTGGTGGGCATTTTGTTCCATATGCCGGATTCAGGCCTGGTCGCGCCCCTGGCCCTGAGGGGGTTCAGCGGCACGCTGGCGCGCCGTCTCATTCCCATCGCTGTACTCGTGCCGCTGGCCGCGGGCTGGCTGACATTACGCGGCGAAAACATGGGATTCTACGGCCGCGAATTCGGCGTGGCGATCTTCAGCGTGCTGACAATCGTTGGGCTGGTGTTTTTGCTCGTCGGGAGCGTGAATTTTCTCGCCCGGATTGAAAATGCTCGCGAGAAAACAAGTCTCGATCTCAAGCGGCAGCGCGACATCCTCAAGCATCAGGCCGAACTGATCGATCTCTCGAACGACGCCATCATCATCGCCGATTCCCGCCGCCGCATCGTGGCATGGAACCGCGGCGCCGAAGCTCTCTACGGCTGGCGCGAAAACGAAGCAATCGGGCAATACATCCACGAGTTCCTCCGTACGTCGTCCGCTACCCCGACTGCCGAGATCGATGAGACTCTGCACGTTCGTCACAAATGGGAAGGCCCGCTCATTCACACCTGCCGTGACGGAAAACAGGTGACGG
>DASYCD010000199.1:0-7589 GCA_036500405.1 Bryobacteraceae bacterium
ATTATTACGCGGCGGCTTCGCATCGAAGGCAACCTGGACGCCCGTCGTCTGGCTGAACAGATCGAGCAGGCTTGCCGTGCCACTCACTAGAATCCAGAGCGACATTCTGCGGTTGCTTGCGATGCATCGTGATCCTGACGGTGTTGAACTTGCCGCTCTTGATGACGCTGCCACTCTTAGCGCTGCCGGATTTCAGGTGGAATGGCTGAGGCAACTGCCGATGATTTACACAGCGAGCGTTTCGAAGGATGGCGATGCAACGCGACTCGAATGGGTGGTGGACAGCGACTATCGATTTTTTCCCACTGTACGGGATGACCTTTTCGGGTATGTTCTGCATCCTGTCGATCTCGCGATGAACAAAGCGATGGCCGCCGCCGGTCGGCGCGAACTTCGTGATTTGATCGATCTCGTGACCGTGCACGAGACGATCCTGCCTTTAGGGGCAGTAGTATGGGCTGCGGTCGAGAAATCCCCCGGGTTCACGCCCGAGGGGCTGATCGCCGAGATTCGCCGCAATTCAAACTATCCGGCGATCGAGTGGCGCGAGATCGCCAGCACTGAGCCGCTTGACCCAAAGGACATCACGCGGCGCTTGCGTGTCGCTTTGGACGAGGCGGAGGCGTTTGCTGTCCAGATGCCGACCGAGAAGGCGGGTCTTCTGTTTCTGGAGCGGGGCCGGGCCGTGCAGCCGGATCTGGCGCAGTTCGGCGATTACGAGACACATGCAGCACAGAGGCGTGGACAGTGGCCGACCAGTTCCGAAATTTCTACGGCGATGCTGGAGTACTACAAGAAACCGCTTATCCCGTAACGTCAGTACGGTGGATCGAGAATGCAGACGTCGCGCAGGGTGCGGTAGCGCTCGGCATAGTCGAGTCCATAGCCCACTACGAACTCATCCGGGATCTGGAAGCCGACATAGGCGACATCCACAGGGCGAATTCGACGATTCGGCTTGTCCAGCAAAGTCGCTACCCGCACCGATTTCGGTTTACGGGTCTGGAGCACCGACATCAGGTAGTGAAGCGTCACTCCGCTATCAATAATGTCCTCCACGATCAAAACGTGGCGGCCTTCGAGCGAAATATCGAGGTCTCGGGTGATTTTCACCTCGCCCGAGGACCGGGTGTTCATTCCGTAGCTCGAAATTCCCATGAAATCGATAAAGGTCTCGCGGCGTATGGCGCGGGCGAGATCCGCCAGAAAAAAGCAGGCGCCCTTCAGGATTCCGATTAAATAGAGATCGCCGTCGGGGTAATCGGCGTCAATGCGGGCGCTCATTTCCGCGATTCTGGCCTGGATCTGATGCTCGGAAATGAGGGGGCGAAGGGGCATGGAGCGATTCTCTATTGTCTGCTATCCTGTAGTTTCTACGCGGTTGCGGTTCGGAGACCGAAGTGTGTCCCGGCGCACGCGCATCGGAGCTCACTCAACATGTCAGGCCACTCTAAATGGGCAACCATCAAGCACAAAAAGGCTGCCACCGACGCCAAGCGCGGGAAAATTTTCACCCGGCTGATTAAGGAAATTATGATTGCCGCGCGCAGCGGCGGCGATCCCGATGGCAATCCGCGACTTCGTACCGCGATCACGGCGGCGAAGGGCGTTTCCATGCCCTCCGACAACATCAAGAAGGCGATCATGCGCGGCACGGGCGAGCTCGAAGGCGGGCAGATCGACGAAGTGATGTTCGAAGGCTACGGCCCGGGCGGCGCGGCGGTGCTGGTGATGGTGGCGACGGACAATCGCAACCGCACGGTGAGCGAGATCCGGCATGCGTTTTCGAAGCAGGGCGGCAACCTCGGCGAACAGGGCAGCGTGTCCTGGATGTTTGAGCGCAAGAGCCAGATCGTCATCGAGAAGGAAAACGCTTCGGAAGACACGCTGATGAATCTGGTGCTGGAAGCCGGGGCGGAAGACCTGAAAGACAGCGGCGATTCCTGGGAAATCCTTTCGGACCCGGCCAGCCATGAGGCGGTGGTAGCTGCGCTGCAGGCAGCCAACATTGAGACCGTGGCGGCGGAAGTGGCAATGGTGCCGAAAAACCTGATGGAGCTCGAAGGCAAGAACGCGGCGGGGATGATCCGGCTGCTCGAAGCGCTGGAAGACCAGGACGACGTGCAGAACGTGTATTCGAACTTCGACTCGAGCGAAGAAGACGTCGAAGCGTAGTATTCACTCCGCGCGTGGCGCGAAGCTTTTGGGGAACGCCGGAGGTTTTCAGGATGCGGGTTTTCGGAATCGACTGCGGCACTGAACGAACCGGCTACGGCGTCATCGAAAGCGATGGACGCGCGCACCATCTGATTTCGGCAGGCTGCATTACGTCCTCCGCGCGCGATCCCCTGGAACATCGTCTTTTCCATATTGCGGGTGAGTTGCGACGTTTGATGGCGGAACACCGGCCGGATTGCGCGGCGATCGAAGAAGTCTTTTTCGCGGTGAACGCGAAGAGCGCCCTCAAGCTTTCTCATGTGCGCGGCGTAGCGATGCTGGTATCGGTGGAAGCGTCTCTGCGCGTTGCCGAATATTCGCCGCTCGAAGTGAAGAAGAGTGTGGTGGGGTATGGCCGCGCGGAAAAGTCCCAGGTGCAGCAGATGGTGGCTTCCCTGCTCCGGCTGGCGTCGCCCGTGGCGTCCGAAGACGCGAACGACGCCCTGGCGATTGCGATCTGCCATGCAACGCACGCCTTCGTGGCTGCGTCCGCTGAAGTACGGATGGGGGCGCGGGCATGATGAGATCGATTGCGGTTTTTGCGGCGATGCTGGCGCCGGTTCTGGCGCAGGCCGCGCCGCGGCTGGTGTTCACCAAGAGCTTTCCGGGCAGTACTCCGCCGTACGTGGAAATTTCCGTCGAAAAGGACGGGAGCGTTATCTACAAAGAAGCGCCGGACGACAATAATCCGATCTCGATTCACCTGCAGCAGGCCGACGCCGATGCGATGTTCTCCCTGGCGGACAAGCTCAATCAATTCGCGGACCCGTTAGAGGCGAATATCAAGGTCGCCTTCATGGGGAAGAAGACGTTCCGGTATGAAGACCCCGCGGGCACTGTGAAGCATCAGGCGGAGTTCAACTACTCGGCGGATCTGAATGCGCAGGCGCTGCTCGACTGGTTCGAGAGGATTGCGGAATCCGAGCGGGATTTTATCGAGCTCGAACGCAGCGTGAAGTACGACAAGCTGGGCGTGCAGAATGCGCTGCTCCAGATCCAGGCGACGCAGGATCAGAAGCGGCTGGTGGCTCCGGAGCAGTTTCTTTCGCTGCTCGACCGGGTGGTGAAGAACGCCAGCTACATGAACATAGCGCGTGAACGCGCCGCTCTATTTGCGAAAGATGTCCGGGCTCAGCAGCAAGCCCCCGCCGCCGTAGCCACACAGAAATGAAGTTTGTCCGTGTAATGCCGCTGATGCTGGCGCCCCTGATTCTGTCCGCTCAGACGGCGGGGACGCTGAACCTCTATCCCACGAATCCGGCGAATCCGGCGGCCGAACAGAACGAACTCAATCAGGCGGTGCAGGAGGCGACGGGCAGCGCGGTCGACACGACGCGCGCTCTCGAGGAGCACCTGAAGAAGTATCCGAACGCGCCGCGGCGGGCGGAGATCGAAGCATCGCTCTACAAGACCGCCGTGGACAGCAACGATACGGCGCGAATTCTGACATACGGCGAGAAAGTGCTGTTGGGGCATCCAGAGAACGAACTGGAAATTCTGGATCATGTCATTCGGGCGCTGCTCGTTTCGGACGATCCGGAATCGGCGAAGAAGGCGCTGGCATGGCTCGCCCGGTATGACGCAGGGGTTCGCGATATGCGGGCGCGGGCGCCGGAGGGGCACACCACGAAGGCTCAGTGGGCCGATCTGGGGGATCGGGCAATGGCTCGGGAACTGGTGCTGAAGGCCCGGGCGACGGCAAATCTGGGAAATGCGCAGGAGGCGGTGACGCTGGCGGCCCAGGCATGGACACTCGATCCGAACGCCGAGAATGGGGCGGAGATTGCAAAGTGGTCGGCGAAGCTGGGAAAAGATGCGGATGCCGTGGAGTATTACGCCGAGGCCGCGATGATTGAGGACACGCGGGCGCCGTGGAGCAGGCGGGAATTCGATCGTCAGCGCGCCGGTGAATTGTATGCGAAGCTGCACGGGTCGCAGGAAGGGCTGGGCGAGCTGTTTCTGCGAGCGTGGGACCGCGATGCGAAGGCTTTGAAAGATCGCACCGCGCGCTACAAGGCAATGGATCCGAATTACGGCGAGACAGACGTTTATGGATTCACGCTGCCGGGCGGCGGGAACAACCCGCCAGCCGCGAAGCTGCTCGATCTTTCGACGCTGAATGGCAAGACGCTTGTCATGGATTTCTGGGCGACGTGGTGTATGCCGTGTATCGCGCAGCATCCGCTGATCGAGCGCGTGAAGGAAAAGTACGCCGGGGCGGCGGACGTGGTTTTCCTCTCGCTCGATGCCGATGACGATCATTCCGTGGTGGCGCCGTTCCTGGCGGCACAAAAATGGAAACAGCCCGTCTATCTGGAGGCGGGGCTGGCAGGACTGCTGAATACGGCGTCGCTGCCGACAATCGTTGTGATGGATGGCAACGGCAAGGTGTTCAGCCGGATGAGCGGATACAACATGGGCTCGTTCGAACGAATTTTGAGCGCGCGGATCGATGAGGCGAGGGCTCAGGCTCCGAAGCAGAAATGAGACGGAAGGCGCTTCGATGGACGATGTTTGCGACCGGCGCGCTGGCGTTGCTGCTCGGCTCTGCGTGGGCGTTCCAGTTGCCGTTCCGGCAGTATCCGGGGATTGAGCATCCGGACGATCCGCTGCCGCCCGACTATCTCGTAAAGAGCGAATGGACCTTTGCGCGGCTGATGTATCCGGCGCGGCAGAATTACGGTTTTCGAGGCAATCCGAACTGGAAAGAAGGGATGGCGAACTGGACCATCGACTATCCGGATTCGGACCGGCATCTCTCGCAGGAGATCGGGCGGCTAACGCGGATCAGGGCGCGGTCGGTGGAGCAGCCGATTGATCTGGATGACGACGACGTGTTCAACTATCCGTGGCTGTATGCGGTGGAGGTGGGGTATTGGGATCTGACGGATCCGCAGATTGCGAAATTCCGGGAGTATCTGCTGCGCGGCGGTTTTTTTATGTGCGACGACTTCCACGGGACGCAGGAGTGGGCGGGATTCATGTCGGTGATGTCGAAGGTGTTCCCCGACAGGCAGGTGGTCGATATCCCGAATGACGACCAGATCTTCCATGTGATTTTCGATCTGGACAACAAATTCCAGGTTCCTGGGCTGCAGTACATCTATTCGGGTTCCACGTCGGAAAAAGGCGGCGTCACGCCGGAGTGGCGCGGGATCTATGACGATCATGGGCGGCTGATGGTGGTGATCTGCCACAACATGGATCTGGGGGATTCGTGGGAGCATGCGGACAACCCGCAGTATCCGGTGCCCTTCACGCAGTTGGGGATGCGGATCGGGGTCAACTACGTGACCTACGCGATGACGCATTAGATATCAGCCACAAATAAACTCAGATGCGCACAGATTGAAAGCCTGAGATACTGGCTGCTTGGTTCCCCCGCCCTTTCTCAAAAAGCTGAGCGCGTGGCTTGCGATTGCGGCGGCGGTGTCGATTCTGGTCAGTATCGCGGCGTCGCAGATTCTGCTGGCGCTTGCAGTGGCGGCGCTGCTGCTCTCCGGTCTGCCGTTGCGATGGCCCCGCATCGCGATCCCGCTTGGGCTGTTTCTCCTCTGGACACTCCTCTCGCTCGCGTTCTCCCCCGATCCCGCGGGCGGTTTGCCGCAGGTGCGGAAAATGATTGTGTTCCTGACGCTGCTGACGGTATTTTCGTCAGTGCGCACGCTGCGCGATATCGGAATTCTGACGATTGCGTGGGCGGGCGTGGGGACATATACAGCCATCCTGGGATTCTCCCAGTACGTCCGCAAATTAATGGAAGCAGCGGCGCTGCATCGCGACTTCTACCATTTCTATCTGAATCAGCGCATCACCGGATTCCAGGATCACTGGATGACGTTTTCCGGCCAGCAGATGTATCTGCTGCTGATGCTGATGGCGTTTCTGCTGTTCGGACGGGTTACAAAGAAGAGCGCGTGGCCGGCTGCGCTGTGCGCAGTTCTGATTTGCATGGCGCTTTATCTGAGTTGGACGCGAATGGCGATGATCGCCGCGCTGGCGGCCGGGCTTTATCTGCTGTGGTGCTGGCGGCGATGGGCTGTAGCGGCGGCGCCGGTTGTACTTGTGGCTGCGGTCCTCGTGGGCCCGCCAGCCCTGCGCGAACGGGTGAACTCCATCGTACACCCGGAAGCCGGAACCGATTCGAATACGTTCCGCCTCATCGTGTGGCGGACCGGATGGGAGATGATCGAGGCGCATCCTCTACTGGGAGTGGGGCCGGAGCAGATCGGCAACGAGAAGGTCTTCCTTTCGTACATGCCGAAAGATATTCCGCGGCCGTTACCGCCGGGATTTTATAAACACCTGCACAGCATTTATATCCATTACGCGGCGGAGCGCGGAATTCCGGCAACTCTGTTTTTGACTGGCGCGCTCATAATGGCGCTCGTCGATTTCCAGAAAGCGTTGCGGCGTCTGCCGCCGGGACGCTCCGAGCGGCGTTTCCTGCTGCACTGGGCGAGCGCGGCTGTGATCGGGACGATGATCGTCGGGATTGCCGACGTGAATCTGGGGTTAACGGATGAGCTGACGATGTTCCTGGTGGTGATGTGTCTGGGCTACGCCGCAGCGGAAGGTATTTCCGGTAACGCGTTGCTATAATGAACCTTTCGCTCCCGCAGCGCCATCCCAACAACCGGAGTTTCAGAGCAGCATGATAGCAGCGACACAAATGCGTCCAGGTATGGTGATCAAGTACAACAACGACCTGTACTCGGTCTTCAGCGTCAATCACCGGACGCCCGGCAACCTTCGCGGTTTCGTTCAGGCGAAGATGCGCAATCTCAAAAGCGGGACGATGATCGAGAACCGGTTTTCTTCCGAAGACAAGGTAGAGAAGGCGATTCTCGATGAAGTAGACATGGAATATTTGTACGACGACGGCGAGTATTTTTATTTCATGAACACCGAAAATTACGAGCAGATGCATCTGACGAAGGATCTGCTCGGAGACGCGACCAGCTACCTGATTCCGCAGCTTAAGGTGAAGGTGGAGTTCTACGAAGGTAAGCCGATGAGCGTGGAACTGCCGGCATCGGTGGAAATGACCGTCGTGGAAACTGAGCCCGGCATGCGCGGCGCAACAGTTTCGAACGTGACCAAGCCCGCGAAGATGGAGACAGGGCTGGTGGTGCAGGTGCCGCCTTTCATCAACGAAGGGCAGAAGATTCGGGTAAATACGGCCGAAGGCACGTACGCGGAACGCGCGTAGTTTTTCGGCTTTCTGCTGTCAGCAACCATGAGTTGCTAAACTGGTTTCTTAGTCGGGGCGTGGCTCAGCTTGGTAGAGCGCCTGGTTCGGGTCCAGGAGGCCGGAGGTTCGAATCCTCTCGCCCCGACCAATTTCCCACCCGTAATAGCTTAAAGCGGTC
>DASYCD010000200.1:0-2371 GCA_036500405.1 Bryobacteraceae bacterium
CAGGGCGCACAGCGCTACACTTTCATTAGATGCGCAAACAATGGACAGATCCGCGCTGGGCTGACCCTATCCGGACCCAGATGCATTACGCCCGCAAGGGACAGATTACCGGCGAGATGGAATACGTCGCGCGCCGCGAAAAACTGACGCCTGAGCTGGTGCGGGATGAGGTCGCGCGCGGCCGGATGATTATCCCGGCGAACATCAATCACACTTCGCTGGAGCCGATGTGCATCGGCGTGGCGTCGGCGTGCAAGATCAACGCGAACATTGGCAATTCGGCGACGACGTCGGATATTACGGGCGAGCTCGACAAGCTCGATTACGCGGTGAAATTCGGCGCCGATACCGTGATGGATCTTTCGACCGGCGGCGATATTCCGGAGATCCGCAAAGCGATCATCGCGCAATCGCCGGTGCCGATCGGCACGGTGCCGATCTATGAAGCCCTGAATCGCGTGCGGCGCGTGGAAGACCTCAACATCAACGTGATGCTGGAGGTCATTGAGGAGCAGGCCGAGCAGGGCGTGGATTACATGACGATCCATGCGGGCGTGCTGGTGCAGTACATCCCGATGGCGGCGAAGCGCATTACGGGAATCGTGAGCCGCGGCGGCGCGATTCTGGCCGAGTGGATGGTGAAGAACCATCGCCAAAATTTGCTTTACGAACATTTCGACGAGATCACGAAGATTTTCCAGAAGTACGATGTGAGCTATTCACTGGGCGATGGACTGCGGCCAGGCTCTATCGCGGATGCCAGCGATGCAGCGCAGTTCGCGGAACTGAAGACGCTGGGCGAACTGACGAAACGCGCGTGGGAGTCGGACGTCCAGGTCATGATCGAAGGGCCGGGACACATTCCGCTCGATCAGATCGAGATGCAGGTGCAGAAAGAGCGCGAGATGTGCCACGAAGCGCCGTTCTACACGCTGGGGCCGCTCGTGACCGATATCGCGCCAGGCTATGACCACATTACGTCGGCGATTGGCGCGGCGATGATCGGCTGGCATGGCGCGGCGATGCTTTGCTACGTGACGCCCAAGGAGCATTTGGGTCTGCCGAATCGGGAAGACGTGAAGCAGGGGATCATCGCGTATAAGATCGCGGCGCACGCGGCCGATCTGGCGCGGCATCGCCCCGGCGCACGGGATCGCGACGATGCGTTGTCGCGGGCGCGCTACAACTTCGACTGGAACAAGCAGTTTGAACTTTCGCTTGACCCGGAGACGGCGCGCACCATGCACGATGAGACGCTGCCGGAAGAGGGATTCAAGGATGCGGCGTTCTGCTCGATGTGCGGACCGAAATTCTGCTCGATGAATCATTCGTCGAAAGTGGAAGGTTTCACGGCGGCGCAGGCCGAGCAGGTGCTGCACAGCATTTCCGGTGCGGATTAAGGCTTGGTGCGCGTGGGGCAGGATGGCATCCTGCGGCCGATTGTCAATCGGCCTCCACGATCATCGAATACGGACCTGGCCGACTCACAATCGGCCGCAGATTGTCAATCTACCTCACACACTACGCTCGCGCCGCGCGAATCAGCTCTTCAGCGTTTCTGAGCGCTTCCGGCGTGAGTTGCTCGCCGCTCAGCATGCGGCCGATCTCTTCCGTGCTGGCCTTGCCTTTCAGCTCGGAGATTTCCGCCACGGTCCGCCCATTGCGTTCGTGCTTGCCGACCACGTAGTGGTGATCCGCGAAACACGCGATTTGCGGCAGGTGCGTCACACAGATCACCTGATGTTCCGAAGCCAGTCCCTTGAGCCGACGCGCCACGCCTTCCGCCGCTCGTCCTCCCACACCTGTATCGATTTCATCGAACACCAGCGTTCGCGCCGGAGCGGCTGCTTTGCCTGCCGCTCCCACCAGACACGTCTTCAACGCCAGCGCAATGCGCGATAACTCGCCGCCCGACGCGATTCGTTCCATCGGCTTCGGATCTTCACCCACATTCGCCGAAACCAGAAACCGCACCGCGTCGGCGCCGGTTTCGCTCCACTCGGCCGCGGGTTCAATCACCACACGGAAAACCGTCTTATCCATGGCGAGGGGCTTCAATTCCTGTTCCACGCGCTGTCCCAGCTTGCCCGCCGCGACCGTGCGTTGCGCCGTCAGCGTCGCCGCGGCCTTCTCGTACTCGGACGCCACGCGCGCCTGCTGCCGCTGCAGTTCCTCCAAACGCTCCCCGGACGTCTCCACGTCACTCAGCTTCCGCCCAATATCTTCGTGGAACGCCAGAATCTCATCCACCGAACTGCCGTATTTGCGCTTCAGCCGGTCGATCGCCGCGAGCCGATTCTCAATCTCTTCCAGCCGCGCGGGATTCGCCTCCAGGTTCCCCAGATAGTCCCGCAGCGAATAAGAAACATCC
>DASYCD010000201.1:0-7382 GCA_036500405.1 Bryobacteraceae bacterium
GCCCGGAAGTAGTTGGGATCGTTATCGATGAACAGCGTCACCAGATGCTCGTTCATGTAGATCGAGGTCGTATGGCCCCGCGCCACAATCATGAACTGATTCCAGTCGCCCTTGTGGAACCACGAATCGAGCATCGCCTTGTCCGCGATTGTGCCGAGGTCCTGTACCGGCTTGCCCGGTTCCGCCAGCAGCGCATGACCGGGACCGGAGATGATGCCGCGGCCGCCCTGCTCATAGAACATACCCGTGAAATTGTTATTGGCGTCGAAATCAGCCTGCGGACCGTTCAGGTCCCATTTCGACATTTCCTCACGGCTCGGCTGCTGTCCCGGATTCGCGCAGCCCGGAGCGCGTCCACCGCCGCCACGCCCGCTGGCACCGCGTCCACCGGCTCCGGCAAAGGCCGCTCCACCAGGTCCGCGGCCACCAGACGCGCCGCGTCCGCCACCACCGAATCCACCCCGCCCGCGCGGCGGGAATCTGAACGACACGTCGTCGCTCGCCGTCAGATAGCTGCGGAACTGCATGCCGCCATTCACCTGCTCCGTGCCCTTGAGCTCATACTTCAATTCGAAGTCGCCCGCCTCGCCGTTGGTCCAGTAGATATACGTCGTGCCGGTCGGCGCCTCGCACGAAGGATGGATGTAAAGCGAATCGTCCTTCACGCTCCAATACTTCGTGTTGCCTGCCCACCCGTTCATCGTGCTGCCGTCGAAAATCTTCATCCAGCCTTCGTTGTCGCTGTAATCGAAGGCGCGCGCGCCGCCTAAGGCGCGTCCACCGCCCCGGCCTCCCGATGCTCCCGGCGCTTCCGGTGGCTGCGACTGCGCGAAGTGCGCGGTCATCAGAATCGCCGCCGCGCCCAGCGCCGTCGAAAATAAAATTGTTCCCTTGAGTTTCATTGCACGCTCCCTGAATGTCTCCCCCAAAAAGCATACAGCGCAAAATGTCGTTAGCCAACCAAAATTTGTCGAAAATCGTTCAAAATATGTAAGTTAGCGGCGAGATGGTTCAGCCATTTGTGGTTCAGCCATTGGCATTGCGGAAGCCTCGTTCGCGGTTTACAATCCATCCATGAAACTCCTGCCGGTTCTTGCCCTCGCCGCCGCACTCGCTCAGGCCCAGCAGTTCGACGTGCTCATCACGAACGCCCGCATCGTTGACGGCACCGGCAATCCTTCCTGGATCGGCGACATCGGCATTCGCGGCAATCGCATCGCCGCCCTCGGCCGCCTCACCGGACAACCCGCGGCCCGCACCATCGATGCCCGCGGACTCATCGCAGCGCCCGGCTTCATCGACATCCACAATCATTCCGATTACGCGTTGCTCACCGATGGCGATGCCCAGAGCATGATCCGCCAGGGCGTAACTACCATGATTCTCGGCGAAGGCGGTTCCGCCGCGCCCGTCGGAGGCAAGCAGGAAGACGCCGCCAAGTATGCCTGGAAAGATTTCGATGGCTATTTCGCCGCGCTCCACAAGAACGGCATCTCCACCAACATCGCCACCTATGTTGGCTCTAGCCAGATATGGACCTATGTCCTCGGTCCGAACGCCGGGCCGCCGACTGCGGCCGAGCTCGCCGAAATGCAGGACCTCGTCCGCCGGGCGATGCGCCAGGGCGCGCTCGGCGTCGCCAGCTCTCTCAGCGGACCGCCCGGTTCCTGGATCGATACCGGCGCCCTCATCGCCATGTGCAAAGCCGCCTCCGAATTCGGCGGCCTCTACTCCACTCACATGCGTACCGAAGGCATCGGCGTTTTCGAATCCGTAGCCGAAGCCCTGCGCATCGGCCGCGAGGCGAACGTGCCGGTCGATATCATCCACATCAAACTCGCCGACCACACGCTCTGGGGCAAAATGCCGGAGCTGATCGGCGTGGTGGCGCAAGCCCGAGCCAACGGCCAGCAGGTGACCGCGAACGTCTATCCGTATCGAGCCGGGCAGAACGATCTCGCGACCATCATTCCGCCGTGGGCCCACGAAGGCGGCACGGACAAGATGATCGAACGCCTCAAAGACCCTTCACTCCGCCCGCGTCTCGAAAACGAAATTCTGCACGGCATCCCCGGCTCCGGCTGGTATGACCACTACACCGCCACCGGCGACTGGGAAGGCATGCTGCTCGTCACCCTGCACAATCCCGCGTACAAAAAGTACGAAGGCAAGCGCATGAACGAAGTCATTCTCGATCTGAAGCTCAATCCGATCGACGCGCTTTTCAAACTCGTTGCGGAAAACAGCGGTTCCGTACCCACCATCTACTTCCACCACGACGAAAACGACATGCGCGAAGCCCTGAAAACGCCGTTCGTTTCGATCGGCTCGGACGGCATCGCCCTCAATACCGAAGGCCCGCTCTCACAAGGCAAGCCGCATCCGCGCTCTTACGGCACTTTCGCGCGCGTACTCGGCCGCTACGTTCGCGACGAACACGTCATCACCATGGAGGAAGCCATCCGCAAAATGACCTCCGCCAACGCCACTAAAATTCACATCTACGATCGCGGCCTGCTTCGCCCCGGCATGTGGGCCGATGTCACGGTCTTCGATCCCGCGACTATCATCGACAACGCGACCTACACCGATCCCCACCAATACGCGACCGGCGTCAAATACGTTTTCGTAAACGGCAAAGCGGTTATCGACGGCGGGAACCACACTCACGCTCGCCCCGGCGAAATTCTCTACGGACCCGGCCACGTCAGTACTTCGAAGCAATAAGCTCCGGCAGCGCCGCCACACTCGCAATGATGTCTGTGTGCGGCTCCGGCTCCAGCCGCTCACGCTTCGACGCGCCGGAAAGCACACCGACCACCGCCCTCGCGCCGGCATTCGTGCCGGCCTGCAGATCAAGCGGCGTATCGCCCACCGCCATCACATCCGCAACGCTCGTCACCTTCGCCGCTTCCATCGCGCGAAAAATCATGAAAGGCGCCGGACGCCCTTCACTCACGTCGTCGCCGGTCACCACGGTCGTGAAATATTTCTCCCACCCGAGACGCTGAAAAATCGACGCAGCGATTTCATGTCCAAAGCCAGTCGACGCGGCCAGCAAAATCCCTTGCGCCCGCAACTTCTGGAATGCCGCCTCCGCGCCGTCAATCGGCGGAACCGCTCGATACGCCTCAATCGTACGCGCATTGAAATCCGCGTAGATCCCGGCCGCCAGCTTATCGAGCTCTGCTCCTTTCGTCTTTGACCGTTCCGCCGTAAACCGCCGCACCACCTCGCGCTTCGATGCCCCGCGCACCTTCGCAATCTCTTCCGGCGTAATCGCGATCCCGCGCTTCGCAAACGCGCCAATGAACGCCTCCGGCACATCTCCGCGGTCCTGAATAATCGTGCCCCCCACATCGAACACGACCAGCCTGATCTTCGAAGCCGCCAGCAGCGCCGGAGCCAGTGCCATCAGCCCTACCGATTGCCGACGCGTCATCATTTCGCAGCCGTCGCCCCAGTCACCTGGCGAATCATCCCATCGCTCTTGCTCATGATGTAGAGATCGCCCTCCGCATCTTCCCAAAAATGAATATCCGCGCGCCCGCCATTCGGCGCCTTCGCGAATCCAGGCAGCCCCTTCGCCGTCCCGCCGCGCGCGTGATAAGCCGATTCCGTAACTGGCGCCATCGAGCTGTAAACTTCCGCCGCGCTCGTCCCCGGTATCGCCCAACGGATCTTCATCGGATGAATCTCCGCCATCGTCCCCGGCTTCCCGTCATCCGCCGCCAGCATCTCCTTGTAATCCGCCCACCACACATTGCCGGTCGAAAGGTCCCCAAAAATATACTTCCCGCGCAGCGCCGGGAACGCCTTCCCGTGATACACATACCCGCTCGACATCGCATCCCCGCCCCCCGCCTCATGGGGATAAATGATCACTGGGTAAGTCGGCGTCACCGTTCCATCGGTTTCAGTCGCATTCAGCATCACCGGAATCTTGTCCTCGGCAGGCAAATCCCCGGTCTTGTTACTCAACTCGAGCGCCTGATTCCCCTCGCGCAGTGAATACCCGTAGTTCGCGCCCTTGTGAATAAAGTCCACCATCTCCCACGTATTCAACCCAATCACATCCGCAATCAGATGATTGTCTTTCGGATTCGCCGGATCCACATCCCACGTCAGCCGCGCCGGATTGCGCAGCCCATACGCCCAGATCTCCCCGCGCACTCCCGCCTTCTGCATCGCCGCCGAAACGAACGGATTGTCATTCGGAATCCGGTACCGTCCATTCTGGCTGACCGTACTCGAATCCTTCCGGTAATTCAAATCCGGAATGATGCGCAGAATCTTGCCCGGAATCTGATCGAGCCGTTGCGGAATCGATCTCGACTCCGGCTCCTTCCGCTCGCCCGACCCGCCGTCCCCACACGCGATATACATCACCCGCCAGTCCGCATCGCCAGGCTTCGCCGTGGGATTGAAAATCATGTCGCCCATCGGATGGATCTGCCCGGTCAACCGCACTCGCATGATCTCGCGCGCCGTCCCCTCGAAAACCTCATCCGCGGTGTTCGTATCGGTCCACTCGATCAAAACCGCCTCGCGCGTCGTCGCGCCCGGCGGCACAATTGCCGGTGTCGTCTGATAGCCATCCAGCTTCAGCCCTGGAAAGCTTTTGCCATCCGGCATCTCCGATCCAGGCGCCGAAAAATCCTCCAGATGAATCGTGTAGAACTTCCCGTTATGCGCGTAATCCGGATCGAACGTGAAACAAATAAATCCGTTCGCAAACCCCGATTCCGTTGGAAGCCGCGCAAACAGCCCCGTCTGCCCATTGCGCCCGTTGAAATTCAGATACGTCGTGAACTTGCCGCTCTGCTTATCCAGAATGTAAAGCGGTCCATTCAGATCGTTCACGAAGAACCGCTTCTTCGCGTTCGGCCCCGGCTCTTCCCGCATGAAATTCTCGCGCGCCAGCAGCCCCATGATCTGCCCCGTCCCGTTGACCTTCCCGGTCATCGGCATCGTCACGTAGTCGCGGATATCGAGCGTCAATTCCGGCCCAGCCGCCGCATTCGCCGCGGCGCACACCGTCAGAGAAAAGGCCAGCCCGGCCGCAAGGGAAGCACGCATGTGGGAATTGTACCCCCCGACGTGTAGAATGACCCACTGGAGCTCCCCGTGACTATTCGCCGTGCAATCCCTTTCTTCTCGGTCGCATTCCTGTTGGTCGCGGCCGCCGCGGCGCAGACTCCCCCCGGCCAGACCTGCACACAACTCACGCAGGACCACGCCGACGCCAGCGCCGGAACTCCCAACATCAATCACGATGGCACTCCGCTCCCCGGCGTTCCCGCGCCCGATATTTCTCGGGGCTTCAACGGCATTCCCCGCTCCGCCCAGCCGCCCCTCACCGCATCGCAGAAGCGCATCTGGGAATGCACCTACCATCTCACCGAAGCGAATGCCGACATGCCGTACACGCTCTTCATCCCCGCCACCTGGGACGCGAAAAAGCCCTCGCCGCTGATCGTCGATCTCCACGGCCTCAACATCACGCCCCTCCAGCAAATTCTCTTCGACGGCGCCACCGATTTCGCCGAGCGCTTCGGCTTCATCGTCCTGGCCCCGATGGGCTACAGCGTCACCGGTGGCTGGGGTGGCCGCAACGGCCAGCCCGTCGCGAACACCCAACACACCACCAGCGAACTCTCCGAAATTGACGCCATGTCCACGCTCAAACTCATGCGCGAAAAATTCAATATCGATAGCGACCGCATCTTCCTCATGGGCCACTCCCTCGGCGGCTGGGGAACGTATTTTCTCGGTCAGAAGTACAACGACATCTGGGCAGGCATCGCGCCGATCTCCGGCGCCTTCGGCATCCCCGAGGGCGCCGCCGAACGCTACAAATCCATCCCGGCCCTGATCATGCACGGCGCAAAGGATTCCATCGTCTCCGTGAATACCTCACGTCGCGTGGTCCTTGCCCTGCAAGCCGCAGGCGCCCCGCACATCTACCTCGAATTCCCCGACCTCGATCACGAATTCTGGATTCGCCGCGGCGCCGATCACATGGAGCGCGTCTTCCTCTTTTTCAGCATGCTTTCGAAGAAGACCAACCCCGGCTTCATTACTCCGGAGATGGCGCCCGCGCCCGCCCCGCGGGCAGATAACTACTGCTTGCCAAGATTTTTCCCGAGGTAATCCACAACCTCGCGAAATTCTTCCGCGGACCCGTGCGCGCCGCGCGCCGTCATATCGTCCACAACCTTCTTCCATTCCCGCGCACTCATCCGGTTATTGGCAAACGTTCCGGTGCCGTGGCACTCGCTGCAGATCCTCACCACCACATCCTTGCCCGCGCCTTCAGGCAATTCGCCGGAAACCGTAGCCGCGGCAGTGTGCGCTCCGACCGATGCCGGACGCAACGGCGCAGCCCGCCTCACCACGGGCTTATTCGAAAGCGCGAACGCAATCAGACTATCGCCGGTGTCATTCGTCGTGTCCCCCACGTTCCGCAGATGCGCCGGTCCGCCCGCCACAATCGCGACATACTGCTTTCCGTTCCGCCCCTGCCAACTGACCGGCGTCGCATTGCCACTCGCGTCGAGCTGCGCCGACCACACCATCTCACCGGTCTTCGAATCGAACGCGCGGAACATCGAATCGTTCGTCGCCGCCACGAAGACCAGGCCGCCGGCGGTCGCCATCGTCCCGCCCACATTCGGCGTACCGGCATTCTTCAAACCCGCCGCTTCCACTTCCGGAAACGAGCCCAGCGGGACCTTCCACGCAATGTCGCCCGTATTCGCATTCACCGCCGTCAATTCTCCCCACGGCGGCTGCTGGCACGGATAGTGATCCTGATCGAGAAACCGCGCGTACCCGCTCTCATTGCGATACGCTTCAGGCGCTCCCGGCGCCGCCGGAACCAGATGCCCGATCGCCCCCATGTTGCTCGTATTCACAAAAACGAACCCAAGCCGCGGATCGAACGACACTCCACCCCAGTTCCCACCGCCCATCGCGCCCGGAAACACGAGCGTCGTCTTCGTCCCATATGGCGTATAAAGCTTCGCGCCCACCAGCTTGTCGAACAACGCCGTGCAATACGCCTCCGCTTCCGGCGTCCGCTTGCTGATCTCGTCCCGCGTCATTGACGTGCGCGCAAGCGGCGCTGGCTTCATTGGAAACGGCTGCGTCGGCCACGCGGATTCCCCCGGCACATCGCTCGGCGTCACCGGACGTTCCTCCACCCCGAAAATCGGCTTCCCCGTAACACGGTCCAGAACAAACAGCAACCCCATCTTCGTGATCTGTGCGACCGCCGGGATCTTCCGCCCATTCCGCGTCACTTCAATCAGCGCGGGCGGCGCCGGAGTGTCGTAGTCGAAGATGTCGTGATGCACGAATTGAAAATACCAGCGCAGTTT
>DASYCD010000202.1:0-11858 GCA_036500405.1 Bryobacteraceae bacterium
CGCCGACGGCAACGGCAAGATGAAAGATGTTCTCGGCGGCAAAGGCGCCGGGCTTGCGGAAATGAGCAGCGCGGGCCTGCCCGTGCCCGGCGGCTTCACCATCGCCACCAACGTCTGCAATATCTATTTCGATAACAGCAAGCAGATCCCCGAAAGCATTCAGAACGAGATCAGCTCCGCGCTCTCGAAGCTCGAGAAGACCATGGGCGCCAAACTCGGCGACTCGTCCAATCCGCTGCTCCTCAGCGTTCGCTCCGGCGCCAAGTTCTCCATGCCCGGCATGATGAACACGATTCTCAACCTGGGTCTGAACGACGAAACCACTGCGGGCCTCGCCGCGAAGTCGGGCAATGCGCGTTTTGCGTATGACTGCTACCGCCGCTTTATCCAGATGTTCGGCGAAGTCGCGCTGGACATGCACATGGAGAAGTTCGACGAGATTTTCGACGCCCGCAAGGCGAAGAAGAAGATCAAGAGCGACGCCGACCTGACCGCCGAAGATCTCCAGGTCATCATCGCGGACTACAAAAAGCTCGTCCAGAAGGAAACGAAGAAGCCCTTCCCGTCCGACCCGCGCCAGCAACTCACGCTCGCAGTCGGCGCCGTGTTCGGCTCCTGGTGGAATGACAAGGCCATCTACTACCGCAAGATGGAAAAGATTCCGGACGATATCGGCACCGCCGCCAACGTGCAGGCCATGGTGTTCGGCAACATGGGTGATAGCTGCGCCACCGGCGTCGGCTTCACGCGCGATCCCGGCAGCGGCGAAAAGGTGTTCTACGGCGAATTCCTGCTCAACGCGCAGGGCGAAGACGTGGTGGCCGGCATCCGCACTCCCGAGCCGATCTCCGATCTCGCCAAGGTCATGCCCGCTGCTTACAAGGAACTCGTCGACATCACGACGAACCTCGAAAAGCACTACAAGGACATGCAGGATTTCGAGTTCACCATTCAGGAAAACAAGCTCTACATGCTTCAGACCCGCAATGGTAAGCGCACCGGTCCCGCCGCCGTCCGCATCGCGGTGGACATGGTGGAAGAAGGCATGATCACGAAGCAGGAAGCCATCATGCGCGTTGCGCCTGCGCAGCTCGATCAGCTTCTGCACCCCGTCTTCGATACAAAGACCATCAAAGAACTCACGAAGCTCACCCAGGGTATTTCGGCTTCGCCTGGTGCGGCGGTTGGCCGGGTGGCGTTCTCCGCGGAAGACGCGGTCGAAATGTCCGAAAAAGGCCCGGTTCTTCTGGTCCGCAAGGAAACCACGCCCGATGACATCCACGGTATGGATGTTTCGCGCGGCATTCTGACGGCGATCGGCGGCAAGTCCAGCCACGCGGCTGTTGTGGCCCGCGGCATGGGACGTCCGTGCGTGGTGGGCGCGAGCGCCATCCGCATTGATGAAAAGAAGAAGGTCTTCACGGCGACGGTTGGCGGCAAGACCATCACCATCAAGGAAGGCGACTTCATTTCGCTCGACGGCACCACCGGCGACGTGTACCTTGGTCAGGCCAAGACGATGGAGCCGAACCTGCGCCACGCGTCGGTTGGCAAGTTCATGGGCTGGACCGATGAGTTCCGCGGCAAATTCGGTGTCCGTGCGAACGCCGACATCCCGCGCGACGCGAAGGTTGCCCGCGAGTTCGGCGCCGAAGGCATCGGCCTCTGCCGCACGGAGCACATGTTCTTCGCGGAAGATCGCCTGCCATTCGTGCAGCAGATGATTCTGGCGCGCGACGAGAAGAGCCGCAAGGCCGCTCTCGCGAAGCTCCTGCCGTACCAGCGCTCCGACTTCGCCGGTCTGTTCAAGGCGATGGACGGGTTCCCGGTCGTCATCCGTACGCTCGATCCTCCGCTCCATGAGTTCCTGCCGAAGCGCGAGAACCTCATGGTGGACGTTGCCCTTCTGCCCTATGCCGATACGAAGGCGAAGAAGGAAATGTCCGAGCGGTATACGATCCCGGTGAAGGATCTGAAGAAGCAGTTGCCCGAGCTGCTGCATCGCGTGGAAGAGCTCCACGAGTTCAATCCGATGCTCGGCCATCGCGGCTGCCGTCTGGGCGTTACGTATCCGGAGATCACGGAAATGCAGGCCCGCGCTATCTTCGAAGCCGCCGTGCAGGTGGCGAAGAAGGGCGTGAAGGTCATTCCGGAAGTCATGATTCCGCTGATCGGTTCGGTGGAAGAGCTGAAGAACCAGAAGGACATCGTGGTCCGCGTCGCCGAAGAAGTGTTTAAGAAGGCGGGCACGAAGGTTCATTACCTGGTGGGAACTATGATCGAAATCCCGCGCGCCGCGCTGACCGCGGATCGCGTGGCGGGTGAGGCGGAGTTCTTCTCGTTCGGTACGAACGATCTCACCCAGACCACGATGGGGCTTTCGCGCGACGACTATACGAAGTTCCAGAAAGACTACGAGAATGCCAAAATCTTCAAGGCCGATCCGTTCGCGGTGCTCGACCAGGAAGGCGTCGGCAAGCTCGTCAAACTGGCTGTGGACGCGGGCCGCAAGGGCCGTCCGGATCTCGAAGTGGGGATCTGCGGCGAGCACGGCGGCGAGCCAAGCTCGGTGCAGTTCTGCCAGAAGGTTGGCATGAACTACGTTTCGTGCTCGCCTTATCGTGTGCCGATCGCACGTCTGGCGGCGGCGCAGGGCGCGATTTCCGGCGATAAAGGCGAGATGTCGCGCACCGCGTAGTCACGCGGTAATACAACTGGAGCGGTAGCAAAAGCGGCGCGCGAGCGCCGCTTTTGTTTTGCGCGCGACAGTGCGCAGATACGTCAAACCAGCGCGTAGTACCGCTCAAACGTACCTTGCCGCAAAAAACATGCGGAAAACGGCCATTTTTCGCATATTTCTGCTTGCCTTCGAACCGCGTGTCCCTTATGATGATAATCGACGCGCGGATATGAAGTGCTTCGGAGGCCTGTAAAATAAGGGTTCCGAACGTATTTTGGAGTTCCGTACTAACACAACGGGAGGTTCAATGGCAACAACAAAAAGAATGACGCAGACGCAACTGGTCCGGTCTCTGGCCGAACAGGGCGAAGTAACAAACAAGCAGGCTCGCGCGATCCTCGACGGTCTGTCGAGCATGGCGATCAGTGAAGTGAAGAAGAACGGTCTCTTCGTGCTGCCCGGCATCGGCCGCCTGGTGCGCGTGGACCGGAAGGCTCGCATGGGCCGCAACCCGGCGACCGGCGAAACCATCAAGATTGCAGCCAAGAAGGTCGTGAAGTTCCGCGTCGCCAAGTCGGCTAAGGACGCGATCGTTCCGCCCAAGGTGAAGAAGTAGTTTTTTCGGGATCTGAAACTCAAAACCCCGTAAGCGTCGATGGGCGCTTACGGGGTTTGTTTTTTGCTCTGATGAGCCGAACCTGATGTAAACCAAACTGAGGAGCTGCTGCCGCCTGTGTTGCCGGCGGGACTGAGGAAGCGTTAGTCCTGCTTCGCGTGCTCTTTGGGTTCTGCCGTCGCTGCCGGGGGCGGCGTGGACGGCTTATTTTCTTCTTCCTTCACGGCCTCTTTGAAGCTCTTGATGCCTTCGCCCAGACCCTTCGCCAGTTCCGGAAGCTTCTTGCCGCCGAACAACAACACGGCGATGCCCAGAACGACCAGGATATCGGGGCCGGAGAAGATGTTGGCGACCAGGAAGTGATGTGCAATCTGCATAACGCCTACCTCAAATCTATTGTACAGTACAGAGGCCTTCTAGAATGAAAATATGGCTCTTATAGTTGCTGGCCGGACCTTCCGCTCCCGTCTTCTGATCGGCACCGGGAAGTACCGGAGCTTCCAGGAAATGGCGCGCTGCCATGCGGCTTCCGGCGCCGAAGTCGTGACCGTCGCGGTGCGGCGCGTGAATCTGACCGACCGATCCAAAGAATCGCTGCTGGACTACATCGATAGAGAGAAGATGTTCATCCTGCCGAATACCGCTGGGTGCTACACCGCCGACGACGCGATCCGGACGGCGCGTCTTGGCCGTGAAGTCGGGCTTTCAAATTGGGTGAAGCTCGAAGTAATTGGCGACGAACAGACGCTCTTTCCGGATAACGCCGGGCTGGTGGAAGCCACGCGCGTGCTCTCGAAGGAGGGATTCGTCGTCCTGCCTTACACGAACGACGATTTGGTGAATGCGCTCCGGCTCATTGACGCTGGCGCCGCAGCGGTGATGCCGCTGGCTGCGCCGATCGGGTCGGGGCTGGGTATCCAGAACACCACGAATCTCCGGATCATGCGCGAGCGGATTACGGAAGTGCCGCTGATCGTGGATGCCGGGGTCGGTACGGCCTCTGACGCCGCGCTGGCGATGGAGCTGGGCGCGGACGGCGTTCTCATGAATACCGCTATCGCCGCGGCGGATGATGCGGAGAAGATGGCGGTCGCGATGAAGCTTGGGATCGAAGCCGGGCGTCTGGCCTTCGAAGCCGGCCGCATGGAGAAGAAGCAGTACGCGACCCCCTCCAGCCCGATGGCAGGCAGGATCACGGCATGACCTTCCGGTGCGAGGATCTGCGCGAACACGGCCTGATCCTCGTGCCGGCTGACCCGCCGTCGGCACTCCTGCACAACCACTCTGGCAAGACCATCGTCGCGCTGGAACTGATCTGGCGCCGGACAACTGCGTCGGGCGCAGAGATGAATGGCAGCGGCTGCCGCTGGTCCAACATCTTGCCGGAGGCCTCGGAGCACATCAGCGACGCCGTACGCTCGAGCGATCCGATTGTCTCGGTCACCCTCGCCATCGGCGGCGTCTGTTTCAGCAGCGGCGAATTTATTGGTTCGGAGACGAGCCGTCTCTGGCTGGGAGCGGTTGCGGAGGCTGAGACATGGAGAGAGATTGGGAGTATTCTGCGGGATTCGCCGGGTGACGTCTTCCCGCGGATTGAGGCGTTCACAGGACCCACAAGTCCGCCCCCTGCGCCGAGAAACTGGCGAGGCCATGCGCTCAGGAGGTGTGCTCGGACTGTTGCTCAATATCGACGGTCTTATGGGGATGAGGCCAGAGAGCGGCTGATTTCATACGTCGCGAACGAGCTGCCGGAATGGCGGCGGTTGTAAAGGACAGATAATTGCAGCGCTCGGCAATGTGAGTGAGCAATTGTGAGCGCACCGGGCGAAAAGAAACCCGGGCGGCGGTGGGTGCGGATTGTCCTTCTTTCGTTGGCGGGCGTCTTCATCGTGCTGACGATCGTCGCCGCAATCCTGATTCAGCGCTTTGAGCCGATGGCGCGGAGTTACTTTATCTCGCGCCTCCAGCAGCGGTACAAGAGCGACGTGCAGCTCGGCAATCTGGATATTTCGCTGTTCCCGCAGGTTCACGCTACGGGCGATAACCTGATGCTCTGGTTTCATGGCGACCACAGTAAGCCGCCGATGATCCAGTTGAAGCATTTTCGGTTCGACGCCAATCTTGCGGGCTTTTTCCGTTCACCGAAACATCTGGGGCGGCTGAGCCTCCAGGGGCTTTATATCCGTCCTCCTCGCCGCGGCGACAAGTCGCCCGACAAAGAGCCAGAGCCGAAAAAGCCGGTGACGGAGGCGTTCATTCTCGATGAAGTCGTGGCAGACGGAACGACTCTGGAGATCACGCCGAAAGACCCGACCAAAGATCCGCTGATCTTCGATATTCGGGATTTGACGCTTCACTCCATTGGCCGCCGGCAGCCGATGACGTATCACGCGCAATTGACGAATCCCAAGCCTCCGGGGCTCGTTCACGCCGATGGGAAGTTCGGCCCCTGGGACGCCGACGAGCCGGAGAACACGCCGCTTTCCGGCGACTACACATTTAAAGACGCCGATCTCTCGGTCTTCAAGGGCATCGCCGGGATTCTATCTGCCAAAGGCAGCTTCAAGGGCGAACTGGATAGCATCGAAGTGAAGGGGACGACCGAGACGCCTGATTTTGCGCTCAAAATCGGCGGGCATAAGATGCCGCTGCATACGGAATTCGAAGCCACGGTCGATGGGACGAACGGCAACACCGTTCTGCATCCGGTCCACGCCAGACTGGACGACACGGAGTTTGATGTGTCAGGCGCGATTGACCGCGGCTCGCTTGAAACTCACAAGACGATTCTGCTGACCGCCACGGTCACGGGGAAGCAGCATGCCGATCTGCAGGACTTTCTGAAGCTGGCAGTCAAGAGCTCTCCACCTCCGATGAGAGGGCGAATTCACTTCAATACCAAGGTGAAGATTCCGCCGGGCGAGAGCGAAGTGATTACGCGGATTCAGCTCGATGGAAGTTTCGGACTCGACGGCGTGAAATTTTCGAGCCCCGATGTGCAGGGAAAGATCGCGTCGCTGAGCCATCGCGCGCAGGGCGAGCCGGAGAACCACGATCCGAATGTGGCCTCGGATTTTCACGGCACGTTCCACATGGCCAACGAGCGTCTCCGGCTTCCGGATCTGAAATTTACCGTGCCGGGCGCGAATATCGAAATGGCGGGTAGCTATCACTTGCGCAGCGGTGAGATTGATTTCAAGGGAACCGCAAGGCTGGCTGCAAAAATTTCCCAGATGACCACCGGTTTTAAGAGCAAGCTGCTGAAACTGGCGGATCCCTGGTTCAGTCACGATGGCGCAGGTACGGTTCTGCCTGTTGTGATCAGTGGGACGCGAGGCCAACCGTCCTTCAAGCTGGATATGGGGCGTGTGATTAAGCGCGATTGAGGGTGTTCGGCATCCGACGTGCTAAATTGCACCCGTGATCAGGAAAATCCTTGTTGCCGCCCTCGCGGCCGTCTCGGTGTTATCCGGACAGACTCCGCCCACGGCGGCTCCCTCGCCAGCGCCGGCCCAGAACGACCCCTTGGGCCGCACCAGTCCTCAGAGTTCGATCTACGCTTTCCTGGAAGCCACTCATTCCCATGACTACTTCAAAGCGCAACGCTTTCTGGATCTGCGGTCGATGTCGACGACTGACCGCGCGAAGCAGGGGCCGGATCTGGCGAAACAACTGGAAGATCTGCTCGACGATACCGGCTTCGATATTGCGACGCTGAGCCGGGATCCAGACGGCTATCGCTCGGACGATCTGCCTCCTCAACTGGAACGCCTTGCCTCATTCCACGTAGGACAGCGCACTGTTGACCTGCAGATGGAGAAGATAGCGCTCCGCAACGGACTGCGAGTGTGGGTGGTCTCCGCGGACAGTCTGAAGCTCATTCCGGACGCGCACAAAATGCTGACGGAGAACTGGTTTGAGAAGCAGCTTCCGCAGCAACTGGTCACGATCCAGGTTTTCCAAACGCCAATCTGGCGGTGGATTGCGCTTTTCGGCGCGGCGATTTTGTTGTGGCTGCTGGTTTCGGCGCTTTCACTGGCGCTGACATCGCTGCTTCGTTCGCGGATGTTTACTCCGCTGCTGCGAGGGCCGCTGCGGCTGATGCTCGCCTCGATCGGGTTCCGCCTGGCGATTGAGTTCGCACCGCCCTCTTCGATTCCGCGCCTGTTCCTGGAGCGTTTGGTGGGGGTTGCATTCTCGGTAGCCATTGCCTGGGCGGTCGGGCTCCTGGTGGATATTCTCGCGGAGCGCTGGCATTCGCATCTCGATCCGCGCGTTCAGGCGATCAGCTACTCGATTTTGCCGCTGGGGCGGCAGATCGTGAAAGGGGCGATTTACCTGATCGTGCTGCTGAGTGTGCTGAATGCCTGGGGGGTCAGTATTTCGACTGTGCTCGCCGGTATCGGAGTCGGCGGTATCGCGGTGGCGCTGGCGGCGCAGAAGACAATCGAAAATCTGTTTGGCGGAATTTCGGTGATCGGGGATCGGCCGGTACTGGTGGGCGATTTTTGCCGCTGGAATAATCAGGTCGGTACGGTGATCGATATCGGGCTGCGGTCCACGCGCATTCGCACACTGGACCGCACCGTGGTGAGCATCCCGAATGGCACGTTCTCGTCGATGCAGCTCGAGAATTTTTCATCGCGTGACAAGATCTGGTTTCATCCCACGCTCAATCTGCGGAAGGATACGACGATGGCGCAGCTTCAGAAGATTCTGGCCGATTGCCTGGAGATTCTGAAGAGCGAGCCGAAAGCGGAACTGGGGTCGATCCCGGTGCGGTTCGTCGGGCCCGGCCCGTATTCGTTCGATATCGAGATTTTCGCCTACATCACAACCTCGGACTTCGATGAGTTTCTGGGAATCCAGCAGAAACTTCTGCTGAAGATTGTGGAAGCCGTGGAGGCGGCGGGTTCGGCCCTGGCAGTGCCGTGGCAGCAATCGGCCGATACGGCGGGCGCGGCTGACGTGACTCCGAATTCCTGAGACCGGGATTACTGGCCACCGGTCCAGGCGTCAGTGGTTTGCAGTTCCATCGCGATGGCCTGAGGGTCGCTATCCGGGTTGGCTTTGTCCGCGATTTTCTTTGGGTCGAAGCTCTTGCCCTGGAACCACGCGGCCACCATGCCTCCTCCGAAGAAGGGATGGAAAACGGCAAGACCTGCGAGTGGAATGGCGTAGCGCTTGGATTTCACGAGTGACTGCAGAACGCCGCGCACGGCGGTGCTGCGCGGGACGGTACCGGCGACCTGCGGAATGGTCATCGTCTCCAGCGGGATATCGTGCTTTCGGGTGTAACTCACCAGGCTCCTTGCGGCCTGCTTCGGCGTCATGATGCCGACGTCGGCGAGGAAGCTGCGATGGACGGCGCGGGGATAGAAGAAATTGACGGTCTGGCGGGCGAAATCCGCGCAGTTCCGGAACAGGAGGTTGAAGCGGACCGTGTTGGGCTTGCCATTCAGCATTTCGATGAATTGCTCATCCTGTTCCGGAGTGGAGGGCATTTCGAACGCGTAGAGAGTGCGGTCGTAGGCGGAGCCGACCAGTTGGGTCCAATCGCCCTGCGGGGGCGCGCCGTCGTCGGCGCTGGGGATGATATCGATGAGGTGATGACGGCGCCACTGGTCGCGCAGAGCGGCGACGTCGCGCGGCGTTACGGAGAGAGGAACCTGATCGGAATCGTCGACCGCGTAGAGATAGGGGATCAGCGGGATGGCGAGCCAATCGTAACCCGCGACGCGGTGGTAGCGGCTGACGACAACGCCGCGTTCTCCTTCATGGCAAGCGCGGAGCTGTGTGGGAGTGGCGGCGCAGATGTTGGAAAAATAGATGGCGGCGTGGCCGGTTGGATTCATGCCGCCAAACGTGCCGTAGGGTTCTTCGAGAAAAAGCGTGACGTTGGCCGATGCCGCAGTTGCGCCCAGCAGCAGCAGGCCGATCCATCGTGTTAGACCGAATCCGCGCATATTCAACCGTTGTAAAGCAAACGACGTGCCAACGGCTAAGTCGTTTAACTGGAGAGGTGACTGCGCTTTGCTTTACGCGAATGCAGCCAACAATGGCCCAAAACCACCAAAAGACCGGGTTCGCACGTAGTTGGCTGGTAAAATACTATTCACGTCGTTGTTCATTATGAAGTCCGTACTACAGGCGCGTTGGCTTGCCGCCGCGCTTTTCCCTTTCGTGGTCACTGCCGGAGTTCCCGCTCCTCCACCTGCGGCGATTGTCGTCGGATTTGTCGGCGGTTTCGTTCGCCACAATGATGAGGCGCATCGGGAGGTGCAGCTAGCCGATGAGTTGCGGAGAGATTACCGGGCCGGCGTGGATGTGGAGGTGTTCGCGAATCATGCGGCGCAGGCACACAGCCGGATTCTGAGTCTGCTCGATGCGGACCGCGACGGGAGTCTTTCGAGCGCCGAGAAATTGCGGGCTCGCATTGTGCTTTACGGGCATAGCTGGGGCGCGTCCGAAGTTGTGGCTACGGCGCGCGCTTTGGAGAAGGACCGGATTCCGGTGCTGCTCACGGTTCAGGTGGACAGCGTGCGGAAGCCGGGAGAGAATGACTCGCTGATTCCGGCGAATGTGGCTGAGGCGATCAATTTCTTTCAGGACGATGGACTGCTGCACGGGCGGCGGCAGATTCTGGCTTCGGATCCGGCGCGCACGCAGATCCTGGGAAACTTTCAATCGAGTTATAAAACGAAAAAGATCAATACGGATAGTTATCCGTGGTATGCGCGGCTGTTCATGGGGCCGCACATTCAGATTGAGGCCGATCCGGGGGTGTGGGATCGGGTGGAGTTGTTGATTCGGTCGAAGTTGGGACCGGTATTGTAAAGCTTACGGAACCGGTGAGAATGCGGCTTGCACACCATCGATTGAGCCGAGTCTCGTCGGTCGCATTGCCGGACTTCCAGGCGCAATGCTGAAGATTCTCCGGGTGCAGGCTGGTTCCGGAGTTCCAACATCGGAAATCCCCCCACAGGGAACAGATGCCGAGCGGCAGGAGAACGCCAGCCTGTTTCCATCCGGCGACCAGGATGGATGGGCGCACGACCAGTTGGGATCGGATGTGATTTGCCGGCTCCGGGAGCCATCCGCATTCATCAGGAAAACCTGTTGCTTTCCGTCGCGGCCAGGAATTTCGTCGAACGCGATCAGCTTCCCGTCGGGCGACCACGATGGTTCCCCGGCAGTTACTGCCGGATCGGTCAAGCGCGCATCGCCAGATCCATCGCGGTTCAGCACATGGAGTGACCAGATGCCGCGTGGCTGTTCGACGGAGACGGCGAGTTTGCTTCCGTCCGGAGACCAGGCCGGAGTGAAGGCATTTCTGAAAATAAGTTGTGGTTGCCCGGAGCCATTCGCGTTTAGCAGGAAAAGGCCGGAGCGGGCCGGTTCGCCAGTAGACTGGGCGCTTTTCGCTGCATCGTCCGTGATTGCGTTCACCGCAAGCATTTTTCCATCGGGGGACCAGGCGGCACTGTAGATCACGGGCTCCATGCGGCGGATCAGGTGGCGATTGCCGCCATCGCGATCCATCACGTAGAGTTCGACGGGACGATGCGAGTCTGATTCCTTCTTCGAGGCGGAGGCTGGCGTTGCCTGCAGTGCGGCGTCGTGGACGAATAGAATGCGCTTTCCGTCGGGGGACCAGGCTGGATCGTGACTATGGCCGTCACTGGTCAGGGCGCGAACATTTGTTCCGTCATCGGTCATGGTGTAGATATCTTCGATTGGCCAGAACGGACCTCCGTCCGGAGCGTGGGTGAAAACGATCGCGGCTGCGGCAGGCTGCGCGAATGCCACGACGATGAAGGCAAGAATTGCGGGGCGAGGAAGGAGCAGCATCAGTTCTCGTTGTTTGACCGGGGCGACCGTAATCCTGATCATATTTACTAAAAGTGTAGCTTTGCGGCGAATTCGAAATCACGGGGGTTGCCTGCGCTTGCGATGGTGGCGAAGGCGGCGGAGCCGAAGGAGCCATTCGGGTCGTTGAGCGGCGGCGTGTTGCTGACGTTGAAGACTTCGGCGCGGAATTCGAGATTCGTTCTTTCCGAGAGATGGAAGGTGTTGCCGAGCATGAGGTCGGCGTTCTGGAGGCCGGGTCCTCGGATCGGGTTGCGGGAGCTGTTGCCGATCTGGAACTGGCCTGCTGGGACGAACGCGGACTTATCGAACCACTGCAAGGCGCTGCGGTTAGAGAAAGCGTTCGGGTTGCCGATGCGGTTGGGGCGCTGCACGGCGTAACCGAAGGCGGAGAGAGTGTTGGTGGCCTGCGTGATCGGCACGGCGTCGCCTGACTGGAGGCGAACCAGGCCGCCGATCTGCCAACCGGATATTTTCTTCCAGCGCGGGATCTGGTACATCCAGCCTGAGGAGAAGACGTGAGGGATGTCGCCGGTTGAGACGTCGCGTTCGAGGCTGCGATTGAAGGCGTCGGCCGCGCCGATGGTGGTGAGGGTGGGGCCGGTGAAGATGGTCTGCGAGAAGTAAGTGGACGCGTCATCGATCAGCTTCGAGAAGGTGTAGGCGAAGGACAGCGTGAGTCCGTGAGAGACG
>DASYCD010000203.1:0-3618 GCA_036500405.1 Bryobacteraceae bacterium
GCCGCCCTCCGTCGCATAGATCCAGTTGAGCTCTTTCCCGCCGAACGCGATGCCGGAGACCGTTCCCATCTCCGGCTTGCTCAGAATCGACGCCGCTCGTCCATTCGCCTCACAAAGTTGAATGCCGAG
This sequence comes from Bryobacteraceae bacterium, assembly GCA_036500405.1. Lineage (GTDB taxonomy): Bacteria > Acidobacteriota > Terriglobia > Bryobacterales > Bryobacteraceae > BOG-234. The sequence continues at coordinate 130 of DASYCD010000203.1, forward strand.
CGCCGTCGCGAAGAAGACCTGCCCCTCGGAATCCGTGGTGACGCTGGAGACGCCACTGTACGGTGAAATGTCCGGCATATCCACCCGATAGAACGGCTCGCCATTGATCAGCGAACCATCCGCCGCAATCTCCAGCGACCAGCTGAATTTGTTCTGCGCATCGCCCACCGCCACCATCGCCTGATCGGGAGAAAGCGTGAGCGTCGCAGGCAGCAGCATCTCTGTCCCCTGGAACACCACACGCGACTTCCCTGCCTTGTCGATCAGCCCTACGCTCTTGCGAGCGCTATCGACGTAGTAAACACCGCCCTTCGCCGTCGGCACCAGATCGTCCGCCGTCACGTTCTGCGCGAGCACCTTTTCATCGCCTCCGGGCCCCCACGAGACCACACGCTTCTGCGTCATCTGCGAGGCATAGAGCCGTCCATCCGCGCCCACATGCAGCGCCTTCGCGCCCCCTGTATTATTTTTGAAAACCGTCACCTTGCCATCCGGATCGGACTTGTAAATCACGTTCGACGCCGGATCCGCAAAATAAACGTTCCCCTCCCGGTCCGGCGCCGGGCTGACCGCGGATTTGTACGCCGCCCCTACCTGTTCCCACGGCTTGTCGATCGAAATGGTCGCGAACACCTGCGCGCGCTTGTCCCAGCCCGGCTTCGAAAAGCTCTCCGGCAACTGCGCCGTAATCGGTTTCCCGTAATCACGCCACAACCACCGCATCATGTCCGGAAAAATCACGGACGTCTGGCGGCCATCGTGCCCGCTTTCGCCGAGTTCATACTTCACGTCATAACCGGCGAAGCGCAGGTCCTCATAGAGCGCCTGATTGTTGGTCGGCCAGCTTCCCGCGAAAAACGTGCCGAACGGATGGTCGGGCAACAGGTGATCGTTGCGTCCATCCTGCATGATGATGCGGATCGGCTTCGGCTCGGACTTCCGCACAATCGCCAGCATCGTATCCGCGCCCTTCATCGCCACAAACGTACCGATAAAACTCATCACCCGATGGAACTGATCCGGATGCTCCCACGCCGCCATGAACGCGCCCACCGCGCCCGTACTCGCGCCCTGAATCGCGCGGTCGTCGGGATTTTTCGAGAGGTTGTACTTCTTCGCGACCTCCGGAATCAATTCGTCGATGAGGAACTGGCCGAATCGCCCATTGATCGAATCGTATTCAAAGATGCGTTCGTAGCGCCGCTGCGCCGCGGGATCGACCGCGGGCAGAATGCCAGGGTCGATGAAGATCGCGATCATCGGCGGAATCTCTTTCTTCGCGATCAGATTATCGAAAACCACCGGCGCTTTCACGCCATTGCCGTTCACGTTGGCCGATCCGGCGCCATCCAGAAAAATCATGAACGGCGTGGTCTTCGATGCGTCATACTGCGCAGGCACGTAGAGCTGGCAGTTATGCGGAACGCCCGGATAAAACTTGCCGGGAGGCAGCACGAAGCGCGTCACTGTGCCTTTCGGCGTGTCGGGATGCGGTTGAGAATCGGGTCCCTGCGTGTAGGTGACCGCCGCCGGTGTCTGGCCGTAAAGTGCGAGCGCGGATGCGCAGAGGAGAAGCGGAACGAAGCGTTTCATAATCGGGGTGGCTCCGATTATTCTACTTCTTTGCTCTTACTTGTGGGGTTTCGCGGGTGACATCCCGACGTCCGCCATCCAGTCCTGAAGCCGCAGTACCCATGTTGAGTAGATCACGTTCGGACGGGGATCCGGCTGCCGCAGCCCGAACCCGTGCCCGCCACTGTTATAGATATGGATCTCGGCCGGAACTCCGGCTTTCTTCAGCGCCAGATAGAGCGTGGGGATCGCGGTGGACGGCCCTTTGTCGTTATCCGCTGCCAGCAGGAACGTTGGCGGAGTATCCGCGGTGACCGTGAATTTCTCCGGCTGAATCCCGGGATAAATCAAAGCCTGAAAATTCGGGCGAGAACTCTGCCGCTCGATCGGATCGGCGGCCGACGCATTCCCCGCGCCGTATCTGGTGGACGCCATCAGCGCAACTTCGCCACCCGCCGAAAAGCCCATAATCCCAACGCGATTCGTATCCACGCCCCACTCCGCCGCACGCGCCCGAATCATCCGGATCGCCCGCTGCGCGTCGGCGAACGGATGCACTTCCACCTGATACGGAGAACCCGTCTCGCGCGCCAGCCGGTATTTCAGAACAAACGCGGCCACGCCGATCGTATTCAGCCACTCGGCGACGTTGATGCCCTCGGTATCGATCGAAAGAAACTGATGCCCGCCGCCCGGAGCCACAATCATCGCGGCGCCCGTCGCCTTCTCCTTCGGCGGCAAATAGACCAGGAGCGACGGATTGTGAATGCTCGAAACCCGGCGTGAATCGCCTGGCCGCGCGGGCGTCAGGACTTCCGGCTTGCTCGCGAATGCCTCCGACCCAGGCGCGCCTTTCTCCCACAACGGAACGGAATCACCCTGTGCTGCAAACGCAGACGCAGCGCAAAGCAGAGGAACCAGAACCTTCCCGATCGAGGGCAACATTCTGGCGGAATTATATCGCGAAGTCCCGGCATTCACGGGCTCCGCCTAATATTTCGCCGAAGTCTGCCGTCCCTGGTTTTCGCCGCGCAGCCAGATATAAAGCGGTGCGTGTGGCGCCGGCGCGGGCCATGGAACGGCAACCCGAAGAGTCTCGCGATTTCCAGGTCCAGCCACAGGCACTGGAATCGCATCGACGGCCGTCCCCTGGTCGGCATCCCAGCCGATTTTTGTAATCCCTTCGAGGTCGCGGCCTTCGAGCGTTCCGAACCAGGAGGAATCGCCGGCCTTATCGCTCGTGACATTGAAGGCATCGATCTGAGGCAGCAGAACAATCGTGCCGAGCTTGCGGCGTTCGGACGCTCCGTTCTTCGCCGTGATGAGCCGGATCGTGACAGTACACCCGGGAGGTCCAACGCTGCGCGGCCGGAACGCGAGGAAAAGCGTGTCGGCCGATTCCTGCGTGACTTTCAGATCGTCTTTCGCGTCGCCCGGTTTGATCTTCAACGGAGCGGACCCGCCGTTCTCGCACGAGAGATCGACCTCCGAAATCACAGCCGCATGGGCCACATTCATTTCGAAGCTGACGAGCGAATTCGCCCCGATTTCATCGGCATGAGTCTCCACGCCCGGGCCGCCCTGCACGGAGGGGCGCACAGAGCCGATGGTGGGCCGGGGGCCAGCCACTTTGAAAACATCATCGGCGGAGACCGGCTGCTCGAAATTCGCAACTGTCATTTTCAGCGAAAGCAGGGCGCCTGCCTTGATGGCAGGCGTCAGTTTCACGGTCACCGTGCGCGCGTCACCGTCGCCGGCGTCGCCGAGGTCGAACTTCACATCGTCATGATCGACCGCGGAGATTTGCTGAATGCGATCGAGACCCGTTCCGTGCAGTGTGACGGTCTGGGTCTCCATCCCGGTATTCAGAAGAATCGGCGTACCGGTGATTGTGGGAGCCGCAGGCAGAACTTTGAA
>DASYCD010000204.1:0-3069 GCA_036500405.1 Bryobacteraceae bacterium
GAATACCGCTTCGAGGAACGCGGCGTTCACTATCGCCTGCTCGATACCGGACCGCGCGATATGCACGCGTGGCAGAAGATCCACGGCGCTCAGTTCGACGGGATGTTCGACGATGAACTGCATGGCTTCCGTCCGGATATCGTGCTGGGATTCGGCGGCCTGCCGCAGGACATCGCGCGCTTCGACCGGGCCCGCCGGAGCGGCGCGAAGGTCGTATTCGCGTTGCGCAATCAGGGATATCTGCAGGGCTCGGAATTCCTGCGCAAAATGGACGGCATACTCACGCCGAGTGACTTCCTGACCCGCTATTACCGGACCGCGATCGGACTCGAAAGCGCGCCCTTGCGGGTGCCGATGGAGATCGAAGACGTGGTGGCGGAGGAGCGCGATCCGATCTTCGTGACGGTGATCAATCCCTCTCCCGCGAAGGGTGTGATGGTGGTGGCGCGGCTGGCGGAGGAACTCAGCCGGCGGCGGCCCGATATCGCGATGCTGATTGTGGAATCGCGCGGCTCGGCGGGCCAATTGGTGAACGCCGGAATGGCGGGAGGCTTCGATTTGCGGCGTCACGAGAACCTGATGTTCTCGCCTGCCATGGCCCAGCCGAAAGAGATTTACGTTCCCACGAAGACGCTGCTCGCGCCGTCGCTATGGCAGGAAGCCGCGGGCCGCGTGGCGGCGGAAGCGTTGCTGAACGGGATCCCGCCGCTCGTCAGCGATCGCGGCGGCCTGGCGGAAACCTGCAACGGCGCCGGATTCTATCTGCCGATTCCGCCGGGCATCAAGCCGGACCAGCCGGTTCCGGTGAGCGTGGAAGTCGTGGAGCCGTGGATCGATCTGATCGAGCGGCTGGAAGACGACGCGGAGTTCTATCGGGCGGAGAGCGAACGCGCGCTCGCAGCTTCGGCGACGTACAGGCCGGAAAACCTGGCGCCGCGCTACGTGGAATACTTCAACGGAATTCTGGGCGAGTAGACGCCTAGTTGAAACCCAGAACCGGGTGTGGCCGGTAGGGTTCTTCGAGAGCCTTTAACTCTTCAGCATCGAGCTTGAGAGAAAGCGCCGCGATGGCGTCACCGAGGTGGTGCGGTTTCGACGTGCCGATGATCGGGGAGGTGAGCCCGGGTTGGTGGAGCAGCCACGCGAGCGCGACCTGCGCGTTCGGTATACCGCGCCGTTTCGCGATCTCGGCGACGCGGTCCACAACAGTGAAGTCGCTTTCCTGGTAATAGAGCTTGTGGGCGAAATCGTCGGTCTTGGCGCGGCTGGTTTCGCCGAATTCGCTCTTGGTACGGTTGCCGGCAAGGAAGCCGCGGGCGAGTGGGCTCCACGGGATGATGCCGACTCCCTCGGCGCGGCAAAGCGGGTTCATTTCGCGTTCTTCTTCGCGATAAACCAGATTCCAGTGGTTCTGCATGGTGGCGAAACGCGCCAGTCCATGGCGGTCTGACAGGCTGAGCATCTGCGCGAACTGCCAGGCGTACATCGAGGATGCGCCTATGTAGAGGACTTTACCCGCGCGAACCAGAGAATCGAGCGCTTCGAGAATTTCTTCCATCGGAGTGGCCGTATCGAGACGATGGATCTGATAGAGATCGACGTAATCGAGCTGAAGGCGTTTGAGACTGGCGTCGATCGCGTGTTTGATGTGCTTGCGGGAGAGGCCGCGCTCATTGGCGGAGGTCCCCATGGGATTGAAGACTTTGGTGGCGACGACGACCTGCTCGCGGGGAATGGCGAGTTTGCGCAGCGCGTTGCCGAGCACGATTTCGCTCGCGCCGTTGGAATACACGTCGGCGGTATCGAAGAAGTTGATGCCGGCTTCCCACGCGCGCTGGATGAACGGAAGGCTTTCGGGTTCGTCGAGAACCCAGGGTCGCCACCTGGATGTACCGTAGGTCATGCATCCCAGGCAAAGACGGGAGACTTTGATGCCGGCGCGTCCGAGATTAGTGAGTTCCATAGCTTGTTTCAGTAGTATCACCTATGCATCGGCGAGCGGAGTTTGAGCTGACGCCAGAATGAACAACCGGCGGAACGAAAAGAGCACTTCGCCCGTCGTGGAGGCCGGATAGTGCGGGCGCAGCCGCTCTGCGTATTCCGCCAGAAACCGGCGCTGCTCCGCTTCGTCGTGGATCGCCTGCAGATACGGCTGCAGGCCGGTGCCCTTGTACCACTCGAGGATGGATTCGAAATCCGGCATCACCTGGAGGTAGTCGGTTGCCCACAGATCGAGGCCCGCCGCATGAGGCGCGAGGATCCGGTGATAATGCTCCAGGTCGTGTGAATACCACTCGCTGGCGCGGCCTTCCGGGAACCACCGGCGCCATGCCGGATCTGCCGCTTGTTCTCGCATGATCGCATTGGGCAGCGCGTTGTACGCAGGCATTTGAACGGCGAGTACGCCGCCGGGAGAGAGCCAGTCGAGCAGGCGCGGAAACAGCCGGGCGTGATCCGGAATCCATTGCAGTGCAGCGCTCGAGAAGATAACGTCGAAGCGCTCGCGGTTGTCTTCGAAAACCCAGGTCGCGATGTCGGCAACCTTCCATTCGCGCTGTGGCCACGCGGCGCGGGCCTTTTCGATCATCGTGGGGGAGCTATCGATGCCGAGGATGGACGCGCCGGGCCAGCGTTCCGCGCAAATATCGGTGCTGTTCCCGGGACCGCAGCCGAGATCGGCAATGCGCCGTGCGTGCGGAACCTGAACGCGTTGCGCCAGATCGTACGAGGGACGCGTGCGGAGATTGGAATACCGTAGATATTGAGCAGGGTCCCAGACGGGCATCGACCCTCAGGGTAACAACGCGGGAACGCGATACAATCCGGGACTGATGAAGATGCGAATTCTGGCTGCAATCCTGTTGTGCGCGCCGGCGCTCCTGGCACAGGCGAACCCTGTTCAGGAACTGATCGACGCGGCGCGCGCCAATTCGCCGAAACTGGCGGAGTTGCTGGGGAAGAAAGACTCATTCGGCTATCGAATTCCCGAGCTTGCGGGCCGCGACGGCGTCGCCGTGTGGGGCCAGGAATTCCTGTTCGCGGTGGAGAGCCCGTCGGATGCGACGGTGG
>DASYCD010000205.1:0-3048 GCA_036500405.1 Bryobacteraceae bacterium
ATGCCGCCGCGGCCGAAGCTCGATCGCGCGGTCGTGCTTGACGAAACGAAGGGCGATGGCTACATCGTCCGTAACGTGCGGCTGGAATTCGGCCCAGGCGGCAAGGGTACGATGCGAGTGCGCGTCACAATTCCCGACGGCGAAGGACCGTTTCCCGTTCTGATGTCGCCGGGTCTGAACGGCTGGCCCCAAGCCCTGCGGCGCGGCTATATTAACGCCGGCTTCGCCGCCAGCGACGCGATGGATGACGCCGCCGCGCTCGCCGATCTGTATCCCACTTACGATTTCGCGCTGCTGCCGCGCCGCGGCTGGGTGTCCGGCATGGTGGTCGATTATCTGGCCACGCTGCCGCAGGTGGATATGAAGAAGATCGCGCTGTTCGGCTATTCGCGCGATGGCAAAATGGCGGCTTTCGGCGCGGCGCTCGATGAGCGCATCTCCGCCGTCATCCCCGCCAGCACCGGCGTGGGTGGCGTAGTGCCGTGGCGGCTCGCCGGCGAACGCAATGCGGGTGAAAGTATCGAAACAACCACGCGTTCTTTCCCCACCTGGTTCATTCCCCGTCTGCGCTTCTTCTCCGGTCGCGAAGACCGGTTGCCGATCGACGGCAATCTGCTGATCGCCTGGATCGCGCCGCGCGCCGTGCTCATCGAGTACGGACTGAACGATCAGGTTTCGAATACCTGGGGCGATGAGCAAGCCTATTATTCAGCGTTGAAGGTTTACAAGATGCTGGGTGTGCCCAACCGCCTCGGCATTTTGCGCGTGCCCGGCTTCCACGGCTCGAACGATCAGGAGGCGTGCCTCGACTGGCTCGATATTCAGTTCGGCCGATCCACTCGCACGTGGGACAACCATCTGCTGTTCCCGTGGAGCCTCGATCAGTGGCGCACCGAAAGTAAGGAAACGGTGGATCTCATGAAGTATCCGCGGCAGGCGGCGAACGCGATTCTGGCGAGCGTCTCGTCACTGGCCGACTGGCAGACTAAGGCCGACAGCATTCGCAAATCGATTTCGCAGATGCTCGGCGATGAACCGCCGATGATGCCGCCCGTGGCTCGCGGCGCGTTTGGTCGCGGTCCGGGCCGTCCCGGCGCTGCTTCGGGACGTGGCGGCCGCGGCCCCATGCCCGGCCTCACAAACAGCAATCCTGGACAGCTCACGCCGGACCTGGTACAGTGGGTGATTTCGCAGGGGGGCACGTCGTATGGGTGGCTGCAACCGCAGGCGAGCCAGGTCACCTCGCGTCCCGTCACATTCGGCTATAACGTGCGCGGTGATCTCTACCTGCCCGCGAACACGCCGCCCGATAAAAAACTCCCGGCCGTCATCTTCCTTCACGGCTTCAGCTATCCGCTGGGCTATATGTGGGTCTACCGTTCGGACCTGCACCCGATTCTCGCGCTCACGCAGGCAGGCTACGCGGTGTTCGCTTACGATCAGAGCGGTTTCGGTTCCCGTATGGCGGAAACAGGACCGTTCTACGACCGCTATCCGCACTGGTCAACGATGGGCCGCATGGTGGAAGACGTGCACGGCGCGGTTGACGCGCTCGAAAAGGATGCCAACGTCGACGGCTCGAAGATCTCGCTGTTCGGTTATTCGATGGGAGGTATGATCGGCCTTTACAGCGCCGCGCTCGACCCGCGCGTCAAGGGCGTGGTTTCGATTTCCGGTTTCACGCCAATGCGGAGCGATACGGCGTCGAAGGGCGCCGGCGGTATTGCTCGCTATAGCGAAATCCATCCGATGATCCCGCGGCTTGGATTCTTCATTGGCCACGAGCAGCAGCTTCCGTACGACTTCAATGAGCTGATCGCAACCATTGCGCCGCGTCCGGCGCTGATTGTGGAGCCGCAACTCGATCGCGATGGCACGCCGGCGGATGTTCATGCTGCCGTCGAGGAGGCGCGTAAGATCTACGGACTGGAGAACGCCGGGAATAAACTGGGACTCTACGAGCCCTGGGATTACACCCGGCTCACCAATGCCACGCAAGACTGGATTATCGACTGGATGAAGAAGACGATCCAGTAACTAAGCCAAAGTCGCGCAGTCGATCACAAAACGGTAGCGTACATCGCCACGCACCACGCGGTCGAACGCCTCATTCACCTTCTGGAAAGGAATGACTTCGATGTCGCTCGCGATGTTGTGCTTCCCGCAGAAATCGAGCATTTCCTGAGTCTCGGCAACGCCGCCGATCATCGAGCCAGCAATCGAACGCCGCTTCGCTATCAACGGGAATCCGTTCACCGGCACTGCATTGTCAGGCACCCCGACCATCACGAGAGAACCATCGGTCGCAAGCAGATTCACAAACTGATCCCAATTGCTTGCGGCCGGCACGGTGTTGATGATCAGATCAAACTGCCCCTTCAGCTTTTCAAACGTCGTGGGATCGGACGTCGCGTAGAAATGATCCGCGCCCAGGCGCTTCCCATCATCCTGCTTCTTGAGCGACTGGCTCAGGACGGTCACTTCAGCGCCCATCGCATGCGCCAGCTTGACGCCCATGTGTCCCAGACCACCAAGCCCGATGATCCCGACCTTCTTGCCCGGCCCCGCGCCCCAATACTTCAGTGGCGAGAACAGAGTGATCCCCGCGCACAGCAGCGGCGCCGCGCCATCGAGCGGAAGATTGTCCGGAATCCGCAACACGTAATTCTCATCGACAACGATCTTGTCGGAATAACCACCGTATGTCGGCCGTCCTTCTTTATCCTTACTGGCGTACGTAAAGACCGTGCCCACCGAACAATACTGCTCTTCGCCTTTCCTGCATTCGGTACAGGTACGGCAGGAATCCACGAAGCAACCGATGCCCACGTGATCGCCCGCCTTAAGGTTGCTGACCTTCGAACCGACAGACGTCACAACGCCCGCAATCTCATGTCCCGGCACCATCGGATACATGCCTGCGCCCCATTCATCGCGAACCTGGTGAATATCGGTGTGGCAAATGCCACAGAACTTAATCTCGATTGCAACATCATTGTCACCGGGGGCGCGGCGATCGAAAGAAAAGGGCGCAAGCGGAACTTTCGC
>DASYCD010000206.1:0-1835 GCA_036500405.1 Bryobacteraceae bacterium
CCTTTAGCGTTCGATTGGGTCCGCTGCTCACGATGGCCTGGCTGTAATTTCGAGCCTGGGTGAGGGCGCGCTGAAATCAAGGTCAATGATAGTCAGCGGTTCGCCGAGCTGGCGATGTTCGTAATGACGCTCGTAGACGACATGTGCGTCCTTCCACCGCCTGACCGCGGACCCCTCTGTGCCAACATGACTGAGACATCTTGTATGACCGCAATTAGTGAGCAGGGCGGGAAAGAGAATCAGCATGGCAACGATGAACGGTTCTGCTCGGCCCGCTACAGATGTGACGGGAGAAGTTGATTTGGTATTAAGGGATGTGGAGGGCAGGCGCGAAGCGCCGCGCCCGAATCCGGAAGTAGTAGCCCGGGCAAAACGACGCCGGTTCACCGGCGAGTATAAGCAGAAAGTCCTGACCCAGACCGACGCGGCGAAAGGGTCCGGCGAAGTCGGTGCGGTGTTGCGCCGCGAAGGACTGTACTCTTCGCATCTGACGAAGTGGCGGCGAGAGCGGGCGGACGGGATCCTCGACGGTCTGGCGCCGCAAAAGCGAGGGCCGAAGTCAAAATCGAGTCCGCTGGCCACTGAGAATCAGAGACTGCGCCGCGACAACGAACGGCTTGCCGATCGACTGCGCAAAGCCGAGATCGTAATCGATGTTCAAAAAAAAGTGGCTATGCTGTTGGGCCGTCCGTTCCCGGAGACGGAGGAGTTGTGAACGCCGCCATCGTGGAACTGACTCCGATTGTCGGAGTGAAGGCAGCCTGCGAAGCGCTCAACAGCCCTCGTGCTTCTTTTTATAGGAAAAGGGGGTTGGGTGTTTTTCCGGCGGCCGCCGCCGTGCGGTTTATTCCGCGAGCACTGGACACCGCGGAACGGGGAGCGGTCCTGGCTTGTCTTCATGAGGAGAGATTTCAGAACTGCGCCCCAGCTGCGGTTTACGCTACGCTGCTCGACGAAGGCCAGTATCACTGCTCCATTCGTACGATGTACCGGATTCTCGAAGAGGAGGGCGAGGCGCGTGAGCGCCGCGACCAACTCGTTCATCCGGCTTACCAGAAACCGGAACTTCTGGCGACCGGTCCCAACCAGCTCTGGAGCTGGGACATCACGAAGCTACTGGGGCCGGCTAAATGGACGTACTTCTATCTCTACGTGATTCTGGATGTGTTCAGCCGTTACGTCGTGGGCTGGATGGTCGCCAATGGCGAAAGTGCGGAGTTGGCAAAACGGCTGATTGCCGACACCTGTGCAAAGCAGAAGATTGGACCCGGGACGTTAAACATTCACGCGGATCGGGGTTCTTCGATGACGTCGAAGCCGGTCGCCTTCCTGATGGCGGATCTGGGGGTGACCAAGACCCACAGCCGGCCGCATGTCTCCGACGATAATCCGTATTCGGAAAGCCATTTCCGCACCCTGAAATACAGGCCGGGGTTTCCCGAACGATTCGGTTCGCTACAGGATGCCCGTGGTTTCTCCCAGGAGTTCTTCGCCTGGTACAACGAAGAGCATCGGCATTCCGGGCTTGGGTTGCTTGCGCCAGCCGTGGTTCACTACGGCCTCGCGCCTGCCGCCATCGAACAGCGCCGCGCAGTTCTGGATGCAGCCTACGCCGCTCATCCCGAACGCTTCGTCCGCAAGCCGCCGCAGCCATTCCCAGCGCCAACGGAGGTCTGGATCAACAAGCCACAGCAAACTCCAGAGAATAAAACTCAGTAAATTATGCTTCCTGGTGTCTCAAACGTGTTGACACGCGCCGTCCGATCCCAATTGCCTTACCTTCGGCCAGCGATGCGACTGCGAGATGGACAAGATTGGCCCTCGCACGGAGGAAC
>DASYCD010000207.1:0-15094 GCA_036500405.1 Bryobacteraceae bacterium
CGCTGCAGCAGGCCTTTTTCGTGCATCACCTGCATCTGCTTCAGCGTGCTGGTGTAGCCGGTGTTTTTCGCAAGAGCTTCGTGGACGTCGCGCACGGTACTGGGGCCGGTGCGCCAGAGATAAGTCAGGATGCCGAACTCGGCATCGGATGGAACATGGGACACGACAAAGATAATATTACGATTGATTGTCGTACGTCAATCGGGTATGCTCAGGCTTCTGACCGCGATGAAATGCGCGCTTGCGACAATCGTGCTGCCGTTCCTGGTGGCGGCGGGCCTCCACGCCCAGGAGGGTGCGGATGTCGTTCTGCGCGCGGAGACGCGCGTTGTCCAGGTGGATGTCACGGTACGCAACTCCCAGGGCAAGCCGGTGGACGATCTGAAGCAATCGGATTTCACGATTCTGGATAACGGGAAGGCGCGGCCGTTCACGATTTTCAGCATGAATCGCGCCGACCTGGATGCTGCTCAGCCCGCTCCCGAACCGTTGCCGGAGAAACCGGCGCTGCCGCCGAACGTGTTCTCCAACCTGAGTGAGCGCCCTCGGCCCGCAGCGGACCAACATTCCACCATCGTCATTCTGGATGGCGTGAACGGCTGGTTTGAGAGCTTTGTCTGGGGCAGCAAGGGTATTCAGGGCCTGATGGCCCGGCTGCCCGCCGATGAACAGATTGCAGTCTATGTTCTCGCCCGGCACCTCGGCCTGATTCAGCTCGCGGATTACACAACCGACCGGACGAAGCTCAAAAAGGCCATGGCGGCATTTATCCCGCGCGAACTCGATCCCGCGCCTGTCGCGGAGCCGGGCAGTGGAGTCGACGGCGGTGGAACGAGCGAAGATCGCGAGGCCGGCGATTCGGCGGGGTGCAGAGTCTCTCGCGGCAAACCTTGTCCCGTTGAGTTGAAGTTGGAGATTCGTCTTGCGAGTGAGCAGGTTCGGCTTACCTTCAGCGCGCTGGCGGAGAGGCTCCGCACGCTGCCGGGACGAAAAAGCGTTTTCTGGGTGACGGAGGGTTTCCCGCCACAGCTCATACGCGGCAATCCGGCCTGGGAGAAAACGATCGCGGACCTGAACGATGCAAACATCGCGATCAATACCGTGGATACTGATGGACTCGGCGGTCCACAGCGGTACTGGGGCGCAGGCGCGATCCTCACCATGCAGGAGATCGCTCAGCAAACGGGTGGGAAGGCGTTCTTCCATCGGAATGACATTGATGGCGCGCTGGCTCAGGGCATTGCGGATTCGCGGACCAATTACACGCTGGGCTTTTATCTGGGGGATCTGGATAGCGATTATCACGAGCTGAAGGTGCGGGTGGATCGACCGGGACTGGAACTGGATTACCGGCGCGGATACTACGCTCAGACCAACGCGATGCATGATCTCGCGACGAGAAGGAGTGAATTGGAATCGGCGGTGATCAATCAGCTGGATGCAACGGGCGTGGGAATCACAGCCAGTGTTGAAGCGAAAGGCGGCGACTTCGTCGTTCATCTGAAACTCAGTCCGGAATCGCTTACGCTCACGCAGCGTGACGGCGAGTGGAACGGAAAAATAGAAGAATTGTTCATCGAGAAAAACGATGCAGGCGGCGAACTTGCCCACGTCAAACTCGAACGGCAATTCGGGATAAAGGCTGCCGGAAAAGCGGATTACGATCGGCGTGGCGCTGTTCTTACGCAATCGGTTCGAGCTGTTCCTGGCGCGACGAAGCTTGTCATCGCCGTTCGCGATTCTGTCAGCGGGCGAACAGGGTCGCTCACGGCTCCATTGCATTTCGGGGCTGTTCAATGAAGATCGCCGCGTATTTGCTTGCGGGTGTAGCGCTGCTGCTCGCGCCAGTTCACGCGCAGCAGGACGGCGGCGTAATTTTGCGGACAGAGACGCGAGTTGTCCAGGTGGATGTCACGGTACGCAACTCCCAGGGCAAGCCGGTGGACGATCTGAAGCAATCGGATTTCACGATTCTGGATAACGGGAAGGCGCGGCCGTTCACGATTTTCAGCGTGAACGGCGCGGCTCCCAAGACCGCGCCCGAGCAGCCACAAGCTTTGCCTGAGCGCTCCGCGCTGCCACCGAATACATTCACGAATATCGGCGCGCCTCCCCCGCCTGCCAGAGGTCATTCGACGATCATTCTGCTCGACGGCGTGAATGGCTGGTTCGAAAGCTTCGTCTGGGGAAGCCAGGGTATCCAGGGGCTCATGCGCAAGCTTCCTCCGGACGAACGCATTGCGTTGTATGTCCTCACGAAGTTCGACGGACTGCTGCAGGTTGTGGACCTGACGACTGACCGGGAACGTGTCCGCAAAGCCGCCGCCAGTTTCCGTCCGCGGGCCATGGAGGCCGCGCCCGTCGGAATGGGACCGAGCGGCGATGGGAACGGAATGGTTGAAAATGCTGCGATCGCAGGGGCCGAGCGGGATTATTTCATGAGGGGAGGCGCCGAGTCTATTCGCGAGTCTTTTAACGCGCTCTCGGAGCGGCTCCGCGCCCTGCCGGGACGGAAGAGTGTCTTCTGGATTACAGAAGGCTTTCCGCCTGCGCTGATGCGCGATAGCCCCGCCTGGAACAAGACCTTCACGGGGCTCAACGATGCGAACATCGCCGTTAACACGGTGGATGCGGATGGTATCGGCGGGCCCAGACGCTTGTGGGGCGCTGGCGCCATTCTCGGCATGCAGGAGGTCGCGGAACGGACCGGCGGCGAGGCGTTCTACCATCGCAACGATCTTGACGCGGCGCTGGCGGGGGGGATAAGCGATTCACGCAGCAGCTACACCCTTGGGTTTTATCTGACGGAACTCGATGGGAAGTATCACGAGTTGAAGGTTGTGGTAAAGCGGCCGGGTCTCGATCTGAATTATCGCCGCGGGTATCTTGCCGAGACCGACGCGATGCGCGATCTCGCCGGGAGGAAGAGCGAACTCGATTCCGCGCTGCTGAATCCGCTCGATCTCACCGGCCTCGGGATGGTGGCGAAGGTGGAAGAGAAGTCGGGCAACCTGACACTTCATCTGCGGCTCGATCCGAAGGCGCTTACGGTGGCGCAAGCCGCGGGTTTGTGGAAGGGGCAGGTAGAGGAGTTGTTTATCGAGCGAAATTCAGCCGGTGACCGGGTTGCACGGGTCAGTCAGACTTCGAATTTCTCGGTGGGAGCGAAAGGAAAGGCCGCGTACGATCGCTCCGGCCCCACGTTGACTCATACATTCCGGCTGGCGCCGGGGGCTGTGAAACTCGTGATTATAGTTCGGGATTCGGCGAGTGGGCGAACGGGGTCATTGACGGCGCCGCTGACGCCCTAGGCCGCGCCATCCAGACACTCCACGATTTCAGTGCGCTGAATCGCCCCTTCGCGGATGAGGCGCCAGTCGACTTCCGTGATGTCGAGTGTCGTGGCGCCAACGCCGTGGCTCTGACCGCCATCGAGTACAAGATCCACGCGTCCGTCCATGACGCCAAAAACCTCAATGCCGCTCGTGCAGGTAGGGCGGCCGGAGAGATTAGCGCTCGTCGCAATCAGAGGCTGATCGAGGCGCGTGAGCAACTCATCCACAAGCCGCGATTTCGCGTGGCGCACGGCGAGCCGGCCGGTGTTTCCGGTGGCCCGCAAGGGCAGCGTCGGAGACGCACTCATAATGATGGTGAGCGGCCCCGGCCAGAACCGCCGCGCCAGAACCTGAAAGCGCGGAGTTACCTCGCGAACCAGTTCTTCCACCATCAATATGTCGCGCACGAAAAGCGGCAGCGGCCGGTGATTTTCCCTACCTTTGGCGTGATAGACCTGGCGAACCGCACGGAGGTCGAACGGGTCGGCCACCAGCGTGTAAAGCGCGTCTGTTGGAATCGCGACTATCTGGCCGAGACGGATCGCCGCCTCCGCGCGATCGAGCGCTTCGGAGGACGGGGATTCGGGATCAACCTCGATGAGATTGGTGGCCACGCGGTCAAGCGTAGCACGATCTAACTTGCGGGCTGGAGTCTGACTTCCTCAGCAGCAAGCGCTTCCGGAGTCTCGCCCGCGCGGGGCTCGAAGGAGTAGCCAAAACCGCGGACGGAATGAATCAGACGGGGCGCGGCGGTATCCACTTCGATCTTCTGACGCAGCCGCAGAACGTAGACATCCACTGTTCGATCGGTCACAGCGCGGTCCTGTCCCCACACGCCATTCAGCAACTGTTCGCGGCTGAAGACAACTCCGGGACGGCTCATGAGGAATTCGAGCAGACGAAATTCGGTGGCGGTCAAGGTGACGGCGGCGCCGTTCAGCGTGACCCGGCAGCTGGTGCGGTCGAGCTCGATGCCGCCGGCCTTCAGCGAACGCGAAGGAGCGGTGGGGCCGCGAAACTGCAGTTTGATGCGCGCGATGACTTCGCGCACGAAAAACGGCTTCACGATGTAATCGTTCGCGCCCAGTTCGAGACCGACGATGCGGTCCGTCTCCGACGCGCGCGCTGTGAGAAAGATGATCGGAATCTGCGCAAACTGCGCGTCATTGCGGATGCTTTTGCAGACGTCGAGACCGTCGGAATCCGGCAGCATGATGTCGAGCAGGATAAGGTCCGGGCGCACACGGCGGCAGAGGTCGAGAACACCCCGTCCGGTCTGGGAACCCACAAATGCAAATCCCTCTTTTTCGAGGTTGTATTTCAAGAGAGCGTAGAGGTCGGTATCGTCCTCAATGAGGAGTATTCGTTTTGCCACGTCGCTGTTTCCTTACGTCTTCAGAGTACGAAGAATTCGGTTACAGGACGGTTAAGGCGGGGTAAACGGTGAATGAAGTTCCGGCAGTACTATGCGAACAGCCTGCTTAGTTGGGCGTGGGCTTTTCAACATGGTCGACGATCAAAACGCGAGCTTCTCCTTTGCTTCGAACGAGTTTGAGGCCCAGTTCGCGGTCGGCGACAGACGGAATATTGGGTGGGTCTTCGTCCAGCAGGATGTTGTATTGGTAGAACCCTTCCAAACTGGTCTTATTGACAACCGGCGCGTGCAGGACGCGGCTGAAGGAATCGGCGATTTGGGCGATGGAGCAGCCGCTGCTGATGAGGTGGTGTCCGTCGGTCTCGTTGACTATGCCGACCGTGCCGGGATGAACCGGCCGGCCCGAGAGGGTCATCGGCGTGTCGGGATCGGCCGTCTTCAGTTTGCCCGGCTTCGAGACCACCAGTTCCCACTGGTCGATCTCGCGCTGCTCGTAATGGGTCTTCACTTTGAACCGGTCTTCGAGCATAGATTGAAACATCAGCCTGAGCGTGTCGTCATCCGGTGTGCCCGCGGATTCCGCTTCAATGTCCCACCATTCGAGCGGCATGTTCCCGGGAAACGATACCTGCCACAAGTTGTCGATATGCCATGCATAGTTGATAACGATCTGAAGCCTGACATTCCGCAGCAACACCCGATTTCCGGAACGCTGGGGCGTCCAGATGGGCGGGCCCGACGTGCTTCGGTTCTCTTTGATGGATACGACTTCGAATGTGGGCTTCGCTGCCGGCGGCTGCGCGGGCAGCAGCCCGGCGACGCAAATCAGAGATACGAGATACCAGCCGCGCATGCACTCATGACGCTTCGGATTTCGATTGAGTGGAGAGGAACTTACGCAGCTTCGAACCGGTAGCCGAAACCGCGAACGGTGGCCAGAAAAACGGGCTCATCCGGCTTTTCCTCAATCTGCTCGCGCAGCCGGCGGACGTGGACATCCACCGTTCGCGGCGTGACGAAATGCTGCTCGCCCCATACCTGCTGGAGAAGCTGGTCGCGCGAGAAAGCGTGGCCCGGATGAAGGATGAAGAATTCCAGCAGCTTGTACTCGGTTGAGGTCAGGTCCAGTTCCCTGCCCGCCTGGTAGACGCGCCGCGCGGCCTGATCGACGCGGAACGGACCCAGTTCCACCTGCGCGGACGCGGGCTCCGCCTCCGCTTCCTGGCGGCGGAGATGCGCCTTGATCCGCGCCACCAGCTCACGCGGGCTGAACGGCTTGGTGATGTAATCGTCGCCGCCGATTTCGAGCCCCAGCACCCGGTCCACTTCGTCGGTTCGAGCCGTCAGAAACAGAATCGGCACGCGCGCAATGCGCCCGCCGGACCGTATACGGCGGCAAAGATCGAAGCCGTCGAGGCCAGGCAGCATCACATCGAGCACAATCAGATCGGGCGTGAACTTCTCGATCGCCGCCAGCGTGCCATCACCGCCGCCGAAGACGCGGGATTCGAAGCCCGAGCGCGCCAGGTTATATTCGATCAGCCCGGCAAGCTCGGCCTCATCTTCGACAATGGCGATTTTTCCGGGCATCTTATTGCTTGCTGCCGGCGGGCGGCTTGCAGATCTCGCAGGGACAGATCCGTCTCAGATGATCCCACGAGTAGATGCCGGAAGAATGGCCGTCATTCCACGCGATGTGCAGCGCGTAGTTACCGGACTGCTCAATGCTGTTCATCCGAAGGCTCGGCTTGTACATCTGGAACAGTTCCTTCGGCGCCTCAGTCGTTTTCTTTCGAGGCTCCGTTCCGTGCGAGCCCGTGCACGTCGCGCAGGGGCACCAGTCACGCAGATATTCGAGGGTGTACGAGCTGTGGTGCCCGTCCTTCCAGTCGATATCGATGCCGCGCGATTTGGATACCGCGATGTGCTCAGGGTCGGTTGCTGGTATAGTCATTCGTCTGTTCAGGACTGGTGAGTGCGTTCAACGTCGCGGATACCGGAAAGCCGCCGCATCGCGGTGCAGAGCTTATCGAGCTGCTTGCGGTCGCGAACCTCAACAGTCATTTCGATGATCGCCGCGTCGGTCGACTGGCTGAAGTCCGTACGCGCCTCAAGATTCCTTACATTGATTTTCTCATCCGCGATCGCGGAAGTGAGCTGGTGCAGCAGGCCCGGCCGGTCATCGGTGTGGATCACGACGCGAACCGGGAACGTCTCCTCCACGTTGCGGGACCATTCCACATCGATCCGACGCTCGGCATCGTACATGAGGTTCTGCACGTTCGGACAAGCTCGCGTATGGACTGCAACGCCTTTGCCGCGGGTGACGTAGCCGACGATGGCGTCGCCCCGAATCGGATTGCAGCATTTGGCCCGGTAGACCATCAGGTCTTCGATGCCGCTGACCCGGATAGCGTTATCGTCAGCCTTCTCTTTGCGGCCCGGCGCGGCGGGCTCGGCAGGGGCCGGCGCAGTCACGGGAGCTGCTTCAGTCACCAGCTCCGGCAACGCTTTCTGGAGCACTTGCCGCGGCGAGAACTTACCGTAGCCTAACGCGGCGATCAGGTCTTCGGTCTTGTGGAGCCCGTAATCCTGCGCCACGCGCTCGAGCGCTTCGTCCGGCACGGAAGCCATACGGGTTCCAAACCGCCGCGCTTCTTTCTCGAGATACTTCTGACCGATCTCGATGGCGCGTTCCCGCTCGCTCGCGTTGATGAGATGCTTGATGCGGTTGCGGGCGCGGGATGTCTTGACGATCGAGAGCCAGTCTTTGCTCGGCTGGTGTCCGGGAGTGGTCAGGATATCGACTACGTCGCCGTTGCGGAGCGCGTATTTGAGTTGGACGATTCTCCCGTTAACGCGCGCGCCCGTGCAGGTGTTGCCTACTTCGGAGTGAACCGCATAGGCGAAATCGACGGGCGTGGACCCGGCGGGCAGCGAAACAACGCGGCCTTTCGGCGTGAAGCAGTAGACTTCCTCGGCGTAGAGATCGAGACGCAGGGTGGAATCGAAATCGCCGGGATTTCGCATGTCCTGCTGCCACTCGACTAACTGCCGCAGCCACGCGACGCGCTGATCGTCCTGAATGCCGCGTTTGCCTTCCTTATACTTCCAGTGCGCCGCAATGCCTTCTTCCGCGATGCGGTGCATTTCCTCGGTGCGGATCTGGATCTCGAAGTGCCGGCCCTCCGGTCCCACCACGGAGGTGTGCAGCGATTGATAAAGGTTCGGCCGCGGGATGGCGATGAAATCCTTGATGCGCCCAGGCACCGGCCGCCATTCGTTGTGGATCACGCCCAGCGCGCCATAGCAGTTCTTCACGGAATCCGTGATGATGCGGAGGCCGAGAAGGTCATACACCTGGTCGAGCGTGATCTTCTGGCGTTTCAGTTTCTGATAGACCGAGTATGCGCGCTTGACCCGCGCCTGCACGCGCGCCGGAATACCCTCCCGCCTCAACTCGGATTCGACGGTCTCGCGCATTCGCGCCAGATATTTTTCGTTGTCCGACCGCTGGTCTTCGATTGTTTTCGAAATCTCGGCAGCGGCTTCCGGCTCCATGTGGACGAAGGCCAGATCCTCCAGCTCACCGCGAATTTTGCCCATACCCAGCCGGTGCGCGATAGGGGCGTAGATTTCGATCGTCTCGCGCGCGATGCGCTCCCGGCGTTCCGGCGAGAGCGAGCCGAGCGTTCGCATGTTGTGCAGGCGATCGGCCAGCTTCACGATGATGACGCGGATATCCTTCACCATCGCGAGAAGCATTTTGCGATAGTTTTCCGACTGACGGTCTTCGGCGGAGGCGAAATCGATTTTGCTGAGCTTGGTGACGCCGTCCACGCAATCCGCTACTTCTTCACCGAAGAGCTTGCGGAGATCCTCGCGCGAAGCCGCGGTGTCTTCGACGGTGTCATGCAGCAGCCCGGTTTGGATGGTGACGGAATCCATCCGCATCTCAGCGAGGATCTGGGCGACCGCGAGCGGATGGATCAGGTAGGGTTCGCCCGAAGCGCGCTTCTGGCCGGAGTGATGACGGGCCGCGAATTCCCATGCCTTTTCGATGCCCGCGAAATTCTCTTTGGGGCGATGCTCGCGAACAGTCGCGAGCAGACGCTCAAAACCCGGATCGGAAGCTATCGCGGCAGACGCAACCGCGGGAGGGATCGGATCCGGCGCCTGCCCGGACGCGGGAACTGATGACACACCTTTATTTTAAGGCAGGCAGGAATCGCGCGAGCAGAGAGCATCGAACGCACCGCTGTCTTCGTTGCGAACGGAAGCAGAAGACCGCCCCAAAACTGAACTCTGAAGTGATAGCATATACGCTATCATCCAGGGTGATGGGGCCTCGGGCGGTAGTGGATACCAATGTTGTGGTTGGCGCGTTGCTGAGCCCATCCGGGCACAATCGCAGCGTCGTGCGGGACTGTTTCGAGGACCGCGTTCACCCGATTCTGGGGGAGGCTCTTTTTCATGAATACGAAGGTGTGTTGGGGAGGGATGCTATGTTTCGGGAATCGCCGCTCTCGACGGTCGAACGCCTCCGCTTCTTTGAAGCCTTCCTCAGCATGTGCGAGTGGACGCAGGTTTATTATTCGTGGCGTCCCAATCTCCGCGATGAAGGCGACAACCGTCTGGTCGAGTTGGCGGTAGCCGGAAACGCGGCCTTTATTGTTACTAATAATGTTCGTGACTTTCGGGGATCGGAACCGCAGTTTACATCGATCAAAGTCGTGGGACCGGGGCAGTTGAGAAAGGAACTGAAATGAGCACTCTGACGATTCGAATTCCGGAGGGCAAGCATGAGCGCTTGCGGAACCTCGCGAAGGCGAGAGGCGTAAGCGTAAACCGGTTAATCGATGAATTGGCCACCGTGGCTCTCACCGAATACGACAGTGAGACTCGCTTCCGCGCTATGGCCGCGCGTGGATCAAAGAAGGTTGGACTGGATCTTCTGGCCAAACTGGACCGGGCTTACCAAAAGAACTGAACACTCTTTCAAACCCAAAAAAAGCGGCGGTTCTTTCGAACCGCCGCTTTCGTTATTTACAGGAGCTGACTGGCTATTATCGGTCACCGTCGAGCAGGCTGCCCCACACCGCCGAGTCGGCGTAGATGGTGCCGCTGCCCCAAACCGCTGAGCTTCCCCAGACGGCTGACGAACCCCAAACCGCTGAGCTGCCCCAGACGGCCGAAGAGCCCCAAACCGCTGAGCTTCCCCAGACTGCCGACGAGCCCCAAACGGCCGAGCTTCCCCAGACGGCTGACGAACCCCACACCGCTGAGCTGCCCCAGACGGCTGACGAGCCCCAAACCGCTGAGCTTCCCCAGACTGCCGACGAGCCCCACACCGCTGAGCTACCCCAGACGGCTGACGAACCCCAAACCGCCGAGCTACCCCACACGGCCGATGCCCCGGCCTGCCATACGGACGAGCCCCAGACTGCCGACGAGCCCCACACCGCGCTGGAACCCCAGACCGCCGAGCTACCCCACACGGCTGACTGGTCGTTCACGAGAATGATGTTCGCTGCGCCGTTCGCATCGAACGTGCCATCCGGCTGAGCGATCGGCGAAGCAGCGCTCGCGCTGGCCGGAATCGTGTCCGTGCTGGCGATAGCGGCGTCGAGATTCAGGTAACCGGCGCCCACCGTGAAAATGTCGTTCTGGACGACGAACTGCTCGCCGGTTGTGCTGTCGGTGATCGTTGTGGACGGCGCGAAATTCTTGCTGGCCGTCAGCATCAGCCGGGCCTTCACCTGATCGGGCGTGAGGTTCGCGTTGGCCGGCGTGCTGAGCAGCGAAGCGACCGCGCCGCTGGTGGCAGCCGCCGCCATGCTGGTGCCGCTCATGACGAAGTAGTTGTTCGCCTGTCCGGCGGGCGCTGTGATGTAAGACGAGAGCGGAGCGATGTCGCTCGGCTCAGCCGTGTCCAGCGTGGAGCCGGGAACGCGGATCGAGAAAATCAGGTTGCCGGGAGCCACCAGATCGGGCTTCGCAACGGAATCGCCTTCCGTGGGGCCCTTCGCGCTGTACGAGGTGATGATATCGTCCGTGCGGGAGGCCGTTCCCATCGTGTTCATCGCGCCGACGGTGATCGCGAGCGGATCATTGCCGGGGACCGAGATGGTGCCGTAGCCGTGCGTGATCGAATCCGCAGCCGCTCGCCCACCGTTACCGGCGGCGACGACTACCGTGATACCTGCAGCCCACGCCTGCTCCACAGCCTGATCGAGCGGGTCAATCGTGTAGGGCTCGAAGGCCGGGCGGCCGAGCGAAAGGTTGATGACTTTGATGTTGAAATTGTTCTTCAGAGCGATCGCGGTCTGGATCGCCTGAATCACTTCGGCGTCCGTCGAAACGCCCCACTGATCGATGACTTTCAGGTTGATCAGGTGCGCGCCGGGCGCGATGCCGTGGATGTTGTTATAGAAACCCGCGCCGTAGCTGTTCGTGCCGTCGCCGGTGATGATTCCGGCCACGTGGGTACCGTGCCCGTAAAGATCCTGCGTCGTGGTTTCGTAGGGAATGAAGCTCTGCGAGTAAGAAACGCGCGAAGCAAGATTGGCCGCGCGAGTCGCAAATCCGGTTCCCATCAGATCCAGGTTGGAGGTGTTGATGCCGCTATCGATCACCGCGATCCCGATGCCGCTTCCGAATGTGCCGCTCGTAACGGTACCCGCATAAGCGGCCGAAACAGGCTGGAGGGTCTGGGCTGTGAAATCGTAAACCGGCGAGCTGCTGCCAACCATCACGTGGTTGACGGAAACGTGGTTGACCGCGGGATCGTTGCTGAGAGCGATTGCCGACGCAGCGGTCGTCTGCGCGACGATCGCGCTCGGCAACTGCGTCAACTGCACAACGCCGCCCATACTCTGCTGCGAAGGCGCCTGCGATCCGTTAAGCCCGACAATCACCTGGACAACGGTGTTCGGGCTGAGTGCGTTCAGATCCGGCGCAACTGAGCCGGCGAACGCGCAAGCACCAGTCAACATCGTGACCAGTACAGCGTTTGACAATAATCGGACTTGGATAGACTTGACCATTACGCTACTATCTTATGCAAACTGGGTGCCATCGTACCGAATGAATTGAAGTCGTTGGTTCTAGTACCCGATGGTACCGGCGAGTCAATTTCCGAGCGACAAATTGACACTTTTCAAGCATTTGTGTCACATGGTTTGGATCAGGCTTTTCCTTACTCGAGGCAGTAATCGCCAGGAATATCACCAAGTGATGTTGCAATTTCAAGGGTTTGTAAAGGGCGTGATCGTTCCGGCGAGCCTATGCGGAAGGTTGGCGTCCGGTTGCCAATGTGACATTTCCGTCTAATCGTTTATTTGAGTTGTATTTTTAATAACTAACGCTCAATTTAGTGAGCTTAATTTACCGGAAGTACTCTTGCATGAGGGACTTGCGTTAATTTTGACGGGCTGGCAGGAACGGGATCTTTCCGCGATTTCGACCTGGCGTTTGCAAACGCTTCGGTAGCTTTTGCCTTACCCGCAGCGGAGACCCGGATATTATTGCTGACCGCCGTCGCCCCAGCGGCTTTCACCATACGGGTCATGACTCCCTTGTGCTGAGCGATGTCCGTGTTGCCCTCGATCGTCGCGATCCCGTGCGAAACGGAAACCGTAAAGTGGTCGGCGGCCAGTTTGGATTTTGCGAGTTTGGCCTGGATTTTTTGTTGGATTTCCCGGTCGCTATCCGTTTTCGACACCGATTTTTGTGCCGCAGCAGCCGCCTGCGGCGCGTGGCTTAGGAATGCAATCAACACAACGGTTACATAGAGGAGGGCATTTCGCACACCTGAAAGGCTACACCTTAACAGTTGATTTGCAGAAATTTCCCGCAAAATCGGCTAAAAATTCGTCTGAAATGTTTCAGGCTGGAACATTTCCGGCCGGAACGACGGTTTGCCGCGCGTGGCTCAGGTGTATGGATTCCGCACGATCGAGATGCTCGAGCATGCTGCGCCGGGCGGCTTCCGGATCCTGGGTGCGAATCGCCTGGAGAATACCGGCGTGGGAACTGATCGCGTTCGAATAATCGTGAATGGACCAGCTCACCGCGAAACTGTCCGTCATGGTGCGGTGCAGCGGAACGAACATGCGGAGGCAGACACGGTTGCCGGCCATTTCCCAGATAATCCGGTGAAATCGCTGATCGCCGGTGGCCACGTCCGCGAGAGAGCCGGATTCGAAGTGACGCTTCATTTCGGTCACCGATTCTTCGAGTTGCAGGAGCTCTTCGGCGGTATGACGTTTGGCGGCGCGTGCAGCCAGCTCCGGCTCGAAGATGCGGCGCGCTTCGTATAGTTCGCTGAAAGTGATGCCGTCAACCAGAAGCAGGAAATCGAGGGGGGCACTCAGCGTGGTGGAGGCATCCTGCGTCAGATAGGTGCCGTCACCCACTCGCTGACGGACCACGCCCATCACTTCGAGAGCCTTGAGAGCCTGGCGAACCGAGGCGCGATTCACGCTGAAGCGCTTCGCCAGATCGCGTTCCGGTGGCAGTTTGGCGCCGTGGTGAAGGTCGCCATCCAGGATCATTTGTTTCAGACCAGCTACAAGCGTTGTGGTCAGGTCGCGATTGGTGGCCGAGGGCATCTATGACTTACCGTGAGTCAGTTTAGCAAAGAGGGGAGGGCGAGATGTGACCAAAACGCGGCGGGTGGCTGCCCAGCGAAGCGGAAGGACTACCTCTACAGGTATACGGTACTAGTAAGGCCTTAGGTACTTTTGTTGACTATCTACGGCGCTAAAGGGACTATTTTTAACACCATTACTGGTAAACTTTCCAGAGTTGCTCTTGCGACGCTCACCGCAGCAGTCGCGCCCCGCGGAGGATTGTTGAGAAAAACAGGTTTCGGGCTGATCGTGGCCCTTGGATTGTCCGTTCTGCCCGCCGCCGCGGGCACGGTTACGTTTCCTCCTCCCGGGGATGCCCATCCGGTTAGTTACACGTGTGACCCGAGTATCAGCGCCGCTCTCTGCAACCAGTTGAATCAGACCCTGGGATCGGAATACGCCGATGTTTTCACCAACGCTACGGCGAACATCTACATCACAATGGGGAACCTTCCCGCCGCCGCAGTGGGCCACAACGACCAGTTCTACACCACCGTGTTTTACACGGATTACTATAACGCTCTGAAGGCCAGCATCCATGGGCCGGCCGACGCCGAGGCATTCGCGTCACTGCCTGTTCCCACCGGCAACAACTCCAACCCAATCAACCCCGGATATCAGGTTTCGCTGACGAGCGCGCTCGATGCGGCGCTGGGCTTTTCGGGAGCCCAGGGACCCAAAGGGATCTGCCAGCCTGGGCTTACATGTAATCCGAGCGGGTGTACGCTGGGCGCCGATACTGCTCAGACTTGCTTCAACGGCATTATCACGCTCTCAAACGCGTTGCTCCCGAATAAGATGAGCCTGTTCGATTACAGCGACTCCGACGGGGGTTCTACGAACGGCCAATACGACTTTTTTACTGTCGTACAGCACGAAACCGATGAAATACTGGGCACGGGGTCCTGTATCAAGGCCGGAACGCAGGTGCTTTCGGGCATCTGCAATAACGGATTGTGGGGTATCAGCGCGGCGGACCTTTTCCGCTATGTAGGCCCGGGAGAGCGTGGATTTTCCATCGATTCGTCGGGAAAAGTCACGCTCCCCTCTACACAGGCGATTTTCTCGATTGACGGCGGGGAGACGGCTATCGCGAATCTGTCCAGTTCCAAAAGTAGCGACGACTACGGCGACCTGGCAACAAACTGCCAGCATGTGCAGGATTCCATCGGTTGTAATGCCTGGCCCGCCGGAACGAATCGGCGCGGCATGGATCTGACGACTGACGGCGGCACGGAGATTGCGATGCTGGACGCGATTGGATACCAGTTGACAGGCCACGGGCAGGAGATTTCAGCAGCCACCCCGGACTATACGCCGGAGCCCTCCTCGATCGGACTCGTGTCGATTGGGTTCGGCGTGTCGGGAATTCTGCGGCGCCGCCGAAGACAGCTCAGTTAATCCAGAACAGCTTCTATGAGGGCGGGACCGGGCTGGCGCATGGCGGCGCGGAACTCGCGGATGAATTCGTCCGCCGTGGCGGCGCGCGCCGCGCGGACTCCCAGGCCCTCGGATAACTTCACCCAATCAGGCGCCGGAGTGGAAAGCGCGAGCATGCGATCGGCGAGCGGGCCCACGGGCCCGGCGCCGGTGCGCTTCATCTCGATATCCAGAATGCGATAGCGCCGGTTGGCGAGGATCACGATGGCGACGTCGAGATTTTCGCGAGCCATTGTCCAAAGGGCCTGGAAGGTGTACATCGCGCTGCCGTCAGCTTCAAGAGCAATGACTTTTCGAGCAGGACAGGCGAT
>DASYCD010000208.1:0-3213 GCA_036500405.1 Bryobacteraceae bacterium
GACCCTGCCGCATCCGGATCGAAATTCAGAGTCAGGTTCTGCGAATGGCGCTTCATGGCGCGGATCTGTTCGGTGGTCAGCGCTGTGCCGCACGTGGCGACCGCTTCGATCACGCCGGCCTGCGTCGCGCCGATCACATCCATGTAGCCTTCCACCAGCACCAGCCGATCGGACTGCATCGCAGTCTTCTTCGCGCGGTTCAGATTGTAGAGGATCTGCGATTTTTTATAGATCCCGGTCTCCGGCGAATTCATGTACTTCGCTTTGTCTTCCGGATCGAGAGCGCGCCCGCCGAATGCGATGATCTTCCCCGTCTCGCTGTGGATCGGAAACATCAGCCGGTTGCGGAAGCGGTCATAGAGCGATCCATCCTCCCGCCGGCCCACCAGCCCGGAGGCTTCCATTTGTTCGCGCGAGAAGCGCCGCGCTTCGAGAATTCGCGTCAGCCGGCTTCCCTGCTCCGCGAGGCCAATCCCGAAATGCCGGATCGACTCGTCGGTGACGCCCCGCTTTCGAATATAGGCGCGGGCCGATTCGCCGGCCTTGCCCGCCAGATTCTCGCGGAAGTGGTCCAGCGCGATCTCATGCATCTCGTAGATCGCAGCGCGCAGCTTCGTTGCGTCATCGGTCGCGCTCGATTGCTTCGGCAGCGGAATGCCGTTCTGTTCCGCCAGCCGTTTCACGGCCTCCCAGAACGTGAGCCCCTCGATCGTCATCACGAAGCTGATGACGTCGCCGCTCGCGTCGCATCCGTAACACTTGTAGAATTGCTTGTCCGCGTAGACCGAAAACGAGGGCGTCTTTTCGTTATGAAAAGGACACAGCCCGGTCAGACGATTGCCCACGCGGCGCAGCCGGACGTACTCCGTGATCACGCCGGCGATATCCACCTGCGCTTTGAGATGTTGCGCGAACTCCATCGGGGCTGGAGTTACCATTATCGCAGTGAGAGAAGAAGACGTTTATTCCGCCATCGGTGAAGAGGGATTTCAACGGTTCGTAGCCGCGTTCTACCGCCAGGTTCCGAGCGATCCCATCGTGGGCCCCATGTACCCGAAAGACGACATGGAAGGCGCCGAATACCGCATGCGGACCTTCCTCATCGGACGCTTCGGCGGCCCTCCCACCTATATAGAGGAGCGCGGCCATCCCCGGCTCCGCATGCGCCACATGCCATTCCAGATCAACCAGGCTGCCCGCGACCGCTGGTTCCAGCTCATGTCGAAAGCCCTCGACGAAACCCAGCTCCCGGCTGAAGCGGACTCGATACTTCGCCAGTTTTTCGAGGGTATGTCGTCGTTTATGATGAATAGCTGAAATGCCCGATAACAGCTTCGACGTCGTCTCTGAAGTCTCCCTGCCGGAAGTCAGCAATGCCGTGCAGCAGGCGATGAAGGAAATCATCACTCGCTTCGATCTCAAAGATTCGAAGTCGTCCATCGAATTGAATGAGAAGGACAAGAAGCTGATCCTCGCCAGTTCGGACGACTTCAAGCTGAAGGCCATCACCGATATCCTTCAGAACAAACTCGTTAAGCGCAACGTGCCCCTGAAGAATTTCACCTACGGCACCATCACTCCTTCCGCTGGTTCGTCCGTGCGCCAGGAAGTGACGCTGCAGCAGGGCATCCCGATCGAGAAGGCCCGCGACGTCGTCAAGAAGATCAAGGACAGCAAGCTCAAGGTCCAGGCTTCGATTCAGGGCGAAGTCGTGCGCATCGCCGGAAAAGACCGCGACACCCTGCAACAGGTGATCGCGTTGCTCAAGGGCTCTGATTTCGGCATCGAACTCCAGTACTCCAACTTCCGCACCAACTAATGGCGCGCCGTATCGAATCGCCGTTCGTCGCCGGACCGGCTGGGCGTTTGGAATGCCTGCTTGAAGAGCCGGAAGACCGCGATCCTGTTGAAGCCGCGCTGGTCTGCCATCCGCATCCACTGTTCGGCGGCACCATGCACAACAAGGTGGTTTATCGCATGGCACGGGGACTGCGTAAAACCGGCTGCGTCGTGCTGCGGTTCAATTTTCGCGGCGTGAATCTCAGCGAGGGTACGCATGCGGGCGGACACGGCGAAGTGGACGACGCCCGCGCTGCTCTTGCATTTCTGCGCGAGCGCTATCCGGACTTGCCGTATTCACTCGCCGGCTTCTCGTTCGGATCGCGCGTCGCTCTGCGCCTTGGCTGCACGCTCGCGGAACCTCGCCCCCGCCGGGTCATCGCCGCCGGATTCCCGACGACCATTGGCACATTCGATTACCTCGATTCCTGTCTCCTTCCGAAGTACTTCGTGCACAGCACGAATGATATCTATGGGCCCAGGCCAGAGCTCGAAAAAGCGTACGCCCGGTTCGCCGAGCCGAAAACTCTCCAATTCATCGAAGCCGCCGACCACTTCTTCGCTGGCGCGCTCGATGAATTTGAGAACGCGATCGTCGCGTTGCCCTGATTACTTCACATCGATATTGCGGGCTGTCAGCGTTCTCGCTGTCGCCCGATCCAGATTCGCCGCGGCCTCGCCCAGATCTGCGTGGGCTCTGGCTTCGCGCGTACGCGCGGCGATCAGATCCGTCTGGCGCTGGAGCACGAGGAACACTGTTGATGTGCCCGCCTGAAACTGGCGCTGCTCGCTCGCATACTGATCTTCGGCGTCCTTGCGCGCGTTGCTGGCCGCGTCGAGACGCGCTCCGGCTGTACTCACAGCCTGGACCGCGTTCCGGACATCCTGCTCGATCGCCAGTTCCACTTGTTTCTTTGTGGCTTCGAGGCGCTTCGTCTCCGAAGCCGCGACCGCGGAGTTCGCTTCCGCCGTCCGGTTGCGAATCGGGAATGACATCGTTACCCCGACCGACGCGGTCGTAAAGTGGCCGCTCGTCAGATTGCTGAGCGATTGTCCGTAGTCGCCGATCAGAATGGGCGGGATCGCAACACCGCCGGGAAAGAACTGCGAAAGTCCGCTCAACAGTGCGGCCGAGGGTGGGGTTCCTGACAGACCCACTGTGCTCAGCGTCGCATTGGCGTCGATCTGCGGCTTCGCTTGTTCGTGGGTGCGCTTCACGTCGAGCTTATTCATCGCGAGCGCAATCATATTCTGCTTCAGCTCGGGACGCGATTCCAATGCGGTCTTGATCGCGTCATCGAGCACCGCGGCCGCGGGCCGGTCCGATGACATGTCTTCTGGAACCAACTCCGTATTCCAAAGAGGATCGCTGCG
>DASYCD010000209.1:0-11248 GCA_036500405.1 Bryobacteraceae bacterium
ATACGTTCTTACTCATTTATTCTCCTGAGAAGTAGTGACGATTTCTGAAAAATCCGCAATGGTGGAAAATTCGGTCAGCACGCTGTGAAGCAGTGCGAGCCGATTGTGGCGAACTTCGGGGTTGTCGACGTTCACCATGACCTTGTCAAAGAAAAGATCGACCGCGGGCCGCAGGGTGGCGATGCGTTCGAGTTTGGACTTGTAGTCCGCCGATTCACGAACCCTGGCCGAGATGTCGACGAAGTTCGCGTGGAGTCCGGCTTCGGGGCCAGGTTCCAGAAGATTGGAGTTGGGAGAGGCCTGCGTGCTCCATTCCGCCTGGCGCAGAATGTTGCTGACGCGCTTGAAGGCGGCGGCCAGCGGTTCGAAATCGGCAGTGGGACGCACCTGCTGGAGCGCGGTGAGACGCTCTTCGATGTCGATGAGATCGTCTGAGCCGGTGGCGAGTACGGCGTTGATTTCGTCGTACTTGAAGCCGCGGATTTCGCGGAAGTAGTAGCGGACGCGATCGAAGAAAAATTCCTGAAGAGCGGCGTCAGCGCCCAGCAGATGGTGGATGGGGAGGCGCAGCTTCCCGTCGACGATGATCTTCACGATGCCCTGCGCGGCGCGGCGGAGAGCAAAAGGATCTTTCGAGCCGGAGGGGATGATGCCAACGCTGAAGCACCCGCGGAGCGAATCGAGCTTGTCGGCAATGGCGACCAGTTGTCCGGCTTTCGTGCGCGGAATGGAGTCTTCCATGCTGACCGGCTTGTAGTGGTCGTAGACCGCGGTGGCGACCTCTTCGGGTTCGCTCTGCGCGCGCGCATAGAGACCGCCGATTACGCCCTGGAGTTCAGTGAACTCCTTGACCAGTTCGGTGGTGAGGTCGGTTTTGCAAAGCAGCGCGGCGCGTTCGGCGTGGGCGTCACCGCCCAGTTTCTTCACCAGCGCAACTACGCGTTCCGTCTTGGCCAGGTACGATCCGAGCTTCGCCTGAAACGTGACGTTTGCCAGGTCCTGCACGCGATCGGCGAGCTTTCGCTTCTGATCTGCATTCCAGAAGAACCGCGCATCATTGAAGCGCGCGCGGACGACGTTCTCGTTACCGTGCTGAATCAGCCCGTCGGGATCGCCATCGGTATTCGTAATAGCGACAAACTGCGGAGCAAGCTTGCCGTTAGCCGCCTCCACCGAAAAGTTCTTCTGGTGAACCTTCATCACCGTGGCGAGGACTTCACCGGGGAGATCGAGAAATGACGGATCGAAGTTGCCGGTAATCGGCGTAGGCCATTCCGTGAGGTTGACGAGAACTTCCAGAAGATCGTCGTCCTGTTTGAACTTCGTCTTATAGCCGGTTATGCGCTTGCGGCGCTCATCGGCAGAGAGAATCACGAAATTCTCGCGCAGCTTCTCTTCGAAGTTTTCGTACGTCACAGGAAAGCGATATTTGCCAAGCCTGCGATGGCCGCCCGATTCGTTGCCGGACTTCACATCGGCGATTTCGAACGGAATGACTTTGTCATCGAGCAGCGCCACCACCCAGCGAATCGGACGGATGAAGCGCGCGCCACCCTTGCCCGGCCACAGCATCGTTTTCGGGAAAGGCGTTTTCAGGATGAGTTGCGGCAGCGCTTCGGCCAGGATGTCCGCGGTGGCGCGGCCCGCAATTTTCCGGACGTAGCTGTACTTCTCAGCCTTACCGTCCGAAAGAACTTCGAGCTGTTCCGGCGTAACGCCCTGTTTCTTCGCAAACCCCGCGATGGCAGGAGCCGGAGCGCTCTTCGCCGGTCCCCAAACGCGTTCTTCGGAATCCGGCTGGCGGGCGATGAAGCCTTCGGCGCGGATAACCAAGCGGCGGGGCGTCGCGTCAGTGCGGATGGAGCCGCCCTGGCGAACGTCTTTGGTCAGATCGCCGATCGCCTTGCCCAGATATTCGAGCGCGCCGGCAAGCATCCAATCAGGAATTTCTTCGCAACCAATTTCAAGGAGAAGGTTCATGCCGCCACCGCCTGCTGATCCACCCAGGCTTCGGCGACTCCAACCGCCAGTTTTCGCACCCGGCCAATCACGCCGACCCGCTCCGTCACGCTGATAGCTCCGCGCGCATCGAGTGTATTAAAGAGATTGCTGCACTTGAGCACATGATCGTAAGCGGCAAGGAGGGGATAGCGCTCCTTCTCCTTCGATTCCGCGTAGAGATCGATCATGCGCCGCGCTTCGCCCTCGTGAATTTCGAAGAGCTTCCAGAGAGTCGGCACGTGCGCTACTTCAAAGTTGTAGACCGAATACTGGAGTTCATCCTTATAGCGAACGTCGCTATACTTCACGCCGGGCGTCCAGGTGATGTCGTACACGCTATCCACGTCCTGCAGGAAGGCCGTAATTCGTTCCAGCCCGTAGGTGATTTCCGCCGGGATCAGTTCCAGATCGATTCCTCCGCATTGCTGGAAATACGTGAACTGCGTAATCTCCTGACCATCCAGCATCACCTGCCAGCCTACGCCCCAGGCGCCGAGCGTCGGCGATTCCCAGTTATCTTCTTCGAGCTTCACGTCATGCTTGCGAAGGTCGATCCCGATGGCCTCCAGCGAACCCATGTACTGCTCGATCACATCCGCCGGTGTTGGCTTCAGAATGACCTGAAGCTGCATGTGCTTGTAGAGACGGTTGGGATTGTCGCCGTAGCGGCCATCGGCCGGACGCCGCGAGGGCTGAACGTAAGCGGTACGGTACGGCTTCGGCCCGAGCACGCGGAGAAACGTTTCCGGACACATGGTGCCGGCGCCGACCTCAACGTCAAACGGCTCCTGAATGATGCAGCCGCGCTCGCCCCAGTATTCTTTCAACCGGAATATCATCTGCTGGAGCGTTAAAGCGTTCGGTGTGGGCATGATCGGGATTCGGCGGGTCAGGCAGCGGCTTCCAGAACGGGGACGGTGACGAGCCTGCGTTCAATGTGAGATTCGATTTGCTGGATCAGAAAACGGCGGAGGTCGACGGCGGTGGCCTGGGTCCACTGGCGCTCCTCCATCTGGCCAATGGGAGAGCGGAAAATCTCGCGGGCGACTTCGCGGGACTCCTGCGACATTTCGTACGTGCTCGAAAGACGCTGCGACTGCCGGCATTCGCCACAGTGAAGCCCGGCGGCGAAACGGCTGAAGAAGGCGCGGAGCGGTTGTTCGGGATCGTCAAGCCAGGCCCCACAGGAGACGCAGGCATTCATGTCCGGCAGCAGGCCGGCGAGCTTGACAACCCAGAGGCTGAAGTAGGTGACGCCGCGCCACACGGCCCCGGACGCGCCGGAGCGGAGGTGATCGAGGACGGCGCTAAGCAGACGGAAGTGCTTTTCGGAGGGCTCGTTGGCGGGGAGGATTTGTTCGGAAACTTCGGCGAGGAAGTCGAGCGCGCAGGCCCCGGAAAAGTCGCTGACCACTGAAAATTGCGATTGGACGAGCTCGCAGGAATCGATATTCACCAGTTCGCGGTTCTCCCGCTGGTAGTAAGACATTCTGATCTGCGAAAGGCGCTCAAGTCCCGATCCAAAACCACTTTTCGGCCGCCGCGCGCGCCTGGCGACCCCTCTCAACTTGCCGTAATCACGGGTGAAGAAGCTGACTACGGCATCGCCCTCCCGGAACGGCCAGGTTTGGAGGACGAAGGCTTCGCTCACGCGAGCGGACATATATATTGATACGGCTGAAAATACCAAGGTATCACGCGGAAGGTGCCGGATCTGTGATTTGGACGGGGTTTGGGGCGTAAAAGCGATTCGAAAAAACGAACCCAATCGGCATTTTCTTTATGTGGCGGCATGGTGCAGCCTTTCGAGGGGAGAGTAGCATGCGGGAAGACGGGCGGAGGCTGCGGCGAAGGCCAAAATATTGAGCCCGTTCGAAATATTTCGACAAGACTCCGGAACAGCGTAATAATCGCGGCGGCGGGCGGTCTACGCTGGACGGAGGTCTCATGAAGACACGAATTGCGATTCTGGCGGCAGTTGCCGTGGCGACGGCGTTTGGCCAGACGGCGCGCCCGGCGTTTGAGGTGGCGACAATCCGGCCTGTCGAGGTGACCCCGCAGACTTTGCGGCCCGGCGGCCATTCCGGAATGCGGGTGGACGCCCAGCGCGTGGATATCGGAATGATGCCTCTGCTGACCCTGATCTGCGACGCATACGGGCTGCGGCCGTATCAGGTGAGCGCGCCCGACTGGCTGAAAAGCACGCTGTTCGATATCCAGGGAACGATTCCCAAGGGGGTTTCGCCGGACCGGTTACCGGAAATGCTGCAGTCACTACTCGAAGAACGGTTCGGTCTGAAGACCCATCACGAGAGCAAAGATCAGGCGGTGTACGCGCTGGTGGTGGCGAAGGATGGGCCGAAGATGAAGCAGTCGGAGCCCGATACGAGCGAAATCCCTCCGGGGCCGGATGGGCAGGCGGCGCCCTCCATGTCGATTCCGACGCTGCAGGGCGAGGTAAAGATGTCAAAGGGACCGCAGGGGATCGTACTCGAAATGCCCGGCAAGGAAATCACGGGGAAAATCCGCGCCACGCCGACGCAGGCGAAAGGTTCGGAACCGCGGCGGCTTCATCTGGAGAGTTCGGGACTGACGATGAAGTCATTAGCGGCACTGTTGTCGGTTGGAGTGCTGGACAAGCCGGTAGTCGACATGACGAATCTGAAGGGTGGCTATGAGGTCGCGGTGGACCTTTCGGAGTTCGAGGCGATGGGGGTGGTACGGACGTCGATGAGCTTTCTGCCGATCGGCGGCCCGGGCGACGGCGGGGGCGACAGAGGCGCGGCCGCTGTTGCGTCCGATCCTTCGGGTTCGGCGCTGCGGGCTTCCATCACGAAGCTGGGTTTGGCTCTCGATGCGCGGAAATTACCGCTCGATCTGCTGGTAGTCGATCACATGGAGAAAATGCCAACGGAAAATTGAGGAGTTCCGCCGCACTTAGCCCTCCGCTATTTACTAGACTGGTGCCATGCGCCGACTGATTTTTGCCTTTTCCGCGATTGCGGTTTCACTGTGCGCGAAGACGTTCACGCTGGAACAGGTGATGTCGGCTCCCTTCCCTTCGGAGATGACTGCGGCGCCCGGCGGGAAGGCTGTGGCGTGGGTGCTGAATGAGCGCGGGGCGCGGAATATCTGGTATGCGGCGGCTCCGGATTTCAAGGGTGTCCGGCTGACTTCGTGGACCGCCGATGACGGCCAGGACGTCGGTGAGTTGCAGTTCCTTCCGGATAGCAAGTCCGTGGTGTTCGTGCGCGGCGGCGATCTGGAAGATGCGGCGAATGCGGATCCGAATCCGGCATCGAATCCGGCGGGTGTTTCGCAGGATGTGTGGA
Source organism: Bryobacteraceae bacterium (assembly GCA_036500405.1). GTDB lineage: Bacteria > Acidobacteriota > Terriglobia > Bryobacterales > Bryobacteraceae > BOG-234. Next base: position 5,334 of record DASYCD010000209.1, read on the forward strand.
TCGCGACGGCGGGCAGCGCGCCACGCAAGGTGGGGGTTGGGCATTCTCCCGCCGTTTCGAAAACCGGAAAGATTGCGTTTCTCAAAAGCGGGCAGGTGTGGGTGGAAGGTGGGAGCGGTCCGCTGATTGTGAATCGCAGCGGCGTGTCGGAGGAATCGCTGCGATGGTCGCCCGATGGATCGAAGCTCGCGTTCATCAGCAATCGGGGTAACCACAGTCTCGTTCAGGTCTATGATTTCGCCACGAAGTCGGTGTCTTATATGGACCCGAGCGTAGATCACGACCAGGAGCCCGCGTGGTCGCCGGATGGGAAACAGATCGCGTTCGTTCGCGTGTTCCAGGTGGCGGATGCGGTACGCGGGATTCAGCAGAGTTCGAGCGAGCCGTGGGCGATTTACGTGGCGAGTGTGGCGGACGGGACGGCGAAGCAGTTGTGGAAGGCCGATCCGGGGCCCGGCAGCGCATTCAGTGCGGTGACGGCGGAAAACCAGTTGTTCTGGAGTCCGCAGGGACGCATTGTTTTTCCGTGGGAGCGCGACGGGTGGAAGCATCTGTATTCGATAGCGGCGACAGGCGGCGCCGTCACGGCGCTGACGCCGGGCGATTTCGAAGTGAAGGATGTTTCGTACAGCAATGATGGGCGCGAGGCTGTTTTTTCATCAAACCAGAACGATATTGACCGGCGGCATATCTGGCGCGTGAGCGTCACAGGCGGCGCGGCGCGGCAGGTGACGAACGGGCAGGAGCTTGAATGGTCGCCGGTGGCCGTGACGGGCGGCGTTGCGTTTCTGCATTCGGATGTGCGGCGGCCCGCGCGGGCGGCGGTGCTGATCGGCAGCGCGGAGCACGATCTTGCGCCGGAGACGATTCCCGCGGAGTTTCCAGTGGATTCACTGGTAGCGCCGCAGCAAGTGATTTATTCCTCCGGCGATGGACTGCAGATTCACGGGCAGTTATTTCTGCCAACGGATCTGAAAGCCGGTGACAAGCGACCGGCGATTGTATTCATGCATGGCGGCCCAAAGCGGCAGATGCTGCTTGGATGGCATTCGATGGATTACTACAACAATGCCTACGCGATGAATCAGTATCTGGCGAATGAGGGCTATATCGTGCTTTCGATCAACTATCGAAGCGGTATCGGATACGGCCTGAATTTCCGAGAGGCGACGAATTTCGGCGCGGCGGGCGCGAGTGAGTACAGCGATGTGGAGGGCGCGGGGCTGTACCTGCGCAGCCGTGCGGATGTGGATGGCGCGCGCATTGGGTTGTGGGGCGGAAGCTACGGCGGCTATCTGACCGCGCTGGGGCTGGCGCGCGCGTCAGATTTATTCAAAGCGGGCGTGGATTTTCACGGTATATATGACTGGAACCTGGAGCGTCCACTCACGGGCCCCGTGCCCGGAAGCGCGGGGGCGGAGGCGGAGCGTGAAACAGCGGCGCATCTGCAGTTCGAAGCGTCACCCGTAGCTTCGATCAAGACCTGGCGTTCGCCGGTGCTGCTGATCCATGGCGATGACGACCGCAACGTGGCGTTCTCGAATACCGTGCAACTGGTGGCGGCGCTGCGGAAACAGGGCGTTGATTTCGAGCAGATGATTCTGCCCGATGAGATCCATGGATTCCTGCTGCACCGGTCCTGGCTGAAGACCTACGCTGCAGCCGCCGATTTCTTTCAGCGAAAACTAAAATAACTGGTACCTTGACATCCTGCCTAGCTCGACTATACTGCTAGGTAGACATCCAAGGTATGCCACCTAAACCGACAGAACTCATTCAGGGAACGCTCGACCTCCTGATCCTCAAGACCGTCGCTCAGGGGTCGATCCACGGCTACGGCATCGCGCAGAAGATTCTCGTGATGTCGAAGGAGATTTTGCAGGTCCAGCAGGGGTCGCTCTACCCTGCCCTGCACCGGCTGGAGCGCAAGGGTTTCGTCAAGGCGGAGTGGAAGCCCTCGGGAAATGGCCCGATGGCAAAGCTGTATTCGCTGACACCCGCAGGCCGGAAACAGCTTCAGGAAGAGAAGCGCCAGTGGCAGCGGTATACCGGCGCGATCGCGATGATCCTTGGAGAGGACTGATGACGTTTCCCTGGAATCGCGCGGAATCGCAGCTCAACCGCGAAATCGCGCATCATCTCCAACAACTCACGGACGAATATCTGCGGCAGGGCTACACGCCAGAAGACGCCGCACGGCAGGCCCGCAAAGATTTCGGAGGCGCCGAACAGTTCAAGGAAGAGTGCCGCGATGAACGCCGCTTCGCGGGGCTGATCGGATTGCGGCAGGACATTATTTTTGGTCTTCGCATGATGCGCCGGACGCCGGTGGTCACAGCCGCCGCGATCCTTTCGCTCGCGCTCGGTATCGGCGCTAACACGGCCATCATTTCGCTGATGGACGTTGTGATGTGGCGGCATCTGCCCGTCGATCATCCGGAGCAACTCGCGTTCATCAACTGGCAGGGACACGGTTTTCCACGGGACGTGGTCGACGGCGCCTCCGGCGGCATGCACCCGGTGGGCGGAATGGATGTTGCCGACTTCTTCTCGTATCCCGCTTATCAGTCCCTTCGCCGAAACGCGGCAGACCGCGCGCAGATTGCAGCCTACCGGGGAAGCCGGCAGGTCAGCGTTTCGTTTTCTGGCAGGCCCGCGATTGCTGAAGAGCGTGGCGTCGCCGGCAATTTTCTTTCTGTAGTGGGAGTTCGTCCTCTTGAGGGCAGACTGCTGTCCGATGCGGATGACGATCTCAACGCCGCGCCGGCCGTGGTCATTTCGCACCGATTCTGGGCAGACGTTCTCGGTTCGCCCGGCAAGCCGGCTGGGCGCACCATAACAATCGACAACCGTCCAGTCACGATCGCCGGTGTTCTTCCGAAGGCGTTTTACGGAATTTTCCCCGGCGATACGACCGACATTTACACGCCCTTGCACTACGCGGCCGGGATAACTCCCGATCTGTTTTCCGACAACCGATTCTGGAGCGTCCAACTGATTGCCCGCCGCAGGCCAGGCGTGACGAACCTGCAATTGCAAGCGGTACTGGATGCGATGTTTCCGGCGACGTGGTCGCGCTCCGTTGCGGATGCATCGAAGACGCCTCATATCCGCGTGGAGGACGGCGCCAGCGGAATCGGCGTGCTTCGCCGCGAGTTTCGTAGCCCTTTGCTCATGCTGGGCGCGCTTGTTGCGCTGCTGCTGACGATCGCCTGTACCAACATTGCGAATCTGCTGCTGGCCCGCGCCGCCGCGCGCCGGAATGAGATGGCCGCGCGTATTTCCCTGGGCTGCAGCCGGGCGCGACTGATGCGGCAATTCTTCACGGAAAGCGCACTGCTCGCCACACTGGGCGGGTTCGCCAGCGTCGCGATTGCGTACGCGGCAGCCAATCTGCCTGGAAGATTCCTGACGTTCCACGATTCCGCGCCCCTCTCCGTTGCCCTCGATGGACGCCTGTTCGGCGTAGTAGGCATCTGCACCGCCACCGCGCTTCTGATCTTCGGCGTGTTTCCCGCATGGCACAGTTCACGACTGCCGAGCGGCATGGCGATGCGCGAAGGCACAGGAGTCCTCGGTTATTCGGGCCGCGCGCGCTGGACCAGCGGACGGCTGCTGATTGTGGCGCAGATGGCGATGTCCGTCATCCTCGTCATGGCCGCGGTAGTGTTCGCGCGTAACCTGCTTTCGCTGAAAAATTCCGATCCAGGATTTGACAGCCGCAACCTCGTGATCTTTGGGTTGCGTCCCGGCACTTCCGGCTACGACAAATCACAACTGGCCGGTTTCTATCTGAACACCGAGCGGCGGCTGGCGGCGATTCCTGGAGTTGAGACAGTGGGCCTGGCGTCCGATCGTCCGATGGATGACGGTGGATGGTGGCAAAGCATCGGGCTGCCGGGCCAGGCGCAATTGAACAACGTTAATGTCAACGGGATCACGCCTTCCTATCTTTCGCTGTATACACGCGGTGTGGTGGCGGGGCGTAATTTTGCGCGGGCCGATCTCGATTCGGCCGCGAAAGTCGCCATTCTGAGCGAGGATCTGGCGCGGCGCCTCGGCGGGAATTCAGTCATCGGCCGCGTCGTAAATGTCGGCGACGAGCATCCCAAACCCTATCAGGTGATTGGAATTGCCCCGGTGATTGCTGCGACGTCTGTGAAAGAACGGCCTTACGTGCTCTGGCTACCGCACGACCGCGAGGCGCGGGAGACGACGGTGGTGATCCGGACAGGGCCTCCGCCACAGGCGATGCTGCCTTCGATACGAAGGGCGGTGGAGGATATCGACCCCAACATTCCGCTGGTGGAAGTGACCACGATGGAGGAGCAGATTTCGAAGGGCCTGCAGCGTGAGCGGATGTTCGCGACGCTTTGCGGCGGGTTCGGCGTGCTGGCGCTGGTGCTTTCGGTGGTGGGGCTCTATGGCGTGATGTCGTACAGCATTTCGCGGCGGCGCGGTGAAATCGGCGTGCGTCTGGCGCTGGGCGCGCGTCCTCGCGATGTACTGGCGATGGTGCTGCGCGAGGGGCTCGTACTGGCTGGGGCGGGGATCCTGATCGGGGTTCCCGTGATCTTTCTCGGCGCCAAATATGTAGCGAAGGAGCTGTATCAGATGAAGCCGATCGAGCCGCTGACGGTTGCGCTCACTCTGGCGATTCTGCTGGCTTCCGCCGTTGCGGCGGTCAGCATTCCGGCGCTGCGCGCCTCCGGGCTCGAACCTTCGGAGACGCTGCGGCAGGAGTAGGCGGTCAGAAGGTGACCGAGGCGCCCTTCGCCGGGTGGAAGTCTTTGACCGTCGAGCCGTAGCGGACTTTGATCGGATTACCCGCGGTGGAGCGAACGGTGGCACTTGCGAGCTTGCCGTCTTTCCAGCTCAGATCGACATCGAAGCCGCCGCGTGCGCGCAGGCCCTTGATGGAACCGGAAGGCCAGGCTTTCGGCAGCGCGGGGAGAAGATCGATTTCGCCGTCGCGGCTCTGCATCAGCATTTCGACAATGGCCGAAGCGCCGCCGAAGTTGCCATCGATTTGGAATGGCGGATGGGCGTCGAACATATCGGGATAGGTTCGCTGCGGGCTCAGCAGGAAATCGAAAATCTTGTAGGCGTGCTCGCCATCGCCGAGACGCGCCCAGAGATTGATGCGCCAGGCGGTCGCCCATCCGGTGGCCTCATCTCCGCGGAGCTCAAGCGACTTCTTCGCGGCGGCGGCGAACTCCGGTGTATCGCGGGTGTTGATCTGCCAGCTCGGATAGAGCCCGAAGAGGTGAGAGACATGGCGATGGTGGATGTCTTTTGCCTGGAGATCCCAGTCTTCGAGCCATTCCTGTAACTGGCCGGCATGACCGATCTGGAGCGGGGCGAGACGCGTGCGGGTGTCAGAGAGTTTCTTGCGCAGATCGGCATCGACGCCGAGGATTTCGCCTGCCTGAATCGTGTCCGCGAAGAGATCGCGGAGGATCTCCATGTCCATGGTGGGGCCGGGCGCGATGGAGGCGCCCATGGGATGCGCGTTCTCGGGCGAGAGCGAGGGATTGGTAACGAGCCAATGGTGCTTCGGCTCTTCGACGAGCGTGTCGAGGAAAAACTGCGATGCTCCCTTGAGCGCCGGGTAGACTTTCGCGAGATACGCCTGGTCGCGGTTGTAATCGTAGTGATCCCAGAGATAGAGGGCGAGCCAGGCGCCGCCGGTCGGCCACATGCCGTAGGGCGCGCCATCAATGGGCCCCGATGCGCGCCAGAGGTCGGTGTTGTGGTGGACAACCCAGCCCCGTGCGCCGTACATTTCCTTCGCGGTGCGGGCGCCGGTGTCGGTGAGGTCCTGAATCATTGCGATGAGCGGCTCGACGCATTCCGCCAGATTCGTCGACTCGGCGGGCCAGTAGTTCATCTCCGTGTTGATGTTGATGGTGTAC
>DASYCD010000210.1:0-2675 GCA_036500405.1 Bryobacteraceae bacterium
GTCAGGATCTGGTGCATGTCGTTCATTCTATTGTCCATGGCGACACGCGACGGGCCATTTTTTCCTGCACGCACCCGGCCTTCCGCGCGTCATTCCATTTGATGCGTTCGTGTGTGGCGTGGGCGATGGCGTGTGCACTCCTGTGGCCCACGCACGTCCCTGCTGCGGGATTCGAAGATCCGCCGTCTGAAATGGCCACCGTGCTCGCCCGTAATGGCAAGCGCGCCGAGAAGGCCGGGGACCTGGCGCAGGCTTACGTCTACTATTCGCAGGCCTCGGCGCTGCAGCCGAAGAATCGTGGCTACCGGAAGCATGCGGCCGCGCTGAAGGCCGCGGGCTCCAAACAGATTCGCGAGGCTTCGGGCGGGGAATCGCCGGCGCTGCCGGAGGCGGACAAGATTCACGACGGTGAAGTGCATCATGCCTTCCTGCCGAAGGATCTGCAGTTCGACAGCGTGACCGCGCGGCAGATTTCTCTCGAACGGCATCTCTCGAGCCCGCCGGTGCTCTCGGCAACTCCCGGGAGGTTTGATTTCGACCTGAACGACACGCCGCGGAATCTATACCAGAAGATCGCGGCGCGTTACGGGCTGCAGGTGGTGTTCGACAGCGACTTCTCGGCGGTCCCCTCACAGGCGATCCGGTTCCGCATCACAGACGTGGATTATCGCGGCGCCTTCGACGCGCTCCAGGTTTCGACGGACACGTTCATTGTTCCCATCGGGACGCACGCCATCATAGTGGCTCGCGATACCGTGCAGAAGCGTAACGACCTGGAGCAGTACGTTGTTCTGACCCTGAACGTGCCGCAGGTGATCACGGCGCAGGAGCTGACCGAAATCGTGCAGGTGGTGCGGCAGACCACCAACGTGGAAAAGATCGGCTGGGATACGAATACCGATCAGCTGGTGGTGCGCGATCGCGTCTCGCGCGCGGCCCTCGCGCAGGCATTGGTGGACCAGCTCTTCGCGTATCACCCCGAAGTGATGGTCGAGCTTGAACTGCTGCAGGTCACCGACAGCGACATCATCAACTACGGCTTTTCGGTCACAAACACATTCCAGCTGATCCCGCTGGGGCATATCGCAAATAACATCGTCTCAATCCCGAACGGCGTAACGAATCTGCTGACGTTCGGGGGAGGGAAGACGCTGGTTGGGATTGCGGCGGCGCAGGTACAGGCGATGTTCAACGAAGCGATCTCCAATTCGCGCGCGCTTTACACCGCGCGCCTGCGGGGGGGCAGCGGTACGGCGGGCGTGTTTCATGTGGGCGAAAAGTATCCGATGATCACGTCCGGATTCGTGAATGGCTCGACGGGGACGAATGGCGGAACCACGCCGTCATTCGTGGCGCCGCCGGCGATTACGTTCGAAGATCTGGGGCTCGAGATGAAGGTCACGCCGACCGTGCATGGCGCGAACGACATATCGATGGGGATCGACGCGTCGTACGAATCGCTCACCGGCCAATCGGCCGACGGCATCCCGGTTCTGCAGAACACCAAGGTGACGACCGACGTGCGGGTGAGGAATGGCGAGTGGTCGATAATCGGCGGGCTGATCGGGAATTCGAAGTCGAAGACAAAGGGTGGTTTCTGGGGACTGGCGAATATTCCATTCCTCGGACAACTCTTCACCAACACGTCGATCGACAAGGAATCGAACAATTTTCTGATTGGCGTGCGGCCGTATATTTTGTCGATGGGGCCGAGCGAGACGAAAGTCATGACACCGCTGCGGGCGGGTACGGACCAGCGGCCATTCACGCCGTTTTGAGTCTTCTCCCGGCAGCGTATAATCGAATCAGGTGAAAGGGGGCGCAACGGCTTCGACGGGAATGGATTGCGATGGGAAGGCGTGCCGGGTTCCGAGCTCCCGTTAAACGATCGGAAAACCAAAAACTGCCAATAACATGCAGTTTGCCTACGCTGCTTAATTAAACCCTAAGCGCGTACGCTCCAGCCAGTCTGCCTGCGGGCTGGCCAGTGAGTGTCATCTCAGCAGGATAGGAAGCAGGCTTCGGTCCGGAGCCGAGATCCGAGATCAATCGGGCTGGTTCGGCGTTATCTTGCTGGTTCTTAGACGCCGGATGAGACTTCAGAATTAAGCTACGCACGTAGTCTTTTCATTACAGACGCTCTCGGACGGGGGTTCAACTCCCCCCGCCTCCACCAACCAGTTGATTTCGTGCTTTATCACCGGCACGTGAGCACAGATTCAGTACGACAATCGTGACGGAGTCTATCAGGCTTCGCGTCGAAACAGCCGCCTTGCTCAGGAAGGCGGTTCACTCCATCGAGAGTGGCAGGGAGACATTGCCCTCATGCGATCGCGTGCCCGCAAGAGACGTCTCTGTCTGCCAGGAGCGCCTCAGTTTGTCTCTGGTTTCGTCCCGGGTTTGTTCCTTATTGCTTTCGAGCACGTCGCTGTAGCTTACGGTCGCGCTGAACCGCCACGCCACTTCCAGCTTGTTGAAGTTGCCGGCGTTGATCTGGGCGAACGGGGAATAGCGAGCGCTGCCGGTATCGCCGCCGTAAGTAGTCCACTGGCGACCAGTGCGGCGGCGGAAAGGATACGGAGCGCAGTTCGATTCAATAAGCCTCCAGACGAAGTTCCGTTATATCGCAGAACCAAAAGCCAATTGCGCGCGTAGTATGGACATATGCTGCGCGC
>DASYCD010000211.1:0-4033 GCA_036500405.1 Bryobacteraceae bacterium
GAACTCCAGACCCATGGCTCGGAAATCCGGTTCCGCAATCTCTACATCCGCCAAATCGGTGCGGCTGAAGCGGCGAAGGCCGGCAAGTAATCAACTGGCGACCGCGACGGTGCGCAAAGTAGCGAGCGCTTTGCTGCGCTCGCCCAGTTCGTAATAGAGATCCTGAAATACCGGGAAGATGTCGCGATACGCCGCGACGGAAGCGGCATCGGGCTCGATCACGCGATAACCCGGCGAGAGCGCCGTCTGCGCTTCTTCCACCGTCTTGAACGTACCGGCGGCGAGAAACGCGAAAATCGCCGAACCCAGGCTGGTGACATCACGCTCCGGCACGAGCACCGGTTTATTCAGAACGGCAGCGTACACGCGGTTCAGCGTTTCGTTCTTCTGCGGAATCCCTCCCGCATTGATGATGCGCTTCACCGGCACGTTGTATTCTTCCAGGCGTTCGATAATGATGCGCGTGTGGAATCCGCTGCTTTCGATCGCCGCGAAAAGCTCGTCCTGCGCCGTCGATGTCAGTTTCCAGCCGAGCGTGACGCCGCCGAGTTCAGGCTTGATCAGCACCGTGCGATCGCCGTTATCCCAGTTGAGACGCAGGAGACCGGTGGATCCCGCCCTGTAGGTTTCGATTCCCTGCGATAGTGCGGCGACCGTGGTTCCAGCGCGTTTCGCGATGCTCTCGAAGATATCGCCGGTGGCGGCAAGGCCAGCTTCGATACCGGTCAGCGCCGGGTGGATGCTGCCCGGCACTACGCCACAAACGCCGGGAATGAGATCCGTGCGCGGACTCATCGCCATAATGCACGTGGAAGTGCCGACGACGTTGACTACATCGCCCAACCGCGCGCCTGCGCCAATGGCGTCCCAGTGCGCGTCGATGGCCCCCACGGGAATGGGAATGCCGGCGCGAAGCCCGAGTCGCGAAGCCCACAATTGCGCGAGACGGCCAGCGATTTCGAGCGAGCCCGCGAAGCGTCCGCGGAGTTTCCCGCGCACGCCGGCGAGCAAAGGATCGACAGAGGTGAGGAACTCATCGGACGGAAATCCGTCCCAAAGCGGATTCCACATCCACTTATGGCCGGACGCGCAGACACTGCGGGGCAACTCATCGAGATTCCGGATGCCGGCCAGCGTTGCCGCAATCATGTCGCAATGTTCGAGTGCGGTGGCGAAGCGTTCGCGATTGCCCGGGTTGTTCCGCAGCCAGTGCAGCACCTTCGAAAAGCCCCACTCGCTCGAGTAGGAGCCGCCACACCAATCGATCGCGGGCAGTTTCCAGGCGTGAGCCGCCGCAGTGATCTCAGCGGCTTCCTTCCAGGCGCGGTGGTCGCACCAGAGGTAGTAATCGTCGAGCGGGCGCAGGTTCTGGTCCACCGGAATCACGCTCGATCCAGTGGTGTCGATTGCCAGTGCCGCGATGTCCTGGCCTGAGACGTTGCTGGCGGCAATAGCGGCCCGGACGGCGATCTCGAGCGCCGCCATGTGATCGGCGTGGCTTTGAGTTGCCTGATTCGGATCGGTGCGGGTGCGGTGGAGCGGATAATCCGCCGTGCCGCCGCCCAGTCGCCCGCGTTCCGAATCGAAGATCGAGACGCGGACGCTCAGAGTTCCGAAATCGACGCCTGCAACAACCGTAGCCATAAATTTAGGCGAGTCCGTGATTCGTGCCGCACACGCGAACGTCCAGGCCGAGTTCGGCGAACATCGCCGCCTTCGCCGCGAGCGCACGATTGGCGCCTGCGGCATCCGGCGCGTAGGCTACCTGGATGTGATTCGACTGATGGGTACCCATCAGCTGATCGCGCGTGATTCCGTAGAGCACGGTATGCATGATGGGCCATTGTACAGTGGTTGCGGCCCAGCGGCGTTCGGTCTCTTCTTTCGGGAGCGAAACTACTTTGGCGCGGCCGATATCGGCCTTGAGCCTGCCGCTCTCCACGAAGATGCGGCTCCACACGATTTCACCGGGTTTGCTGATGCCGCGGAGGGTGCCGCCGCCGTTGGGGAAATACATGGGAGGCTGGCGCAGACTGTCAGCGCCAGCCCAGCCGCCTACGAAATGCTGTGGCGGGACCGCGCCTGAAATCAGAAATACCCAGACGTATTCACCGCCGTATTCTTCGCCCCAGCGGACATCGTGCAAGGTCGTTTCGGGATCGAAGCCAAGCTTGGTCCAGACGCGGTTCGTGATCAGGCCGTCGAGACCGGCGCACTCATCGACTTCGTTGAAGTGAACAAGGGCACGGCCTTCGAACAGCACTTTGCCGGAAGCGCCGGTCACCGGCGGCCGGTCGACGTTATTCAGAATGCCTTCCACCAGATCGGACGCGGCGCAGAGATCTTTGAGGCCCTGCTGATATTGAATTCCGATCGCGTCGCAGCCGAAGTCGGCGGCGATACGGAGGGCGGCGATGTACATGCGGCACTGCTGGGCGATCTGGGCGTCCGTCAGATCGGTTTCGTCAATCGGACCGGTGCGGAACTTCATCCCTTTCTTTTCGAGCCAGGTGCGGACGGCGGCGGCCTCTTCGTCGGTCACCTGAAGCATTGCGGCATAGAGGGCGGACTGACTCAGGCGCTCTTTATAGACGCCGAGCGGGAACAGCAGTTCGTCGGGAATGATGGCGTTGTACATGCCCATGCAGCCTTCATCGAACACGCCCAGGATGGATTTGTCGCGCTTCAGCTGTTGCCCGAGTTCGGCGCCAAGGCCTGCTGCGTCAGCGGGCAGCCTGAGATCTTTCAGCGCGCGCGTATGGCTGCGATCGTGGCTCAGTTGCTCGCCCTTCAACCAGCGCCGGAGTCCGTTCAGAAAGAATTCGTCCTGGAAATCGAGGCTCCACAACGTGCTGTAGGGGACGCCGGCTTTCGTGAGCGAGCCATTCAGGTTCAGCATTCCGACGAGGCCTGGCCACTGGCCGCTCCAGTTGGCGACGGTCAGGATCGGGCCTTTGTGGCTGATGAGTCCGCCCAGAACGTGCTGTGAGTACTGCCAGACGGCTTCCACCACGACGATCGGCGCGTCTTCGGGAATATTCCGGAAGACCTGCAATCCATGGCTCTGGCCGTCGATAAAGCCGTGGCCTTTCTCAGGGTCGAAGGGATGTCCGCGGCGAACGCTGTGGCCTTCCTGTCGGATGGCGTTCACTACCGCTTCTTCGGTTTGTTTTTGCGCGTCCCAGCAGACGCGGTTGGCGGAGAGGCGCAGGTCGCCGTTCGCAATGAGAATGATTTCGGACATAGATTTTCCTCTACCGTTCTATCAGGCCAGGCGTTCTAGTAGGCTTCGGGGATGCCGGCGAGCGAGATGGTGACCGTTCCCGCCGCGCCCGAAGACGCATCCCGCACGAGAACTCGCAGGGTGACCGCGCCCTCCTGCGCTTTCACTGTGAAGCGCAGATTGATGCCTTCGCGAAGTGCGCGATCGTGCTGAGCTTGAGTGAGCGTGAGTTCGGGAGAATCGAGTGGAACGTCGCCGACCTGGTCTTCCACATCGGATGCGAAGCGCGTGAAGAAGGTGGGTTTGGTGCGCCAGACGGCGCCATCCTGACGAAGCGTGAGCGACTTCGTATCGACGTTGAGACGGAGTGTCAGCGTTCCGTGGCTTCCCGCCGTACGCGTCACTTTGGCTGTGATCGGTATCGTCACCGAGTCAACGGCGCGTTCCAGTAAATCCTGCGAGGTTGACTGTGGGGCGGCGGGCTCTGCGTGGAAGCCTTCCCGGTATCGAAGAGTAACTCCGGCGCGTTTCACGCGGACACCGATCGGAATCAAGCCTGGAAGCCAGTCGCCCTCATCGTAAAAGCCGAGTTCGTACCCGGAAGCGTGGTCAGTGGCCGCTTTGTGGATTGTTGCCACAAGGTCGCTCGATTCCGCGGGGAAGAAGCGGCCGCCAGTGCGTTCCGCAATCATCTGAAGCGGATTGACGTGCGTTGTGATGGGACCGTTCTCAGGTGAAACGTTCGCGCCCACGTAGGACGCCTCAACGGATTCGAGGACGATATTTGCGTTGCCGAGGGTCCTGACGGCG
>DASYCD010000212.1:0-6230 GCA_036500405.1 Bryobacteraceae bacterium
GGCGTTGCTCTTCAGCCGCAGGCAGTTCGGGAAAATGCTGGCGTTCGACGGGCCGGTATCGGCGCGGAAGGAGAAGGCGGTCGCGCCGGATAGTTTTACCGAGCGGTTGTTCCGGCTGCCGTCGCAGTTCCTGCCGGATCCGCTGGCGGCGATGATTGAAAAAGAACTGCGGACGCTGACGCGGATTTCGCGTTTCCGGATGGCATATGGAATGTCGTGCTTCTTTGGAGTGCTGCTGGTAGTGCCGTCGATCCGGCGAGGGCCGCATTCTCCATTTCTGCAATACTCGCTGCCCATCATGGCGGTTTACGGCCTGCTGATGCTGGGGCAGATCACGTTCTGGAATTCGCTGGGGTTTGATCGCTCGGCCGCGCAGGGGTATTTTTGCTGGCCCGTGCGGTTTCGCGATGCGCTGATTGCAAAGAACGTTTCGGTGATGGTGATGCTGATTCCGCAGGTGGCGCTGGTCACGCTGATCGCGCGCGCTTTTCATGTGCCGTCGTCGCCGGGGAAGATTCTGGAGACGATTGTGGTGGATGGAATCGCCGCGCTGTTCTGGTTCGGGCTCGGAAATATTTCGTCGGTGCGGATGCCGCGCGCGATGAATCCGGAAAAGATGAATCAGATGGCGAACAAGCTGCAGTCGCTGACTATTCTGATAGCGCCCGTGGTGCTGTTGCCGATTGTGCTGGCTTATTGGGCTCGGTCAGTGTTTGCGAGCGAGATCGTGTTTGCGGGACTTTTGGCGATCGCGGCGATACTGGGCGGGATTTTCTACTGGGTGGCGCTGGATTCGGCGGTCAAGTCGGCCACGGAGCGGCGAGAGTCCCTGTTGCAGGAACTCTCGCGCGCGGATGGGCCGATTTCCACTACTTAATTACGCAATTTCAGGGACGACGTAAGGTGCGCGATACTCGCGTCGGAACATCGCGTTGGCCTCCTTGTCGTCTTTCACGGACCAGGTCGCGGAGTCGAAATTGATCGTGCGGCCCAGCCGGTAAGAAATGTTGGCGAGGTGGACGAGCGTGGTTGAGGCCGCGCCTTCCTCAATTTCCGCGTTCAGCTCGCCGCGATTGTGGCTGCGAACGGCGTTGATGAAGTTGGCGAAGTGGTCGCCGTTGTCGCGGCGCGCGGGTCCGGGGTTCTGATCCTTGCCGATGACGGAGTAGTAGCGGTCGTAGCCGTCGATCGCAAGATAGCCGTTCGAACCATAGAAAATATTGCCGACCGTGTTGCTCTTCGTGCTGCGGTCGAAGTTCTCGATGTCGGCCTCGTGGTTCGTCATCCAGTGGCGGACTTCGAAGGTCATCATCTTCTTCGGCTTGCCGGGCTCTTCGAATTCGAACGCGACGTTGAGCGTGTTGGGCGTTTCCTGATCGTCATCGAACATGAAGTGGCCGCCGATGGCGGAGATCTTCGTCGGGTACTTCACGCCCAGTCCCCAGCGGGCTTTATCGACTTCGTGGATGCCCTGATTGCCGAGGTCACCGTTGCCGTACGCCCACTGCCAGTGCCAGTTGTAGTGGAAGCGATTTTTCGTGAACGGCCTCATGGGGGCCGGGCCGACCCAAAGGTCATAGTCAACGCCCGGGGGAACGGCCTCAGCCTGCGCCTTGCCGATGGTGTTGCGCCACTTGAAGCAGAGGCCGCGGGACATGTAGACATCGCCGATCAGACCCTCGCGCATTTTCTGGACACCTTCGATGAGGGCGAGGTCGGAGCGGCTCTGGCTGCCCTGCTGGACGATCTTGTCGTACTTGCGGGCGGCGGCGACGATCTGTTTGGCCTCGAACATGTCATGCGAGCAGGGCTTTTCGACGTAAACGTCCTTGCCTGCCTGCATGGCCCAGATGGCCTGGAGGGTGTGCTGGTGGTTGGGCGTAGCGATGGAGATGGCGTCGATCGATTTGTCTTCGAGGAGCTTGCGGAGATCTTTGTAGCCGACCGGCTTCTTGCCGGTTTTGGACTCCACGGATTGGATGGCGCCGTCGAGGACGCTCTGGTCCACGTCGCAGAGCGCAACGAGCTCGACGTTCTGCATTTGCGTGAATGCGGCGATGTGGGATTTGCCGCGGCCGTGCAGGCCGACCGAGGCGATCCGGATGGTGTCGTTCGCGCTCTTCGCGGCGCGGGCGATGGATGTGGACGCGGCGGCTACCGCGGAATTGACGATGAATGATCTTCTGTCCATGGCGAGCTTATTATATTACTTTTCGCCGGATTGGGCAGAAAGCAGTGAGCTAAACCTTTGTGAGGGACCGGAGGGCCTGGTCAAGATCGGCGATGATGTCTTCGGGCGCTTCGATGCCGGCGGAGAGGCGCACGAGGTTGTCGTGAATGCCGAGGCGTGCGCGGTGTTTCGGGGCGATATCGCGATGCGAGGCCATTGCCGGGTAGAGCAGCAGACTGTGGACATCGGCGAGCGATGTGGCAGGTACGACGAGGCGTAGCGCGTTCATGACCTGGAAGACGCGGGAGCGGTCGGCGCCTTTGATTTCGAAGGCGACGAGTCCGCCGTAGAGGCCTTTGGGAAACAGGCGCTGGATGGCGGGTGCGTCCGGGTGGTTCGGGTCTTCGGGGAAGTAGACGCACTCCACGTTGGGGTGAGTCTTCAGTGCTTCGGCGATCTTTTGCGCGCTGGAGCACTGGCGCTCCATGCGCAGCGGGAACGTCTTGATGCCGCGCATCGCGAGGTAGGAATCGAACGGGCTGAGAATGAACCCGACCGTCCGCTGGAACGCGCGCAGAGCGGCGAGATCCGGTTCATTCGCAACGACGATGCCGCCGATGATATCGCCGTGGCCCGCGAGATATTTCGTCAGGCTGTGGACCACGAACGTGGCTCCGTATTCCAACGGCCGCAGGATCAGAGGCGTCGCGAAAGTGTTATCCACGATCAGCGCCGCTCCGGCTTCGCGCGCCATTTCGCCGATGCGGTCGAGCGCGGGAACGCGGAGCAGGGGATTGCAAATCGTCTCCATGACGATCGCGCCTGGTTTCTTTTCTTCGATCGCCTTTCGGACCGCGGCTTCGTCGCAGAAATCGACAAACGTGACATCGACGCCCGCAGGTTCGAACACCTTCATCAGCATGGCCAGCGTCGCGCCGTAGAGGAGGTTGCCGGCGACGATGGATTTGCGGCGGTCGAGCAGTGCGGTGCTGATCGCCATGTGGATGGCCGCCATACCGCTGGCGCAGGCGAGCGAACCGGCGCCGCCCTCGAGATTCGCCACCACTTCCTCAAGAGCGCCCGTCGTCGGATTGCCGTAGCGGGCGTAGCTCTGACCAGGGATCACGTTGTCGAAGACGCGATCCAGGGTTTCGATGTCGTCGTAAAAATAGCTCGCTGCCGTGTAGATCGGGGTCGTGACCGGAACGGGGGCCGGGATGTCCTTCGGCTGGCGCTTGCGGTCGCCTACATGGACCGCGCGTGTGTGCAGGTTCACTTTCTTTTCCATCTCACGCCATCTTTCGTATCTTCGAGAATCACGCTCGCGTCGAGCAGTTGCTTGCGGATTTCATCGGCGCGCGCGAAGTTGCGCGACTTTTTTGCCGCGGTGCGTTCGGCGACGAGCTTTTCGATTTCGCTTTCAGCGATACCGTCCGCGGCGGCGGAGGGTTTCAGGACTTCGAAAACGGAATCGAACAGTTCGAGCAGCGCCCGCGCACCCGCGAGATTGCCCAAGTGGAATTCGCCGGCGTCGAGGGCGATATTAGCGTCGCGCAGGTATTCGAAAACGGCCGCCAAAGCTTCGGCGGTGTTGAGGTCGTCATCCATCGCCGCCCGGAAATCGGCCTGAGCGCGCGTGGAGTGCTCATCGAGTTTCGCGTTGACGCCCTCAGGCAGGTTCTTCGCATTCTCCAGACGGAACTGGAAATTGCGCAAACGCTCGATGGCAGTCTTCGCGGAATTGAGGCCGTCGAACGTGAAGTTGAGCGCCTTGCGATAGGGTACCGATGCGAGCAGATAACGCACTGCTTCGGGGGCGACGCCGCGTCCGAAAATATCGCGCAGGGTGTAGAAATTCCCCAGCGACTTCGACATCTTCTGCCCTTCCACGAGCAGAAATTCCGAATGCACCCAGAAGCGCGAAAACTGTTTGCCAGTCAGGGCCTCGGCCTGCGCAATTTCATTTTCGTGATGCGGGAAGATCAGGTCGATGCCGCCCGCGTGCAGGTCGAGCGTGTCGCCAAGATACTGGATCGCCATCACGGAACATTCGATATGCCAGCCAGGGCGGCCGTGGCCGACTTCGGTGTCCCAAGCTGGCTCGCCGGGCTTGGCGGCTTTCCAGAGAGCGAAATCGCGGGCGTCGGCTTTGTCGTAGTTGTCCACATCGACGCGCGCGCCGGCCTGCATGCCGCTGAAGTCGTTGTGCGAGAGTTTCCCGTATTCCCTGAATTTCGCGATGCGGAAATAAACGGAGCCATCGCTCTGGTAAGTGAAGCCGCCGTCTTCGAGCTTGTGGATGGCGTCGGCCATCTCTTTGATGTGCTCGGTGGCGCGGACCAGGCGCTCGGGCTGTTCGAGGCGGAGCGTGGCACAGTCGTCGAGAAAGGCTTTCGTGTAGATGGCCGTGTACTCGTCGAGCGATTTATTCTGCGAGACGGCGTTGCGGATGATTTTGTCGTCCACGTCGGTAATGTTCATGACGTGATCGAGCTGGAACCCGGAGGCGCGCAGCCAGCGGCGCAGCAGGTCATAGAACACGAACGTGCGGAAGTTGCCGATGTGCGCGAAGTCGTAAACAGTCGGGCCGCAGGTGTACATGCGGACGGTGTTATCGCGGAGCGGCGCGAAGGGTTCGACGGATTGGGACAGCGTGTTGTGGAGACGCAAAGCCATAGTTTTCGATGAGACTGAAGGGGAATTTTTATGGTAACGCCGGGAGGGCGATTACCGGGTTGCAGCGGTGCGCATGCGCATGAGGTCGCGACAGGCTACGCCGAGGCAGAGAATGGCGACAACGAAGTCCAGGGTGAGGTCTGTCCGGCTCGGATGTCGGCTGCTGATGCTCAGGAACCCCGGAGCCCAGATGTCACGCGCGGCGGAGAACAGGAATAGAAGGCCGGCTGTCAGCGACGCCCACGCGGATTTACTGGCCTTTGACATCTGTTGTTGAGAATAGCACCTTTTAGAGTCGGCTATTGTCAGGATTCAGCAACGTGATGATTCTTGAGCCGGCGTTGTCCTGTCGGTTGCGGGCGCGCAGGAACAGGACTGCAGCGGTAATCAGGCACAGCAGACCAGCGACGCACGGCAGAAAGAACCCGGCTGCAGCTTTAGGATGGAGCCCGCGGTACTCCGGCAGGTGATAAACATCGAGCACGTTCAACCTATCAAAGCGCCGGAGGGCAATCCAGAGGAAGTCCACCCCCGCGGCCAAAGGCGGCAGGGGGAAAAAGCGAACCGCATTGCGGTAAGCCGCGCTCATCGGCCATCAGTCTATCAGTTTTGCGGCCGCTATTCCGGCGCGCTCTGGCGGTCTGTCGCAGCAATGTGAGAAGTTCCTAAGAGAGCAAAGTAGAAAGTTCCTCTTGACGGGCGTAAGCCGGAAGGATGGAACGAATCGCGATGAGCCAGGAGCGCAGCCAGCGTGCGCGTGGTCAGCCTTCAGCGTAGCGCTTCGGAACCAGAAGCGTGACGGCGTCCGGAATAAGCGAAATGGTAGCGGGGAGGACGCCGATCGCTTCGCCATCGGCCTGGATATGCACCGTTTCGTCCGTCAGCGGCGAAATTTCGGCGCTGCACGCGCGCACGATGCTGACACCCCTTGCGCGGTCCAGACGGTTGAAGACCACTGCGAGGAGGAATTTGACGTAATCGAGAAAGCGGTTGCGTTCGAGGATCACGATTTCGAAATCGCCATCCGTGAGGCGAACTTTCTTCGCAATTTCGAAATCGCCGCCGTAGTTGCGAACGCGCGCCATCAACGCGAAGCCGGCCAGGCGCTCCACGCCATCCACGGTGATGCGGAATTTCGGAAGAATTCGTCCGAGCTGTTTAAAGCCGCCGTGCCAGTAAGACAGCTTGCCAATTTTTCGCTTCAGCTCCAAATCGAGCTCGTGGACGATCCGGGCGTCGAGACCCGCGCCCGCCATCATCAGAAAATGACGCCGCGGCGAACCCGGGTGATCGAACGCGCCGGCGCCGATCCGGACCGGAACGGCATCGAGCAACTGTGCAGCTGCGAGATCCGGGCGATTGGCGAGGCCAATCTCGTTTGCCA
>DASYCD010000213.1:0-18147 GCA_036500405.1 Bryobacteraceae bacterium
GAGTTTCAGGCTCATACAGTCACTCCATTCTTTGTTAATTCTACTACTTTTCCAGAAACATCTTACTGGTAGCCACAAACCGGACCATGTCGCCCATCCGGTAGCCGGTGGCTTTCAACCTGGCTTCGTCGTCACGCAAAACGCACTGTTCGTTGTAAGTCAGGGTGCGGCCAGTTCCGTAAGTCGCCAGATGGCGGAGCACGCTGTAGGCCACCTGGTCCACGCGATCTTCCGCGAGATAGCGCTTCAGCTCATTCGCGCCTGAAACTTCGGTCTTGTCAGGCAGGGTCGAATGGGCGTCGGCCGGCTTGGTTTTGAGGCGTCCGCCCGCGTCGTATTCTTCCATCGCGATACCCCAGGGATCCATCTTCGAATGGCACTGACGGCAGCCCGGCTGGTTGCGATGCTGCTCAATGCGCTCGCGCAGTGTATGCGCTTCGTCGGCTTTGAGAGCGGGGACATTCGGGGGCGGGTCGGCAGGCGGCTCGGAAATGATCTTGCGGGCGAGCCAGGCGCCGCGTTTCACAGGGTTAGATTCGCGACCGTCGGACAGGCCGGCCATGATGGCGGCTTCAGTCAGGACGCCGCCGAGATCGGCGCGGCCAGGCTTGACCGGTTCAAATTTGAAGCCGCTTTCGACCTTGTCGCCAAGGCCGTAGTAGCCCGCGACCGTTTCGTTCGCCATGATGAAATCCGAGCGCACAAGGTTCGAGACAGGCATGTTGTGGCGCATCAGGTATTCCACATAGTTGATGGGCTCATCGTGCAACTGCACGCGCGTATCGTGCGTGAGCAACGGGAACAGCTTGCGGTCGGGCTCAAGAACGGTGAACTTATCGAGCTGGAGCCACTGCGAGGTGAATTCGCGGGCAAAGCGCGAGAATTTTGGGTCCGCCGTCATGCGGGTGATTTCGGCGTCCAGCTGTTTGTGAAGCTGGCCGTGCGCGGCGAGATTCAGCGTGATCTGGTCAGGCGGGCTGTTCCAGAGGAAGTAGGAAAGCTTGGAGGCGAGCTCATATTCATCGAGCGGCTCAGGCTCAGGCGAGTGACTGTTTTCCGTGAGGAAGAGGAACTGGGGCGAGGTGAGGGCGACCGAGAGGGCGTCCTTCACGCTGTCGTTGAAATTGCCGCCCGCAGCCGAGGATTGCCGGTAGACAGCCATGAGGGCTTCAACTTCGGCGGTCGTCGCGGGACGGCGATAAGCGCGGGTCGCGAACGAGTGGATGATGTCCTGCGCGTAGGCAGCCGGATCGTTCTTATGGGTCGAGGCGACAAAGATGTTTTTGTATTCTTTGGTCGGCCAGGAGTCGTAGTAAGGCCCTTCGAATTCGACCGAGCGCACGAGCAGACGCGGCATGTCGCGGCCGTCCGTGTATTCGCTGTGCACAGCGATTTCGCGGACCCCCGCGAGATAATTCACGTTATCTTTTTCGACTTCCGGATTCGGATAGTTCTTCATCGCGCCTTCGAATACGTAGCGCGCGAGTTTGGTTCCGGTAACAGGCTGGGGGTCGCCCACCTGATTGAACGTACTGCCGCAATCGCGGCGGAAGCCAAGGCGAATGCCGAGTTCCGGTGAACGCTTTTCGAACGCAATGAAGCGCTTCGTGAGATCGCTGTCCGCAGCGAGCGGCGTGAAGGTGAGACCTTCGAGTTCGCGCATGGATGTGGTCTGAGCATTGAGTTTCAGAGGACCTGCGGGAAGGCGGACAACCACGAACGCTTCCTGTTGCGAACCGATGAACTCGCGACTGCCGAGAGAGAGTGTGACCTGCGGCCCCTGCGCACGGCGCGGCGTTGCGGGGGCCGCCCCTCCCCTGCCCCCGCGTCCGGGCGGAGGCGCAGTCATAAACGCGCGATTCGGCTCGACGAGGGCCTGGATTTCAGCGTCACTCAACGCTCTCTTATAAAGACGGAAATCGTGGAGCATGCCGCGGAACTGTTTGCCCTGCGGAGTACGGCCAAAAACGAGATCGGCTTTGGGGTTATCGAGATCAACGGCGGCTATATCGCCCTTCGCAGCCAGATTGCCGTTGATATAGATCTTCGTGTTTTCGACGCCCCCGCGATGCACCACGACGGCGACATGCTGCCAGGCATTCGCCCGCAGCGCACTAGCCCCCGCGGCGGCGAGCGAGCCCGCAGTGCGCGTATCTTCGCCTGCGGTCTGAAAGCGAAGTCCGCCGCGGTTATCGATTTCGAGATACCAGCCGTGCGAAAAAGGCGAGTATTGCGTGGATTCGGTACCAGAGTCTTTGGTGGCCGGAGCGAGGGCGATCAGTCCGCCTTCGCGCAGCAGGCTCGGCTTCACCCAAAGCGATGCAGTGAAATCGCCCGTCCCGACATTCATGGAATCGGCGCGTGGGATGGAAAGCGAATCCGGCTCGCTATCGAATGCAACGGATTTACCGAGCGGCGAGTCTTCATACTCAGCTTTTCCGGCAAGCGTTCCGGGGTTCGGACCCGCGCCATCGAGCGCCCACGTACCGGACAGACCTTCAGTAAGATGCGAGGCATCAGGCACCGCCGGCGGCGCAGTACCGGCCGGAATGTGGAGGTCTACCTCATAGATCCCGGCCTGCGGGATCGTGACCGTTTGCGGCGTGCCCGGGTTCTTCACCTGGATAGGAGCGGCTGCGGTCTGCGGTTTTGCATCCGCATCGAGCAGAAGACCATCGTCATATTTCGCGGCCAGAACCGTGATGCGGAAGCGCCCATCATCCGGAAGTTCGCGGACGGAAATCTTGAAATTGGCTTTCGGTCCGTACGTGCCATCCGTGCTGAACATTTCGTCGTTCGGAATGGCGGGCCGGAGCAGCAGACCTTCTGGAACAAGGCTGTACGCCGCGCCCTTGGGATAGCCACCACTGCCGCGCGTATCCGCAAAAACCGCATGATAGATGGAATCGAAATCGCGCCAGCCGCGGACCGTGTCGTTGCCCTGATAGCCCTCGATATAGCGATACTTTGTCCGCATGGCGCGGCGCTCGAACGCGAAAGGCTTGGTGAGCGCCGGTTCGGTGATCATGAAGTCTTTGTTGTTGAGGAGCGCGCTGCCGGCGCCGAGCACCAGTTGGCCGACAAAGGGCTGGGGATTGATGGAAGCGCCGAAGTCCATCCGGAAATCCTGAATCCAGGGTTTGGTCTTCGGATCGGTCATGACGCGGCTCAGAGCTGTGTCCGCGATTTCAAGATAGTTCTCGAGAAGCTGCGTGGAGAGATGAAGCGTTTCTTCGTTATTGACGAAGCCATCGCGCGAGATGGCGTCGGGCGGGACGCCGGTGGTGAGATCGTCATCGAGCAGCAGCAATTGCTGAAGAGTATTGCGATACTGCGCAACGGTGAGACGGCGCGACATGCCGTTCTTCGGCGCCTGGCGGACGCGCGCGGCTTCGATGTTCTGCGTGATCCAGGCGACCATCTGCTTGCGCTCGTCGGCCGTAGGCGCAGGAAGGCCAGGAGGCGGCATGGTGCCATCGCCGATTTTCGTACGAATCGCTTCCCAGAAGCGAATCTGGCGGTCTTCGAAAGACGCGTTGAGCTGATCGACGCGGATGCCTGCGGTCGCCGTGTCCGTGTCATGACACATCATGCAATTCCGCTCGAAGAGGGGCTTGACGAAGTGTTCGAAAGTGGCAGTGTCGGCGCCGGGAGTCGGAGCGGCTTCGAGGGAGCCAGAGCGGGTAGTCCAGAAAAGGAGGGCGGCGGCCGCGAGCGCCAGAACGCCCAGGGTTTTCAGGCTACGGCGGTGTTGGGAAAAAAGCATGGAAAGCCAACCTACCCGGCTAGCATATCAGAGGATGGTGGCAGGCCTTTCCCTCCGGTCGTATTTTTTCGCACGTAATTTGATTCAGGACGAACCTAGGAGGGGTCCCCCGCAAGTGAGGTTCTGGGCGTGCTCGCGGCGGGAATCGCTGCTTTCGTGAGGTTCGGGATGCCGGGTGACGCCGCCCAATCCGCCTCCAGACAACACGGAACGGATAGATGCGCTGGTTGACCGCGCGCAGGTAATTGCATCTTATTTCTGGTAGGCGACGGACTTCAGGACGTCTTCGACCGCGGTCACGATCGCTTCCGGCTCGTCCACGATGACCATATGGGTGCTGTGTTCGGCGATGATCTGTTTCGCGGCGCGCGAGAGCTTCAGCAGTTGAGCCTGTAACTGCCGATATCCGAAAGAGTCGTAGTTCGTGCTGATCACGACCAGCGGCTTTACACCGAGAGGATTCGCCTGTCCGCTGGTCTCCTTGTTGACTGCCGCAGTGCACTCGGCTGCCGCTTCGGGGGTCGGGCGGATAGGGTTTCTGGACATGGCCCAGGCATGCAAATCCTGGTTGAGCTTCGGCAGAAGCTGGAAGTTGCGATCGTCTTCGATCCCCAGCGCAATCGGCGTTTGAGAAATCAGAGCCGGCGGAGTGTCGACATCCTCAACCGAGTAGACGCCGTCTTTGGCAGGCGCATGCGATTCCGCAACCGGTAGAGGAGCGTGCGCCGGTTCGATGAAAGCGTGATCGACGATCACCATCCCCGCGACATCTTCCGGATAGCGCGCGGCGTATAGTCGCGCATATAGACTGCCGATAGAGTAGCCGACGAGAACAATCGGCATCGAAGCCGAGGCGCGATGCAGGACCTCGTGCAGTTCTGCCACGCGATCGGTGCACGTCGGCGTTTGGCGCCCCGGGAAGGGGTCGCTCCATGCTGTACCGGAGGGATCGTACGTGCAGATGCGAGTCAAAGCAGAAATCTTCGGCTGTACGAGTCCCCAGTCGAATGAGAATCCGCCGCCGGCCACAACTACGCTGGGGCCACCGGCGCCGGTGCAGTAGAGATGGACGCGATATCCCCCGGCGTCGACGAGCGTACCCAGCGGCGCGGGTTCCTCCGCTGCTCCGAAAGCGGCGAACGTCAGGAATACGATCCCCGGAATGCTAAATAAGATGCGATGTGAACCAGTTCGCCGCAAGATCCGCTACCTGCTCCAGCGTACCCGGTTCTTCAAAGAGATGGCTGGCTCCCGGCACGATCTCGAGTTTCTTCTCGCCCGGTAACTGCTCCAGAGCTGCCTGATTGATCTTGATGACGGCATCGTCATTGC
The DNA here is from genome assembly GCA_036500405.1 of Bryobacteraceae bacterium. GTDB lineage: Bacteria > Acidobacteriota > Terriglobia > Bryobacterales > Bryobacteraceae > BOG-234. The sequence goes on from DASYCD010000213.1 coordinate 5,099, forward strand.
TGCCGGCGATGAGAAGTACCGGGGCCTTCACCTCAGCGAGCGCATCGCCAGCGAGATCCGGGCGGCCTCCGCGCGAGACCACGGCGCCGATCAGTTCCACGCGCGATGCAGCGGCCATGAGCGCAGCTCCCGCTCCGGTGCTGGCGCCGAAGTAACCGATTCGCAGGGGACGGGTTTGAGATTCGAATTGCAGCCGGTCAGTTGCACTGAGCAGGCGTTCGGCCAGAAGACCGATATCGAAGCGCAGATGCGCGGTGGCCTGGTCCAGGCGTTCCTCCTCCGGCGTGAGCAGATCGATGAGAAGCGTTGCAAGCCCCGCACGCTGGAGCACCTGCGCAACGTAGCGATTACGCGGGCTGAGACGGCTGCTGCCGCTTCCGTGCGCGAATAAGACTACACTTTGAGCTTCCGTCGGGATAGTGAGATCACCAGTGAGGCCGGGCGGAATGGAGATCGCGCGGGTCATCCGGTTACCTTTGCGCATACTTCCTGATCGGTGGTCTGGGAAAAGTCCTGATACCATGCGCCGACGGCATAGAACGGCTCGGGCGTGTGCAGGCAAACTATTTCGTCGGCATGACGCCGGAACTCTTTGCACGCGGCCACGGAGGCGACAGGCGCGGCGACTACAATCCGCCGCGGATTCTGCTGTCTCACCGCGCGCACAGCGGCGAGCATAGTGGCTCCTGTAGCGAGGCCGTCATCGACGAGAATGACGTCGCGATTCACGATGGGAAGCGGCGCACGATCGTCGCGATAGAGGCGCTCGTGATGCTCAATCTCGCGTTGCTCGCGGGCAGTCAGCGCCTCAATGGCGGCGGCGGAAATCTTCAGATGTTCCGCAAGCGCTTCATTGATGACGCGAACGCCGCCGCTTGCGACCGCGCCGAGCGCGAGTTCCTCATCCCCGGGCACACCGATCTTTCGAACGAGGAGAATATCGAGATCGCCGTGAAGATCACGCGCGATTTCGAAGGCAACGGGGACTCCGCCGCGGGGTAACGCGAGAACGAGAGGATGAGCCAGTCGGCTCTCCACCCGGAGCTTCTCCGCCAGAAGCTGCCCGGCCTGAACGCGGTCGCGAAAGATGGGCGCTCCGAACATAGCGTAACGATATACGCCAGCATGACGGTCACCAAACGCGCGAAACTTAATTCAGGGCGGCGAACTGACTGCTGGCGCGTTTCTTGCGCTTGGCGAGATACATGGCGGTGTCGGCTTCGCGCATCACATCGTGCGCGCTGTCACCGTCAATCGGGAAGATGGCGATACCGCAGCTCGTCTGAATCCGGGCGCGCTCGCGGCCGGGAATGACCTGACTTTCCACAGCGCCTTTGAGACGCGCGGCCAGCGTGGCGAGATCGCCGCGGCTGCGAACGTTTTCCACCACAACCACGAATTCATCGCCGCCGACGCGCGCGAGGCAATCCTCCGGACGCAGAATCGGCGTCATGGCGCTGCTGACGCAAGCGAGCAGGCGATCGCCAGCTTCGTGGCCCAGTGTGTCATTCACCGATTTGAAACCGTCCAGGTCCAGATAGATCACGCCCACCTGCCATCCGGTTTCGATGGCGCGCAGTTCCGCTTCCAGAAGCCGGTCAACGAGCATGCGGCGGTTGGGAAGATTGGTGAGCGGATCGAAGAGCGCCATCTTCTCTGACGCCATGCGCATTTTCGTGTTGGAAGCGAGCAGCATCCCGAAGGCGCATCCCACGAAGGCGATATCGGCACAGATGGAAAGCGGGACTTCGATCGGTACCGGGGCCAGAAAATCCGTCCCATAATAGCCGCGAAACGCCGCGACGGATCGCACACCGAGAAAGCCCGCGGTGAACAGGAGAGCCAGACCCGTAGGCCAGTAAGTGGCGCGCTCGTGGCGCGAAGCATTCCTCATCATGAGGATGGCCGACTCCAGCGCGAGCGTCGCCATCGCGAACGAGATGATTCCCAGACGTTTGGCGAAATCCTCGTGGATGAACATCCAGTAGAGAAACGGCGCGCCAACAACGAGACTGAACGTGACGAGCAGGAGCGGGGAGAGGGTAGCCGCGCCCCGAAATTCGCGGATGCCGCGTGTAAGGCTGATCATCCCACCGACTGTCAGGATGTTGCCAAGGATCATGATCGGAGTTTCCGCAACCACGACCCGCGACATTCCGAGAACCGAACCGACGCAGATAGAAAGCAGACCCAGCGAAAAAAGCCGCATGCCCGCCACCGGCCGGTTGATTTTCCATGCCAGCATTGTGTACAGGCTGACGACAAGCACGGTCACAAGCGTCACCGCTTTTACCGTGAATAAGTCGAGCTGTGGCAGCGACGTAGCGGGCATTTACATCTTATCGGCGGTAAACCTGCGTTGAATAGTTTACCTCGCCGCCGCTCCGCAAAATTCGCGATCGCAGATCAGGCATTCCTCACGGCACGTCGCTCGCGCAGAAGTGAACTTCACCTTCGCGACGCGAAGCGCCGAATAGGCGAGTTCAATCGAATCGTCAGAACCGGAAAACACAGTTTTCATCAACTGGGCGGTTGTCGCTTCGAGCTGCGCCACGGCGGCATCCAGCCGGACCCTGTGTTCGCAATGCGGGTCGCACTCGTAAGCCATGTCCTTAAAATTACAGTAACAACTCGGCGGCTGACCGGACAATACTACCAAGGTTAATCAGGGATGATGTCGGACGGGGGATATCCACGGCTGGCAGCGTACTTTCGCTCCATAATGTTTGAGGGGGGCGAGTTATATGCCGCTGATTTCGAGGCGGGTGTTTTCCGGATCGGGCGCGGCCGCGCTGACATTTCTGGCGGTGGGCGCAGCGCGGAAATCCATTGCCGCCAGCGGCGCGGCGAAGCCCATGCGTCTCGGCGGGCCGATTTTCATCCCGTCTTCCGACCCGGGGGCGCAGGCTCAGGCCCATCTCGATCTCGGATATCGCGCGGCCTATGCGCCGAACGATCTCACCGTACAGGATCGCGATCGTGTGGCGGCTATCGTGAAGGAATTCGGGAAGCGGGATGTAGTGATCGCCGAGGTCGGGGCCTGGAAAAACATGCTCGATCCCGATGCGGAGAAGCGGCGCGCCAACCTGACTTATGTGACAGAACGCCTCGCGCTGGCGGACGCGCTGGGAGCGCGGAACTGCGTCGATATCGCAGGTTCGTTCAATCCGGCGGTCTGGTTTGGACAGGATCCGAAGAATCTCAGCGCGGCATTTTTCGACGCCACGGTAGAGAATTGCCGCAAGGTCATCGACGGCGTGAAGCCCGTGCGCGCGAAATTCACCATTGAAATGATGCCGTGGAGCCTGCCCAGCACACCTGCGGATTACGTGAAGCTGATCCGCGCCGTGGACCGCAACGCGTTCGGCGTGCATCTGGATGTCTGCAACACGATGAGTAGTCCGGAGCGGCTCTACAAAAATGCGGAAGTGATTGAGGAATGCTTCCGCATCCTGGGGCAGTGGATCGTTTCGTGCCACGCGAAAGACCTGCAGTGGGGGCCGGGATATCAGGTGAATATCCAGGAAGTGATTCCAGGGACGGGAGTGATCGACTATAAAACGTACCTCCGCGAGCTTTCGAAACTGCCGGTGGACGCGCCGCTGATGCTGGAGCATCTGCACGGCGAGGAAGAGTATACGAAGGGACGGCAGTATATTCAGGGAGTGGCGAAATCGCTCGGACTTTCGTTCGGAGCGCCGGCGTGAGGCGGCGCGAATTTCTCGGCGCGGCCGCGGGAGCGATACTTGCGGGCGCTGCAGACGCGCAGGCGCTTCCCTTCCCGGTCATCGATACCCATATCCATCTGTTTGATCCCACGCGCCCGCAGGGCGTGCCGTGGCCCTCGAAAACCGACAAGGTTCTCTATCAACCGGCGCTGCCGGACCGCTACCGCAAAATAGCCGAGCCATTCGGCGTTGTGGGGGCGATCGAGATCGAATGCAGCCCGTTGCTCGAAGACAACCAGTGGGTACTGGATGTAGAGGCGAAGGACAAGATCATGGTCGGGACCATCGGCGATCTGGAGCCCGGCAAGCCCGAATTTCGCGCGCAGCTCGAACGCTTCCACCGGAATCCGCTATTCCTCGGAATTCGCTACGGGAATTTGTGGGGACGCAATCTGGCGGCTGAGATCGCAAAACCGGCCTTTGTCGAAGATCTGCGCGCGCTCGCCGCGGCGGGTCTCGTCCTCGATACCGCGAACCAGACGTCGGAACTGATTGCGGCGACCCTCCGGGCGTCGGACGCAGTTCCCAGTCTGCCCATCGTCATCGATCATCTCCCGCAGCTGTCCGAGCCGGCGGATGCGAATCTCCGCGAACTGGGAAAGCGCCCGCTGGTATACGCCAAAGTTTCCGAAGTGTTGCGGCGAGTGAACGGGCGCGTACCCCTCGATCTCGCGACATACAAGCCGAAGCTGGACGAAATTTTCGGCATCTTCGGCGAAGACCGCGTCCTCTACGGCAGCGATTGGCCGAACTGCGATAACTGGGCGCCGTTTGGCGCGGGATTCGGCGTTGTCCGCGAATATTTTATGGCGAAAGGTACGGCAGTGGCGGAGAAATATTTCCGGACGAACTCGGCAAAGGTGTACCGCTGGCAAAATAGAAGGTGAGATGTCCCCTGTTCCAATTTCGGCGGCTACACGCGAGAACCTGACTGAACTTCGCAATCTGCTGCTGGAGCAGCACAAGCTCCTCCTCGACCGGGAGCGCGCCTCTTACGAGAAGGCAAACGGTCCGATTGCCGGGCCCGGCCCCTATCTGACGCTTGTGATGGGAGATCCCCACTTCGCCTGGCTGAAGCAGATTTCCACCCTGGTGGTAGAGATCGACGAAGCGCTGGCCCGGCGCAGCACAGCTGGTCAGGTGGAAGCCGAGGCGCTGGTGACGCAGGCGCGCGACATCATGCGTCCTCGGGAGCACGGAACGGATTTCCAGAAGCGATATCACGACGCCGTCCAGGAATCGCCCGATATCGTGATCCTGCAGTGCAAGATCGAGCAGTTGCTCGGAATCTGATTTTTGCCCTCCCTTTATAATTGAAGTATTCCCGATTCAGAAGGATTTTTGTGACAGGCAACCAGATCCGTCAGTGTTTTCTCGACTTTTTCCAGGCGTGCGGGCACCGCATCGTGCGCAGCAGCTCCCTTGTGCCGGGCAATGACCCGACTCTGCTGTTCACCAACGCGGGAATGAACCAGTTCAAGGAAGTTTTCCAGGGACTGGAGACGCGGGATTACACGCGCGCCACAAGTTCGCAGAAATGCGTCCGGGCGGGCGGCAAGCACAATGATCTCGAAAACGTCGGCTACACGCGCCGGCATCACACGTTCTTCGAGATGCTGGGCAATTTCTCCTTCGGCGATTACTTCAAAGCCGACGCGATCCAGTTCGCCTGGGATCTCGTAACCAAGGACTACGGGATGCCGAAAGACAAGCTCTACATCACCGTCTTTCGTGAAGACGATGAGGCCGAAGAGCTCTGGCAGAAGATCGCAGGCGTGCCGAAGAGCCGCATCTTCCGTCTGGACGAGAAGGACAACTTCTGGCAGATGGGCGACACCGGTCCGTGCGGTCCGTGCTCGGAGATCCATTACGATCTCGGGCCTGAAGCCGCGGAGCCGGGCCGCGAACACGAGCAATTCCCCCTCGATGGCGGCGGGCGCTTCGTCGAAATCTGGAACCTGGTGTTCATGCAGTTCAATCGCGACGCATTCGGCAACATGCCGCCGCTGCCGCGTCCCTCGATCGACACCGGCATGGGACTCGAACGTGTGGCTGCGATCATGCAGGGCAAGCTTTCGAATTACGATACCGATCTGATCCTGCCCATCATCCATCGCGCGGGCGAGTTGCTGGGCGTGGAATACGGCTCGGCCGACCGCATCGACACCGCGCTGCGCATCAATGCCGATCATGCGCGCGCCACCGCGTTTCTGATCAACGATGGCGTTCTGCCTTCGAACGAAGGGCGCGGCTACGTGCTGCGCAAGATCATGCGCCGCGCCATGCGCAATGCGCGGCTCATCGGACGTCAGGATCCCTATCTCCACATGCTGACCGGCTTCGTCGCGGAGCACATGAGCGCCGCCTATCCGGAAATGCTGGAATCGGTGCAGCGCGTGGCGCGCATCGTGAAGGACGAAGAGCATCGCTACGCGACTACCTTCCTTGTGGCGGAGAAAGTCTTCCACGATGAACTCTCGGGCCTGAGCAGCAAAGTAGTACCGGGCGCCGTTTCGTTCCGCCTCTACGACACCTACGGGCTCGCGCTCGATGAGCAGGAAGATATGGCGCGCGAGCGCGGTTTCGAGATGGACCGCGAGGCGTTCGACGCCGAGATGACGCAGCAGCGCGAACGCGCGCGCGCAAGCTGGAAGGGCGCCGCGAAAGGCGCGATCGCGCCGGCTTATCAGGAACTGCTGGCGAAGGGCCGCACGGCCTTTTTGGGCTACAACGATCTGGAGGCGACGTCGGTTGTCACCGGGCTGTTGTTAGGCCAGAAGCAGGTGGATAAAGTTCCCGCCGATACCGATGCCGAACTCGTGCTCGACCGCACGCCGTTTTACGCCGAGACCGGCGGCCAGGTAGGCGATCACGGTTCGCTCTACGATGCCGCCACCGGCGATAAGGTGGCGACGGTTATAGATACGTATCCGGCCGTGCCCGGTCTGACAGTCCATAGGATTCATACAGCGGGGCCGCTCGAACTGGGCCGTACGCTGCGCGCGGAAGTCTCGGTCAGCGAGCGCTTCGCGACTCAGCGCAACCACACCGCGACGCACCTGCTCCACGCGGCGCTGCGCACGGTTCTGGGACCGCACGTCAAGCAGGCCGGCAGCGTGGTGGAACCACCGCGTCTGCGTTTCGATTTCAGCCACTACGCGGCGGTCGACCAGGCGGAGATCGCGGAAATCGAGCGTCTGGTCAACGAACAGATTCTGCGCAACACCGAAGTGACTACGGATGTGATGCCGCTCGATCAGGCTGTCTCCACCGGCGCGATGGCGCTCTTCGGCGAGAAATACGGCGCGGAAGTTCGCGTGGTGAACGTGCCCGGCTTCAGCAAGGAACTCTGCGGCGGCACGCACGTGCGGCGCACAGGCGATATCGGAAGCTGCAAGATCGTCTCGGAAAGCAGCATCTCGGCGGGCGTGCGCCGCATCGAAGCCATCACCGGCGATAACGCGGTGCGGCAGTATCAGCAATCGAGTGACGCCCTGCACCGGCTTTCCGGCATGCTGCGCGTAGGCGAACCCGAACTCGTGGAGCAGGTCACCCGGCTGCTCGATGAGAAGCGCGAGCAGGAGCGCCAGATTCATCAGCTCAAAACGAAGATCGCGCAATCGGCCGCGAAGGATCTCGAATCGCAGTCGAAAGAGAAGAACGGCGTCCGTTATTTGACCGCGAAGACCGAAGGTCTCGACCGCACCCAGATGCGTGAACTGGCCGATGCGCTGCGGAATAAATGGAAATCCGCCGTCGTGATTTTGACTGGCGTGGATGACGGCGCCGTGTCGATTGTCGCGGCGGTCACGAAAGACCTCACGTCGAAGATCCAGGCGGGCAAGCTGGTGGGCAGCCTGGCGCAGGCGATGGGCGGCAAAGGCGGCGGCCGTCCGGATATGGCGGAAGGCGGCGGCAAAGATCCCTCGCAGTTGCCGAAAGCTCTCGCTAACATCGCGTCCGAAGTGGAAGCCAGGCTTTGACTGAGGAAGGTGTGAGCGAGAAAGCCGTGACCGATTTCGACGTCGTGGTGATCGGCGCGGGCCCCACGGGCCTCGCGTGCGCCATCGAGCTCACAAGGCGGAACGTGCGGACGGTTGTCATCGACAAGGGCTGCCTGACGAATTCGCTGTACAACTACCCGACCCACATGACGTTCTTCACCACTCCGGAACTCCTGGAGATCGGTGATATCCCGATGACGAGTCTGAATGAAAAGCCGACTCGCACAGAGGCCCTCAAATATTACCGGCGCGTTGCCGACCACTACAAGCTGAATATCCACCAGTACGAATTGGTAGAGGCGATCGAGGGCGCAGACAACTCATTCGTCGTGAAAACGCCCATCGCGAACTACACCGCGAAGAAGATCATCATTTCAACCGGCTACTACGACGTTCCGAATCTGCTGAACGTGCCCGGCGAGGACCTGCCGAAGGTCATCCACTATTACAAGGAAGCACATCCTTACTACAATCACGACGTGATGGTGGTGGGGGCCAAGAACTCAGCGGCGATCGCAGCGCTGGAATTGTTCTGGACCGGCGCGCGCGCGACGTTGGTGCATCGTGGGCCCGAGATTCACCGGCACGTGAAGTACTGGATCAAGCCCAACATCGAAAACCGGATCAGGAACGGCGAGGTGAAGGCATATTTCAACTCGCGTGTAGTGGAGATCCGCGAGAAGAGCGTCGTGCTCGATACGCCCGAAGGCCGGGTCGAGGTGAAAAACGACTTCGTCCTCGCGATGATCGGCTACAGTCCGGATCTCACGTTTCTCAACGCCAACGGAATCACGCTCGATCCGAAATCCGGTAAACCGCGCACCAATCCCGACACGCTCGAAAGTGAGCGAAAAGGCGTTTTTCTCGCCGGCGTCATTGTGGCCGGAATGCACACCAACGAAATCTTCATCGAGAACGGACGCTTTCACGGGGCGCAGATCGCAAACGCGATCGCCAGGGAACTGGCCAAATAACGCGCCCCGCGAAACGGCGTCCGGCCGCTAATTCGCGTCGTGCTTGTCGCGATGAATCTGACGGCTCAACCGGTTCTGCTGCCGATTGACCTGCTTCTTCTCGGCAGGCGACAGCTTGCCATTATTCAGGGTGCGCTCGGCGCGAACTTCTTTATTGAGCGCGCCTTCCTTCCGTTCAAGGTGAGCCGTTTCACCGGGATTCAGTGAACCCGATTTCACGCCCTGAGCAATGCGGTCCTGCTGGTTCTCTTTGCGATTGCCAATCGTGCCTGCCGAAGCAAGCGGCGCCACCGCCAGAATCGCGGTAAATGCGGTAACAACGAAAGTCCTGTTCATGATTTCCTCTCCTTCTTTTGAAGCCGCGGGCGCCTTTCGCGGCCTTCATACCGTTAAACAAAACGCGTCGCGGGAAGTCGCGGCGCGTAGAGAAAACTTCATGTTAACGATGATTCAGAGAGTAGGGCTTCGCACGAATCGCGAAAACCTTAAGCCGACTTTTGCCGGCGGACTCGCGCGTGCGATCTGGCTTGTTTGTGCACTTTCGCTTGCTGTTTTTTCAGATGCTTTCGCTGCAGCTTCGCGCTCTTATTCGGGTGAACCCGTGGCGCCTTCGATCTGGCGGCGAACGCCGGGGTCATCGCGAGGCAGCCACCCAATATCAGAACGCCAATCAGCCTTTTCATCGTTTCGCGCATGATTCTATTTTGCACCAGAAACGGGCTCTTCGCCAGTTGGTTTTTCCATCTTAAACGTAATCGTACCTATGGCGAACTGAAGCCGGACCTGAAGCTGAACAGGCAGCCGGCGCTCATCGTCCGTGATCCAGACGTAGAGGTGGCCGGAGCGGCGGAACAACACGTTATCGAACAGGTAGATTTCGTAGAGAATCGCATTGACCGGCCCGAGGTTGGATTTGAGCACTTCGCGCCGCTTCGCCTCTACCTTCGCCATAACGAATTTCTTGCCGTCGCTGACCGGAATCTGGGCGGTCTTCCCCGGCTCCACCTTCATATAGCGGAGCGCGATCAGCCCACCGATGAGATCGTGAACACACGAAGGAATCGTCACTTCCTGATTCGTGGTGGTGTTCTTCGTCAGGTCCTTTTCGACGAAGCTGGCTTTGTGCGCCTGGGCATCGAAGGTGACGCGCGTTTCTTTGTGACGGTTGCCTTCTTTGGCCGCCGTCAAACTGCTTTGGGCGCAGAAGCCCGAGTTCAGGGTAGCGGAGTATTCGTCGTCAACCAGATAAAGTCGCGAAACGAGACCCGTCGACTGGATCTGGAGCTTCACATCGCCCGCGTCGGAGCCGGAGCCGTTCCATTCCAGATGGGCTTTGCCTGCGGTGACCAGACGCCACTCAATGGAATAGTCAAAGGATTCGTGCTGGGGTGGACCTGATGGAGATGGCGGCCCCGATGGCGTCTGCGCCACCGCGGTGAACACTGCTGCGAGGAGCCACGCGGCAACGCGCGTGGATCGATATGCCGGATTCGCCCTTCCCATCGTCCAATGTGCCAGTTTCTCACACGACGGACGAAGTTACGCTCTGGTTGCGGCTGGCTTGGCGCGTTTGCCCACAACGAGCGGCGTGAGCGCAAGAAAAGTCACCGTCGCGCTCAGGATGCGCGCGATCCATCCTTCCGCGGCAAGCCCAGAAGAGAGATCGCCGGGTCACTGCGGTGGCGGCTGTCCTCTCAGCCAGGATTGCGCCGTTTCGTCCGACGGAAACTGGGCGAGCAACTCGCGGGCGACGCGTTCGAGATTCGCGTTATCGCCGAGATCGTGATAGATCCACATCAGCAGATAACGCGCATCGAGATAAGCGGGGTTGTACTGAATATCGCTTTCGAGTACTTTGATCGCCTCGTCATAGCGATTCTTCTGCCGCAGCCAGACTGCATAGAAGTAAAGCGCCTGAGCATCCTCCGGCGCCAGTTCGAGCGAACGGGCGAAGTGGCGCTCTGCTTCTTCGTCATGATTGAGCGCGCCGTTGGCGATCCCGAGATTGATCTCGAGCACGTAATAATCGGGGCTGTATTGATCGGCGCGCGTGAAATAGTCGAGCGCGCGAACGTAGTCGCCCTTCTCCATCTGCGTGAGGCCGTAGTTCATCAGGCCGCGGCCGTTGGTGGGGCTCTTCAAAGTCACGTCGTACCAGAGCGACTCCTCGTCATACCAGACAATGTTGCGCCGAGTGGTTCCATACGCGGCCACGCTCAGAATCAGCGCGCCAAGCACGCTGGATGCAACAAGGCGTGCGCGAGAGTTTTCCGGACGCAGTAACAGCGCCGCCGCGTACACAGCGCTGAGCACAAGCCCTACGTAAGGAAAGAACATCCGATGATCGTTTTCGATTTCCGCGAGGGCGAAGAGCGAAGTGGGCAGGAGCGCTAGGAAGTACCAGTAAATTCCGAAGGCGATCGGACGCAGCGTTCGCCGACGCGAGCACCAGATCGCAAGAGCGAGCAGCGCGATGACAAAGAGCACGCCAACCCAGACGTAGCCATGAAAAATATTGGTCTCGGCGACGTGATCGGTATCGGCCGAGAGCCAGAGCGGCAGAAAGAAGCTGCGGAAATAGCGCAGCACAACCAGGAACTGCGTGATGCGGTAATCCAATGCGGGCCATGCGCCGGGGTCATAGCTCTTCGGCGTCATGGCGCTCGAAAGAGCGCCCATGCCGGCGGCGAGCAGCAGCGCGGGAATCGAACGAACCAGCGCACGCAGCGGCGTTGCATCTTCGAACAGCATCAGGTAAGTAAAGAGAATGGCCGGGAAAACGAGCGCCGGAGGTTTACTCAGAAGCCCCAAAAGCACCGGAATCAGATAGAGGCCGTAATTACGACGGTGCGGCCATCGAATATAGAGCAGCAAACCCGCGACCACGCCAAGCGTCGAATAGATATCGCCGCGCTGGATGATGTAATTCACGGTTTCCGCCATCACGGGATGGACGCCATAGAGCGCAGTCGCGAAAAGCGCGATCCAGCGATTGAACGCCGAAGGGCGCGCGAAATCGAGAATGTGCCGGAACAGCGGAAACATCAGACAAAGCTGCACCGCGAACCAGAAGAAATCCGAAGCCTGAAAATAGCCCGGCTTCAATCCACGTGCGATGAAGTAATCGAACGCGAGCGACGTTGTAACCAGTGGCCGCCACCCGCGATTCGCCGGCAGCGTGCTGAACGTATCGGCGTCGCGGAAGATCAGCGGAATATTGCGCAGATCGCGAATGTAGGGATTCGTCGTGACGGTATGAAAGTCATCGAAGTGAAAGCCGTTGTGGAAATGGTTTCCATAGACAGCGGTCACGATCGCGATCACCGCCGCGAGAGGCAAAAGCACAGACCGGTCAGGCAGACGCATGCGGATCAAAGCTCGGCGGACAGCGACCCCTCGCGGTGACGGAAAATCCACGCGCGCTGCATCAGGAAGTTGAAGCCGAACAGAAAAGTCTCCACCAGAATCTTCGATTGCATGACGCCAAGCGCCGATTCCGCGTTCAGAATGCGTATTCCCACATACGACAGCAGCGCGTTCAGCCCGGCAAGCAGAACGTAGCGCGGAAACTGAATCTGGTGGCCGCCGCCGGAGAAAAATACCGAGCGCCGGACAAAATAGTAGTTGAACAGGACCGAAACCGTCTTCGCAACGGCCTGTGCCCCGAGAATTGTTCCCGTGACGCGAAAAACGACGTAGAAGACCAGATTGTCCAGAATCGACGACGAGAGCGAAATCATGCCGAAGCGAAGCAGAACGAAATGGAGACGCGTCGAGGTACGCAACAGGGCGTATGCGGCGGACTGCTTCATGGCTTCTGCACTATTGTCCTCCGTGGGTTGGGGCGTCCGCAATCGCGGCAGTCTATTCTGGTATGGAATTTCTGAATGCCTCAACACCTGAAATTGCTCGTCATTCTGGTGTGCATCGCCGCCGGACTGCGGCTGGCCAATCTGCACAACGTGAATTCACGGACGCCCGACGAGCGCGTCTACACGTACCAGGCGAAAACGGTGGTCGATCAGGGTCCCGCCGCAGGCATGCGGTCCCTGATCGCGGAGTACAGAACCGACCCCGATGCGAAGCTGTACCCTCCCCCAACCCGAGCCGGAATGATACGGATGATGGCGGCGCTGATGCGGTGGACTGGCCGCTACGGCGAAGACGTGGGCGCACTGATTTCGTGCGCCGCGAGTATAGGATCGGTTGTGGTGCTGGCGTTATTAGCGGTCCGATTCTTTCCGCCCTGGGCCGCAATAGCGGCCATGCTGTTCTACGCGGTGCTCCCGGCCGATCTCGCGATCGCCCGGCGTACCTGGACCGATGCGCCGGTGGAGCTCGCG
>DASYCD010000214.1:0-12887 GCA_036500405.1 Bryobacteraceae bacterium
CTGCACCACTTCGCCCTCAGCCGTGAACATCGTCGCGTCCGTCAGCCCCTGCTCCACCAGCAACAGGCTCATCAGGCGGTTATCCACGCCCTCGAACGCCGGCCCGGAGAGCCGGATCATATCGATCTCGAGCTGCGTCCGGCGCAGTCCGTCCAGCAGATCCGCGATCAACTCATGCGGCTTGTCATTCAGAAAAAACGCCGCATGGATCAGGTTCACGCCCAGCATTCCCAACGCTTCCTGCTTCGCCACCGTCACGTTATCCAGAAGCTGCACGTGCAGAATGATCTCGTTCGGCTCTGTGCGCGGTTCGGTCTGGAAGCGCACGCCCAGCCAGCCGTGCCCGCCCGGACTGTCGGTCCGCATACGCGTCGCGACCGTATCGGCGAAAACGAAAAACGACGTCTTCTCGCCGCGCGCCGCATCCAGGCGCCGCAGCAGCAGACTGTATTCGTAATCGAGCATCGATTCCAGCCGCTCACGGCTGACGTAATGCCCGGCCTTGCCATAAATTTCGTCGCTGACCGCGGTGTCATACGCCGAAATCGACTTCGCCACCGTCGCCGAAGCGTGCCCCGCATGGAAAAACCAGCGGACCACTTCCTGCCCCGCGCCAATTTCGGCAAACGTTCCAAACCTTCCCGCGTCAAGGTTGATCGCGAGCGCCTTCTGTTCCGTATTCATGTTCGATGTGTCAGTGGACCTGATACTTCGATTGTGCCGTAGCGGTCTGGCTGCCGACGTTGTCGTGCGCCGTGATCACTACCGTGTAAGTGGCTGGCGGGGTAGTGGACTTCAGCGTAAGGTTGAAAATGCCCGGAATATAGGGCTGCGGATAGTAGGCGGTGCTCTTCTCCATCGCCGCGTCTTCCTTCTTCATAATGGAAGCGCCGTCGGGACCGAGAAGCTCCACGTCGTACGAGCAGTCGATCGAATTCTGCTCCAGAGCCTTGTAGCCGACAATGTAGAACTTGACCCAAATCATGTCGCCCGCCCGATAGACCGGCGTAATCAGCGGAGTCGTATCCTCCTGGCGGCGGAAAAAGTTCAGCTCCCGGATGGTCAGCGCCGGCGCCGGAGCCACCAGCTTCGCTTCCACCTCGAACGAAGCCTCGCCCGTTGCCGACTGGTGCGACTGGTTGTCCGTTGCGTCATACCGGATTTTGTACGTTCCCGGGGGCGCGATCGGCGGAAGCGTGACCGACGACCGGAACTTGGGCTTCCACTCCTTGTCCTCTTCGCTTAGCGAGGTGATCAAAGGGATCTCGTCAGCCGGCGCGACCGCAATGCCGTGCGGATCGAACACCTGAATATGACCCGTGATATCGACTTTCCGCTCCGCGGAGCGGGCGTAGTTCTCCACGACGAAGGAAAAATAAACGATCTCCCCCGGTCGCAGCCGCATCCCCCCCAGCGGTGGCCCATCGTCGTATTGGGCCGCCATCGGGTTGACCAACTTCAATGGAGTCTGGGCAAAGCAGGGCTGCGCGGCGCACCACCCCACCGCCAGGATGCAGCAGGCGGCAAGGGTGGAGGTCCGGAAAAGGGTCATGATGGGAGGCTATTTTGCGGGCGGCGCGCCCGGGGCAGTCGGCCCGCTGGGCGCAGTCAGGTCGGGTAGAACAGCCGCCGGCACATCCGCGCTATTTATTTTTTCATGGGCATAGGTCAGCGGCAGATCGGCCAGGATCTCGTTCTCGTCATTCTCGTCGGCAAAACGCAGCCGGTAATGCGCGGCGGGCGCGTCGAATACGATGGCCCCGCGGATAGTCTGCAGCGGCCCGGCATGCCGCAGCACACCCAGAAAGCCCTGAACTCCATTGCCGTCCGTCAGTTCGTTATAAGTGGTTCCCGAATCGGCTTCGAGCGTCACGCCGGGGATATTGGCGTCTGTGTTGCCGGAATTGCTAACCGCAATCTGCACAACGATGAAGCGTTCTTTCGGCACGCGCGGAGTGTCGCCAGCCTCGGTGATCTGCGGGAGAATCTGCGAGTCCAGCACGCTGTAGGTCAGGTGACCGGCCGGCGCCTTTTCGCCTGCCGCGACGACGTGGGTCTGCTCTAGCTTAGCCGAAGAATCGCTCGAACAACCGGTCAGCCCAACCAGAAGACCTGTCATTGCTAAAAAGTAAGTAAAATTGCGCATCGCCGTCCAGTTTCTCACAAAAGATCGGGCCAGGGGAGAGGGTACTGGGTGAGTTTTGGGCCTATTTCCTGCGGTGCTGCAGCATTTCGGCGAACTGTTTTTTCTGTTCGGGGTTCAGAATCTCGATAATCCGGCTATTGCCATCCGCCAGCAGATTGTCGTAATAGTGCGAGAAGTCGTCCAGAATGGACGTCAACTGGCGGGTCTGGTCGTCGGTTAGGTTGAGGCTGGTTTTCATCTCGGCTACGGACATGGACGACAGCGCTGCAGCCGTTGGCCGCGGGCTATGCGTTCCCGAAGTTCGCATCAGGCTGAGCACCAGAGCGCCCGCTACCGCGCCGCAAAGAAAAACCAGAATCAGGGAGAAGAACGCCACGCGCTCGGCAGGCCGCGGCAGTGTGACGCTCGACATGCCGGCGCTATTCCCCGTAACTCGCCAGGGTGACCAGCATAACGTCGCGGTCCGCGCTCGCGGCATGGTCAGCCGTGGAATCGTGCTGGGCAATGATGGTTACGGCGTCGGTGGAGGGAATGATATCGCCCTCACGCATCACCAGATAACTTCCGAGACTGGCCAGCAACAGGAGTGATGCAAACGCCACACGCCGGAAGAACGCCGCACCGGGCGCCAGAAGCCCCCAATGGCCAGTATTCTGGCGTTCCACAATCCCCGCCGCTACCCGCGTATAGAAGAATGGAGAAGGCAGAGCCACAGTCTCGGAATCAGACCGGAGAACGGCCAGCATTCCCGAAACATCGGCGATCGACTCTACCTCCGCGCGGCACTCCTGGCAGGATGCCAGGTGCCCGTGGAAAGTCGGCGACGCCTTGCCCGCGAGATAATCTTCGAGTTCGTTCACCACAGGGTCGTGCATATATTTACTCAGCTCTTGCGGGCGCCCGTTCGAGCCGCTGAGACGCTTTCACCAGCTTCTGGCGGGCGCGAAACAGTTTGACCTTAATTGTATTCTCATTCATGTTCAGGCGGCGAGCCATCTCCTCCACGGAATAGCCCTCGACCTCTTTGAGCATCAGCAAATCGCGCTCTTCGCCTGAAACCCGCTCCAAAAGTTTTACCACATAATCACGTCGCGCCAGCGTTGTATCGGCGCGGACGCCGCGGCCGGAGCCGTTCTCCGAGTTCTCTACGCGGCGGGCCTCGTCCTCGCTCATGTCGCTTTCATAAACGAGCTTGCGGACCTTCTTTTTCCGGAGATAATCGAAGCACTCATTCACCGTGATCTTGTAAACCCAGGTGATGAGTGAACTGCGGAAATCGAAATTCCGCATCGAGAAATAAATCTTGGTGAAAACCTGCTGCGAGATATCTTCCACGTCGTTCCGCTGCCGGACGATGCCGTGGATGATCGAAAAAACCTTGGACTGATAGCGCTCTACAATTTCCTGAAATGCGGATTCATCGCCGTTTTGTGCACGGCGAACGAGCGCTCCTTCCGGAGTGTTTTCGTAATCCACTCTGGTCCTGTTAGCAGTCTTACTGCCGATTACGGGGAAATGGAGTGTTCCGGTCACAGTCGCCATACACTCCCGTCTGACGGATCATCGGACACTCCGGTTTCGCCATAAACGATGCTCCAGTGCCCCTCGAAGATGCGCGGGTCGGGGCGCTTCCTGAAGATAGCAGGTTTCGCCCGGGTCGCCGGGGCCGCGAACCGGATGAATCCGGCCGGGTTTTCCACGCATCCTGATATACTGAAGGTTCGATAAATCTGAGCGGGAGAAGTGCACTGACATGGTTAATCTGACAGAAACAGCCGTCACGAAGGTCCGGGAAATCCTCGATACGCAGGAGCCGAAGCCGGCTGGCCTCCGTATTTCGGTGGTGGGCGGGGGCTGCTCCGGGTTCAGCTACTCGATGGCGTTCGAGAATGCCCCCGGCATGCTGGACAAGACTTACAGCTACGAAGGCCTGAAGGTTTTTGTCGATCAGGCCAGCATGCTGTACCTCGAAGGCGCTGAAGTGGATTACGTGGAAACCCTTGAAGGGTCTGGGTTTAAGTTCAACAACCCGAACGTGAAATCCACCTGCGGCTGCGGCAGCTCGTTTAACGCTTAAGCCCCGGCGAACCCAAATTGGTTCGTTTTTGCTTTTTAGCTTTGCTTATTTTGCGTCCCGCCAGTTGTCGCCGGTTCCAAGATCGGCGACCAGCGGGACGTTGAGTTTCATTACCCCTTCCATCTCCTCTTTTACCAGCCCCTTGATTTCTTCCAGTTCCTCGGGTGGCGCTTCCAGCACCAGTTCGTCGTGAACCTGTAAGAGCAGCTTGGCCTGGCGGTCGCGCAGCTTGCGGTCGATCCGCACCATCGCGAGCTTGATCAGGTCGGCGGCGGTCCCCTGGATCGGCGAATTCATGGCGGTGCGTTCGGCGAAACCGCGGGCGTTCGGGTTGCGGCTGTTGATGTCGGGAATAGGCCGCTCGCGGCCGAGCAGCGTCTTCGCGATGCCGGTCTGCCGGGTCTCGGCAATGAGTGCGTCGATGAACTTCTTTACGCCGGAATAGCGCTCGAAGTAGCTCTTGATGTAGGCTTCGGCCTCCTTGCGCGGAATCCCGAGGTTCGCCGCCAGGCCGAAACCGCTGATCCCGTATACGATCCCGAAATTCACCGCCTTCGCCGCATTGCGGGCTTCTTTCGTCACCATCATGGGCGGCACGCCCATCACTTCGGCGGCGGTGCGCGTATGGATGTCGTCGCCGCGCTGGAAGGCGTCCGTCAGCACCGGGTCTTCGGACATGTGCGCGAGAAGACGCAGCTCAATCTGCGAGTAGTCCGCGACGATCAGAGTCCAGCCCTCACGCGGCACGAAAGCCGCGCGGATCTGGCGGCCGAGTTCGGTACGGATCGGGATGTTCTGCAGGTTGGGGTTCGAGGACGAAAGCCGCCCCGTGGCCGCGCCGGTCTGGCTGAAGCTGGTGTGGATGCGGCCCGTCATTGGATCGATCAGCATCGGCAGCGCGTCGGAATACGTGCCCTTCAGCTTGGTGAGTTGGCGGTATTCGAGAACCTGACGGACGATCGCGTGATCCGGCGCGAGCGATTCCAGCACGTCGGCCGCGGTCGAAGGCACTTTGCCTTTGCCGTAGCGAACCGGCGTTGGGATGCCGAGCTCTTCGAAGAGTATTTTCGCCAGTTGCTGCGGCGAGGCGATATTAAACTCGCGTCCGGCAGACTTGTGGATGTCCGTGGTCAGCGCAGCGATCTGTGTTTCGAGCATCGCCGAGAGGCTTCCGAGCGCCTCGGAGTTCACGCGGATGCCGGTGTATTCCATCCGGGCCAGTACGCCCGTGAGAGGGAGTTCGACATCGCGATAAAGCGGCTGCATCGATTCGCGGCGCTGGATCTCCGGGCGCAGAAGTTCGGTGAGCTCGTGCGTGAAGCAGGCGCGCTCGTCCGCGCGCGGACCGGGCTTGAGTTCCAGGCGACGCTCCACCATCGCGTCGAGGCTGCAACTGCCGGGGTCTGCGTCCAGCATGAAGGAGTACAGCGATGGATCGTCGCCGAATCCTCTCGGCTCAATCTGCAGGCCGAGCAGCGTACGCTGGAAATTCTTCAGATCGGCGGCGGACTTCGGAACCTCCGGATCTTCGAGCGCCTCGCGGAGTTCGCTCACCCGGCTCACCGGCACGGCCCGCGCTTCGCTTTCCTGCCAGCTCATGCCAACCTCGCCGCAATCGCTGCTGAAAGAGAACGATAGCGTTTTATCCGCAGGCCGCGTGGCGAGCCACGCAGCTGTATCTTCCGCGGTCGCAAGTGTTCCGAAATCGCGAGGACGCGTGTCCTCGGTAGGCCCGAGCGATTCCGTGTATTCCTTCAGATGACTGAAAAATTCGAGCTCTTTGAGCAGCGGCTTCAGCAGCGCGGGATCAGGCTCCTGCATCCGGAACGTCTCGGCCTCGAATTCGATCGGAACGTTGCAATCAATAGTCGCGAGCCGTTTGCTCAGCTCAATGCGCTCGCGATTGTTCTGCAAACTTTCGCGATACATCTTTTTCGTCACTTCCGCGGCGCGGTCGAGCGCGGCTTCCACGGAGCCAAACTGCGTCACCAAATCTTTCGCGCCCTTATCGCCGATGCCAGGAGCGCCGGGGATGTTATCGACCGCGTCGCCTTTAAGCGCCAGCAAATCCGCCACGTTCTTTGGCGGGACGCCCATGAACTCCTGGACCTTGGCGGGGTCGTACCAGGTATCGTCCTTCGCCGGATTCATCATGTGAACGCGATCGGTGACCAGCTGCATCAGATCTTTGTCGCTCGACACGACAACCACGTCATAGCCCGCTGCTTCCGCCTTGCGGCTGAGCGTACCGATCACGTCGTCCGCTTCAAATCCTTCCGCTTCGATGATCGGTATCCGCAACGCTTCAATGAGACGGCGCACCCAC
Source organism: Bryobacteraceae bacterium (assembly GCA_036500405.1). GTDB lineage: Bacteria > Acidobacteriota > Terriglobia > Bryobacterales > Bryobacteraceae > BOG-234. Next base: position 6,550 of record DASYCD010000214.1, read on the forward strand.
GGAATTTGCTGCAGCAGATCGTCGGGCGTTTCCGCGCGATTGGCTTTGTACTCGGCGTACTCGGTTTCGCGATGCGTCTTGCCGAGGCTCTCGAACACCGCCGCCATATAGGCCGGCTCATACGTGCGGGTGAGCTTCCGCAGCATGTTGTTAAAGATGAATGTTGCCTCGGTCGAAATTCCGGTCGTGGTGCGCATCGGCGGCGCGCCCATGCGAGCGCGCGCGTGAAACGCCCGGAAAATAAAGCCAAAACTATCGATGAGAAAGAGGCGTGGAGCCTTAGGGTCGGTCTTCACTTCGGATTTCAGGATAACGTGAATCCCTATACTGAGAGCGTGCGCGCGGAGTCCCGTCTTGAAGGAAACCTCATTCTTCCCGATCGTGTGGTCTATGGATCGCTGACGATCGATGACGGGCGCATCGCATCGGTGGACGCTGACTCAGCGCCGCGTGAGGGTGCGCCGTACATTTCTCCCGGATTCGTCGATCTGCACGTGCACGGCGGCGATGGCGCCGACTACATGGACGGCACGCCGGACCGCATCCGCACAGCGAATCGAGCACATCTGCGGCACGGCACGACGACCATCTTCCCGACGACGACTACAGGCTCCCCGGAGCAAGTGATGCGGATGGTAGAAGTGTGCGCGGAGGTGCGCGATACGTGGTCCGTAGAAGACGGCGCGCGGATCGCAGGCGTTCATCTCTACGGCCCGTACTTCGCCGAAGACAAGGTCGGCTGCCATCCCGCCGGCGGACGGCGCGATCCATCGCCGGAAGAATACGACCGGTTGCTCGGGAACAACATTGTCCGCATCGCGACGTGTGCGGCGGAATTACCCGGCGCAGAGGCGTTCTATCGCGCCGCCTCCGCTCGCGGATGTCTCGTGACCTGCGGGCACTCGAACGCCAGTTGGGCCGAGATGGTGAAGGCGTTCGAGGCCGGCGTCCGCCACGTCGATCACTTCTGGTGCGCGATGAGCTCCGTGGCTTCGCTGCGTGCGCGCTTCGGCACACCGATGCAGGCCAGCATGGAGCAGTTCGTTCTCGCGACTCCGGAGATGAGCACCGAGGTCATCGCGGACGGCTATCATCTTTCGCCCGAGCTTCTCGAATTCGCATTCCGGATGAAGGGCGCCTCGCGGCTCTGTCTTGTGACGGATTCCAACCGCGCTCTCGACATGCCGCCGGGCCGCTACCGGTTCGGGCCGGAGGAAGACGGCTCCTGGTGCGTGAGCGATGGCCGCGTAGGCCGCGCTCCGGACAGCGACGCGCTGGCAAGCTCCATCGCCGGCCTCGACGCCATGGTTCGGACGATGCGCCGCGACACCACGGCTACATTGCCGGAGATCATCCGGATGGCCAGCCTGACTCCGGCGGAGCGCGCCGGGATCGCCGCTGAGGTCGGAAGTCTGGAGCCCGGCAAGCGATCCGATGTGCTAATTATAACAAAAAATCTGGCCATCCAACACGTCATTCTGCATGGATTAAGTGCCATTTGAGGCATTTTCGACGGCGATGAGGAGGCGAATCTGGTGCGGAATTACCGCATGGTGTCGTCAATAAGACACGATTGGTCGATCCATTACTCTTTTTATATCAAATGTTTACGGACTTTGATGCTTTCTTTGCGCTAGCATGAAAGCGGTGCAGTTCGAGACGACGATCGACCGCCCGGTCGAAGTAAAAGGCGTTGGGCTTCATACCGGCGTCCCTGTGAATTTGAGGATGGTCCCCGCGCCGGCAGGCACGGGAATCGTCTTCCGCCTTTCGCATCTGGAATACTTCCCGATCCCCGCCAGCTGGAAATATGTGGAGAAGGTCAGCTATGCCACAAGTCTGATGCGGCATGGTGTCTATCTTTCGACGACCGAACATCTCCTGAGCACCCTCTACAGCTTCGGCATCGACAATATCTGGCTGGAGCTCGATAACCTGGAAGTCCCGATTCTCGACGGCAGCGGCAAGCCGTTCGTGGATCTGCTGCGAGAGGCAGGTATACGCCAGCTTCGGCGGAAGCGACGTTACCTCCGGATCCGGCGGCCCGTGGTCGTGGAAGACGGGCGTAAACGGATTTCTATTCTTCCGGATAACTCGTTTCGTCTGACTTGCGAAATCGATTTTCCCGAACCTATCGGAAAACAATCCATCGAGATGGAAGTAACTTCGGAAAATTATGCCGTCGAACTTGCCCCTGCCCGGACCTTCGGGTTCGAAAACGAACTAGGCCAGTTACGAGAGATGGGGCTGATCCGCGGAGCTTCTCTGGAGAACGCACTGTGCTTTACTCGAGAGGGTGTGCTGAACCCTGGCGGCCTGCGTTTTCCCGACGAATGCTGCCGTCACAAAGCGCTGGATTTAATTGGCGATCTGGCGATGCTGGGGCGTCCGCTGCTGGGCAATGTGATCGCGGAACGCGCGGGCCACAAGCTGCACGCAGCGCTGGTGAAGAAGATTATGTCGGATCCCTCGCTCTATGAGATCGTGACGTTTGACGATGTGGCGTCGCGCGTGGCGGAAGCAGTTCTGGCTTAGATGGCCCGCCGCAAATCGAACAAATTCAGTGTTGAAAAAGAAGTAAAGGCCATCGCGCGTGAACGCGTTGGCCGGGTAAAACCCGCGCAAATTATCCTTCCCAAAAGCGCCCGAAAACCGAAATATCCAGCCCGCGGCGCCGACGATTCAGAAACCTGATTCGCACCCATTCTGAAATTTTTCGTACATTGGCGCACCGTTTGCTTTTTCCCGAGGCGAGGTGCTTTCCACATGAAGTATTTATCGATCGTATGTGTAGGGGCGGTAATGCTGGCGGCCAGCGGCTGCGCTACCAAAAAGTTCGTGAAACAGAGTATCGATCCGGTCAACCAGAAGGCGGATCAGACCAGCACGCAGCTTTCGCAGACCAATGAGTCGTTGCAGAAGACGCAGCAGACACTGACGGCTGACGAAACCACCCTGAGCAAGACAACCGAGACAGCCACTGCGGCCGATGCTCGCGCGGGCGACGCTCTGAACAAGGCCGGACAGGCGGATCAGAAGGCAGTCGACGCAGGCAATCGCGCGGATCAGGCTGGTCAGTCGGCCCAGCAGGCCAACGCCGGCGTCACCGATCTGAAGAACCAGATGGCGAGCATGGATGACTATAAGAAAGTCTCCGAAACCACCGTCAACTTCAAGTTCAACAGCGACAAGCTCGATGCGGACGCGAAGCAGGCGCTCGATCAGATGGCATCCACGGGTAACACTTACAAGCGGTTTTTCATCGCCATTGAAGGATTTACCGATAAAACAGGCGATGCGACTTACAACATGCAGCTCAGCAAGCGCCGCGCAGACGCCGTGATGACCTATCTCGTGAGCCAGCACGACATCCCGGTTTACCGCATTCAGATGATCGGCCTCGGCGAAAACAAGCTGGTTGATGAAGGCAAGGACAAGGATGCGCGGGCCAAGAATCGCCGGGTTGAAGTAAGCGTCTATAGCGCGGACGCGAAAGCGTCTCCGATGGCGCAGAAGTAAAAGGAATCTCTCCGCAAGGCGGGAGTGCCCGACACACTCCCGCTGATGTGGAAGATCCGCCGTTCATGCGGCGGGCGCCTTATCTGGTGGGCCGATCCGGCTGCGAGAGGGCTGCTTCCCGACAAAGCAGTCTTTGAGTGGATGGAAACAGGTTTCGCCGGTTTAGAAGGAGGGGTTGGACTTATCTCCCTGGGTTCAATCTCTCCTTTTTGTTTTTCCTGGTATTGAATCTCTCTGACGATTTTGCGGTTCGCGTTTTCCCCTCCCAAAAGTTGCTACGATTGACTCATTAGTGGCAGATACCGCTACCAGGGTGTGCAACGAAATGTCCCCTACGCCAGCGGGCCAGCCCCCCACTACCGAATCCCCCGGCGATCTCGCGCTTCTGGTTGAGGCATCCAGCCGGCTGCTGCTGGCCCAGAGTTGCGAGGATGTGCTCCAGACGACGATTGAACTCGGGAAGCAGTTCATTGCGGCAGACGGCTACGCAATCTGGCAGCAGAATGCGCACGATCAGACATGGAGCCTTTCCGCGGCGGAGGGGCTTTCCAAAGCCTTTCGTGACGCGCACCGGCTGGCTCCGGCTCGCGAAGCTCCGAAAGAACCCCTGATTTTCGAAGATGTGGAGAAGTCGCCTTACCTCTCCACCCGGCATGATGCGTTGCGGGCAGAGGGAATTCGAAGCATGCTCATCATCCCGCTGCGCGTGCTCGATGAGCAGCCCGGCACGATGGTTTTCTACTGGCATTCCCCGGCGGCCTTCATTGCGGGGAAGACCGCGGGGAAGACAAAGATGGCGGCGGTGCTGGGGAGGCTGGTTTCCTGCGCGCTGCGATCGGCTGGAACGATTGAACGCGGCACGGAAGAATTGCGGCGCTCGCAAGCGGCGCTGCGCCGGACCAATGAGGATTTACGCCGCGCGAATGAGGACCTGAGTCAATTCGCTCACTCGGCTTCGCACGATTTGCAGGAGCCGCTCCGTTCGATCTCGATCTTCAGCGAACTGCTGCGCCGCCGGCTGGGCGGCAATCTGGAGCCGGAAGCGGGCCAGTATCTGGAAAATCTGATGGAGGGCTCCGCTCGCATGGAAGCGCTGATTCGCGACCTGCTCGCGTGGTCGGCGGCTTCCGGTTCGCCGGGTCAGACTTCTGGCTGTGCGGACGCCCGCGCCGATGCCAATGAGGCGTTCGAAGCGGCGCTGCTCAATTTGAAGACCGCGGTGGAGGATACGTCGGCGGTGGTCACGCGGGGAAGCCTGCCAACGGTTCCGATCCTGCCGGTTCATCTCTCGCAGGTATTTCAGAACCTCCTCGGGAACGCCCTCAAGTACCGGCGGCCGGAGGAATCGCCACGGGTACACGTGGACGCGGCGCACAGCGAATCGATGTGGCAATTCTCCGTTTCGGACAACGGCATCGGGATCGACGAAAAGTATACGCAGCAGATTTTCGGCGTCTTTAAACGTCTGCACACCACGGACGAATATTCGGGGACGGGCATGGGGCTCGCCATTTGCCAGAAATTCGTGGAGCGAGCCGGCGGACGGATTTGGGTAGAATCGCGGTTGGGAAGCGGATCGACTTTCTATTTCACTCTTCCGCGCGAATAAAGGCTAACGGGCGGCTGCGCGGCACTGCGAATCGTACTGGCGGCGCGCGAGATCCAGAATCTCATCTGCCTGCTGCGGCAGGTTATTCCGCAGCCATAGAATAATTCCCTCCGCTTCGGGCAGCACGGCCCACGCGGGACGGTAGTTGGCCTTGATCAGCGTCTTGAGGCTCTGCGCTTCCGGCCCGAGTACTTCGTCGATCGCGAAGTTCAGCGCGCCGGCCAGCTTATCCTGTTCACCCGTAGGGATCAAATGCGTGTGGTCGCACAGGAGCGCGTCCATTCGCGGAATCTGAAAATCAGCGCTGAAGATATCGATGGGATAGGCGCAGAAGAGGCTAAACTCGCGGTCGCGCAACAGTGCGCTCCAGAATCTCTCGAGACCGATGGCGGAAGCGCGGCGACCGGCGGACCACAGCACAGCGACCATCTCTCCATAGGCCCGCAATCCGGCGGGGCGGGCCGTCCGCACCTGGCAGATAGATGACGCGATGACCTTGCGAAACCGCGCCTCATCCGGTTCACCATTCACCAGAAACTGGCTCAGGGTTTGATGAGCGTCCAGAAGCAGCAGGCCGGAGTCGGCCAGAGGCAGGCTGGCGTCTACATCGCATTTTCCAAGCTCCTCGCGGAAGATTTCGCGGTGCTCGGGAGTGGCGATGATGATGGCTCCCTGGCCGCGTTTCAGCCCTTCCGAGATGTAAGCGGCGACGTTCTGTGCCAGCGGAAGCCTGTCCCGGTCATACAGCTGTAGATAGTGACTGCAGGGAGGCGGCGCTTGGAGAACATCCGATAAGGAAGGCATAAGGACGCCAAACTTTCATTGTAGACGAGGTGGGAAATATTGGCGATACGTGCAACCCGATTTCTGTCGCAAACGGGTGCGAAAGCGGACGCAACAGCCAGGGCCGAAAAACCCTCGGGAGCTATACTGAGGTTTCTTTACCGTTCATCGAGAGGATTATCTTGCGAAACAAAATTACCGTGATCGGCGCCGGCAATGTCGGTGCGAATTGTGCCGTGTGGGCAGCGAAGAAGGAGCTGGGCGATATCGTTCTGGTGGACGTCGCCGAGGGCGTACCCCAAGGCAAAGGACTGGACCTGCTGCAGGCCGGACCGGTGGAACACTACGACGTGAGTATTACCGGCGCGAACGACTATACGCCGACGGCCGGCTCAGACGTCATCATCATCACCGCCGGTTTTCCGCG